>JALTKX010000169.1 GCA_027006055.1 Calditrichia bacterium | reverse complement strand
TAAGGAGTCACAAAATGGCTAAAGAAAAATTTGATCGAAGTAAACCGCACGTAAACATTGGTACGATCGGTCACGTGGATCACGGAAAAACAACCCTGACCGCCGCCATTACGCAGGTATTGGCCAAAGAGGGTCTTTCCCAGGAGCGTTCGTTTGACAGTATCGATAACGCGCCGGAAGAGCGTGAGCGTGGTATCACCATCGCCACGGCGCACGTGGAGTATGAAACGGCCAAGCGCCACTATGCCCACGTGGATTGTCCCGGTCACGCGGATTATGTAAAGAATATGATTACCGGTGCCGCGCAGATGGACGGCGCCATTCTGGTAGTGAGCGCCGCCGACGGCCCCATGCCGCAAACCCGCGAGCACGTATTGCTGGCGCGTCAGGTGAACGTTCCCTACATCGTTGTCTTTATGAATAAAGTGGATCAGGTAGATGATCCCGAATTGTTGGAACTGGTGGAGCTGGAACTGCGCGAGCTGCTTTCCTCCTACGATTTCCCCGGCGATGACATTCCCGTGATCATGGGCAGCGCCCTGAACGCGTTGAATGATCCTTCCGGTGAAGCCGCCAAGCCTATCCTTGAGCTGATGAAAGCCGTTGATGAGTATATCCCGACGCCCGAGCGCGATGTGGACAAGCCCTTCCTGATGCCGGTAGAGGACGTATTCTCTATTACGGGTCGCGGAACGGTAGCCACGGGCCGTATCGAGCGTGGCGTTGTACACGTGGGTGATGAAGTGGAAATGATCGGACTGGGCACGCACCGCAAGGTAGTGATTACCGGTGTTGAAATGTTCCGCAAGCTTCTGGACGAGGGCCGCGCCGGTGACAACGTGGGTTGTTTGATGCGCGGTGTTAATAAGGAAGATATCGAGCGCGGCATGGTATTGGCCGGAGTTGGCAGTATTACGCCTCACCGCAAGTTCAAGGGTGAAGTGTATGTATTGACCAAGGATGAAGGCGGTCGTCATACGCCTTTCTTCCAGGGTTACCGTCCTCAGTTCTATTTCCGCACGACGGATGTGACCGGTTCCATCAAACTGCCGGAAGGGGTAGAGATGGTTATGCCGGGCGATAACATCACGGTAGAGATCGAGCTGGGCAAGGAAGTGGCCATGGAGAAGGAATTGCGTTTTGCCATCCGTGAAGGTGGCCGCACCGTAGGCGCCGGCGTTGTATCGGAAATTATAGAATAAGATCGGAGAAAACAGACGTGGCTAATCAAAATATACGCATCCGTTTAAAGGCATACGATCACAATCAGATCGACAAGTCGACTGATAAAATAATTCGTACGGCACGCTCCACGGGCGCCAAGATTTCAGGACCGATACCTTTGCCGACAGATCGCTCTGTATACACGGTATTGCGTTCGCCGCATGTTGATAAAAAGTCGCGTGAACAGTTTGAAACGCGTATTCACAAAAGATTAATAGATATCTTAAACGCCACCGGTAAAACGGTAGATGCTTTGATGAAGCTGGAGCTGCCCGCCGGTGTTGATATCGAAATAAAAACCTGATTTTAAGTTTCGGAGAAAATGATGCAGGGAATTCTTGGTGTAAAAAAGGGTATGACTCAAATCTTTAGTGATGATGGTCTGGTTGTGCCGGTAACGATAGTCGAAGCTGGCCCTTGCTATGTTACACAAAAGAAAACACGGGAAAAGGACGGCTATATAGCAGTACAGATCGCTTTTCAGGATAAAAAGGAAAAGCGTACCAGTAAGGCTATGCGGGGCCATTTTGCAAAAGCAAAAGTAGGCAACAAGCGTATCGTGCGTGAATTTCGTTTTTCGGATTACGAAGAGCTGGAAGTGGGAACGGAACTGAAGGCCGACAGGTTTTCCGCCGGAGATCAGGTAATGGTATCCGCGGTGTCCAAGGGTAAGGGTTTTCAGGGGGTAGTAAAACGTCACAATTTTGCCGGCGGCCCCAAAACCCACGGGCAATCGGATCGTTTACGCGCTCCGGGTTCCATCGGTCAAAGCTCGTATCCTTCTCGTGTGTTCAAGGGTATCAAAATGGCCGGTCGCATGGGTAACGACAGAATTACTCTCAAAAATGTGCCTGTGGTAAAGGTAGACGCGGAAAACAATCTGATTTATCTCAAGGGCTCCATACCCGGCGCTAAAAATTCCATTGTCGAGATTAAAACTAAGTGGTAAAACAATGAACGTAGCAGTATTTGATATAAATGGAAAAAAGACCGGTAAGGAAGCAGAACTGAACGATTCGATCTTCGCCGGTGAGATTAACGAGCATGTGGTATGGCTGGACATAAAGGCTCTGATGGCCAATAAGCGCCAGGGCACCCATGCCAGCAAGGGCCGTTCCTATGTTTCCGGTGGCGGGCGCAAGCCTTTTCGCCAAAAGGGAACCGGTCGCGCGCGCCAGGGGTCTACCCGCGCTCCGCATCATGTGGGCGGTGGCCGTGTTTTTGGCCCGGAGCCTCATGGCTACTATCAAAAAGTGAATAAGAAGGTGAAAAAAATCGCCAGACGTTCCGTGTTAACGGATAAAGCGCAGAATGAGAAAATTGTCGTTGTAGAGGATTTTCAGATGGACGCGCCCAAAACGAAAACCATTACGGCCATGTTGGAGGGGTTAAACCTTACGGGAAAACGCGTTTTGATTCTTACCAACGGCAATATGCCTAATGTATATAAGTCGGCGGATAATATCTATAAAGTCAGCGTTCGCGAGGATGCCACCTTCTCTTCCTATGATGTGGTTAATGCCCACACGGTTCTAATTCAGGAAGGCGCCCTGGCAAAAATAAATGAGGTATTGGGCTAATGAAGACAAAAACTATTTTAATAAAGCCTATATATACGGAGAAAATGGCCACGCAACAGGAAACGATGAACAAGTATGCCTTTTCCGTTAATCCGCGGGCCAATAAAATCGAAATTAAAAATGCTGTTGAAAGCAAGTTCGATGTAAAAGTGAAAAGTGTACGGACAATGAATGTTCGTGGAAAGATGCGTCAGCAAATGACCCGTCAGGGACGATTTGTCGGACGGAAGTCGGATTGGAAGAAGGCCATCGTTACCTTGGAAGCCGACTACAAATTAGATCTGTTTGATAACGCTTAAGTTCAACGAGGAATATAATGGGTATTAAAAGCTATAAACCAATAACGCCGGGACAAAGATTTAAGACGGTAAGTGACTTTGCACAGATCACGCGTACCGAGCCTGAAAAATCTTTATTAGAACCCATTTCCAAATCGGGTGGCCGTAATAATACCGGACGGATCACATCGTGGCAGCGCGGCGGCGGTCATAAACGTCGCTATCGCAAAATCGATTTTAAACGCAATAAGCACGGTGTACCGGCTAAGGTATTTTCCATCGAGTATGATCCCAACCGTACTGCGCGTATTGCGCTGTTGCACTATGCGGACGGTGAAAAACGTTATATACTGGCGCCGGACGCCATTAAGGTGGGTGACACCGTTATGGCCGGTGAAGGCGCGGAAATAAAAGAAGGCAATGCCCTGCCTCTGGCAAAAATTCCCGTGGGGCTGATGGTTCACGCCGTGGAAATGAAGCCGAAAAAGGGCGCGCAACTGGCACGCAGCGCGGGTACTTATGCACAAATTCTGGCCCGTGAAGAAAAGTATGCCCTGTTAAAGATGCCCTCCGGTGAAGTGCGCAAGGTACCCAGCACCTGTTATGCCACCATCGGCATCGTTTCCAACGGCGACCATATGAACATCTCTATCGGTAAGGCCGGCCGGACACGATGGCTGGGCAAGCGTCCTAACGTTCGCGGCGTGGCCATGAACCCCGTTGATCACCCCATGGGTGGTGGCGAAGGTCGTACTTCCGGTGGCGGACATCCGCGTTCACCCTGGGGACAGTTGGCAAAAGGTTTAAAAACCCGTAAAAAATCAAAACAATCCAGTGCAATGATTGTTAAACGGCGTAATCAAAAATAGGAGTCGTCCATGGCCAGGTCTGTAAAAAAGGGACCCTTCATAGATGAAAGTCTTGATAAAAAAATTGCAAAATTAAATGAAGAAAACAAAAAAGTGGTAGTAAAAACCTGGGCCAGGCGTAGTACCATTCCGCCTGAGTTTGTAGGCCATACCATTGCCGTGCACAACGGAAAAAAGTTCATACCGGTTTACATTTCGGAAAACATGGTGGGACATAAATTGGGTGAGTTTTCTCCAACACGTACTTTTCGTGGGCATGGCGGCAAGCTTGCCGAGCGCATGTCACGTCTTAAGTAGAGGAATTGAATAATGGAAGCAAAGGCGCGTTCGATGTATGTGCGGATGTCACCGCACAAGGCACGCAGAGTTTTGGAATTGGTTAAGGGGCACACCGTAAAGGATGCATTGAATATTTTGCACTTTACCCGTAAAAATGCGGCGGAGCCTCTGTATAAAACAATCCATTCTGCATTTTCCAATTTAAGCAATATTGATGAAAACGAACGTTTTGATATGGAAAACGTGATCGTTAAGAATGTTTATGTGGATGGCGGACCGATAGTGAAAAGATTCCGTCCCATGTCGATGGGGCGCGCGGGACAGATTCGTAAGCGTACGTCGCACATCACTGTAGTCGTAGAACATACAAGTTAATCGAAGGAGAATATTTTGGGACAGAAAGTTAATCCCATCGGGTTACGACTTGGCATTATTCGTTCCTGGAATAGTTCCTGGTTTGATGAAAAAAACTTCGCAGGAAAACTCGAGGAAGATTTAAAACTTCGTAAGTATATAAAAAGCCGTCTTAAAAAAGCCGCGGTAAGCAGGATTGAAATAGAGCGCACGGCCAAGCGGGTCATTTTGACCATTCATACGGCTCGTCCCGGTATTGTTATCGGCAAAAAAGGTTCTGAAGTTGATAAACTGCGCGAGGAACTTAAGGCGCTTACCGGCAAGGAAGTACAAATTAATATCAACGAGATAAAAAAGCCCGAGTTGGATGCTTATCTGGTAGCGGAAAATATTGCCCGGCAACTGGCGGGTAAGGTAAGCTTTCGCCGCGCCATGAAAAAATCGATCTCCTCGACTATGCGCCTTGGCGCCGAAGGGATAAAGATCATGTGCAGCGGACGTTTGGGCGGCGCTGAAATGGCCCGCACCGAACAGTACAAAGAGGGACGGATTCCCCTGCATACCCTGCGCGCGGATATTGACTATGCAACATACACTTCGCATACAACTTATGGTGCGATCGGCGTAAAAGTGTGGATTTTTAATGGCGAAGTTATCGGACGCCGGTAAAACTTTGATCTGAGGAGATTTCCAAAATGTTAATGCCTAAAAAGGTAAAATATCGTAAAAGACAACGTGGAAAAATGAAGGGACTGGCCCAGAAAGGCAGTTCGATCGCCTTTGGCACCTACGGACTGAAAGCCATGGAATCCGGATGGATCACCAGCCGCCAGATAGAAGCCACGCGTATTGCCATTACCCGGCATGTAAAAAGGGGCGGTAAGGTATGGATCCGTATTTTCCCCGACAAGCCTGTTACCAAGAAACCTGCTGAAACGCGCATGGGTAAGGGTAAGGGTTCACCGGAATATTGGGTTGCCGTGGTAAAATCCGGCCGCATCATGTTTGAACTGGACGGCGTGCCCTTTGAATTGGCTAAGGAAGCCATGAGACTGGCTTCCCACAAACTGCCCATTAAAACAAAATTTGTTCATAAAGAAAGTTAAAATGGTGCCCTATGAAAACTAGAGAAGATTATAAAAGCTTAAGTATGGATGAATTAAAAGAGCGCCTCACCGAGCGTGTTGAGGAACTTGAAAATTTAAGACTGCAGCAAGCCACGCATCAAATATCAAATCCTTTAAGGATCCGTTTCGTGCGCAGGGATATTGCTCGTTTAAAAACGCTCATTCATCAACAAGCAACCAGTCAAAAAGAGAGTTAAGCGAGAGATGGAAAAACGTAATTTAAGAAAAACCCGTGTAGGCAGAGTGGTTAGCAACGAAATGGATAAAAGCATCACGGTTGCCGTGGAAAGACGTTTAAAGCACCCGATATACGGAAAATTCATCAAAAAGACTTTAAAACTATACGCCCATGATGAAGAGAATACCTGCCAAAAGGGTGATCTGGTTAAAATTATGGAAACGCGTCCGCTGAGTAAAAAGAAACGTTGGCGCCTGGTAGAAGTTGTAGAGAAGGTTAAATAATCAAGACCACAGGATAAAAAAATGATTCAGGAACAAACCCGTTTAACAGCCGCCGATAATTCCGGTGCTCAAAAGATGATGTGCATCCGTGTATTAGGCGGCACAAAAAGGAAATATGCTTCCATCGGTGACATCATCGTGGTCACCGTAAAAAGTGCCATTCCCGGTGGCGCGGTTAAAAAAGGTACCGTCCACAGAGCTGTCGTTGTACGCACAAAAAAGGAAATCAAGAGACAGGATGGCAGTTATATTCGTTTCGATGAAAACGCCGCCGTTATTCTTGATGGACAAGGAGAGCCGAGAGGAACACGTATCTTTGGGCCGGTCGCCCGTGAATTGCGTGAAAAGAAATTTATGAAAATAGTGTCATTGGCACCCGAAGTTTTATAACCCTATTAAATGGTTTGAAAAATGAAGATTAGAAAAGACGATATAGTAAAGGTAAAAAGCGGTAAATTTACGGATCGCAATAAAGTGGGCAAGGTGCTAAAGGTATTCCCCGATGAAAACAAGATCATTGTGGAAGGGGTGAACATTATTAAGCGCCATACAAAGCCCAGTCAAAAAAATCCGCAAGGCGGCATTGTTGAAAAGGAAGCGCCTATCCATGTATCCAAGGTTATGTATTATTCCACAAAGTTTAACGTAACCACACGGGTAGGATATAAGTTCCTTGAGGATGGAAGCAAGGTACGTTACTGCAAAAATCCTGCGTGTCAGGGTGAAATAATCAATTAAAAGCGAGTAGATGAAGATGTCGAGCTATCAACCACGAATGGCGACAAAATATAAAGAAGAAGTTGTCCAGGCCCTTATAAAGAAGTTTGGATATAAAAATATCCACGAAGTTCCGAAGCTGGTCAAGATCAATCTTAACATGGGGGTCGGCGAAGCGATTCAGGATTCCAAAAATCTTGATAAGGCCATTGAGGATTTGACGATCATCAGCGGTCAGAAGCCTCAGATTACAACCGCCCGCAAGTCCATATCTAACTTTAAGTTACGTCAGGGCATGAAAATCGGATGCCGGGTTACATTACGCAACAAGCGTATGTATGAATTCCTGGACAGGTTTATCACCGTGGCCGTTCCGCGTGTACGCGACTTCCGCGGATATTCGGATAAGTCCTTTGACGGCCGGGGTAACTATTCCCTGGGGGTAAAGGAACAGATCATCTTCCCGGAAATCAATGTGGATAAGATTGATAAAATACGCGGTCTGGACATAACCTTTGTGACAACCGCAAAGACCGATGAAGAAGCATATGAACTGTTAAAAGCAATGGGTTTTCCATTTAGAAAAAATTAATCGGAGTTTAAATTGGCAAAGAAGTGTTTAGTCGTAAAGGCGAATAGAAAACAAAAATTTCAGGTTCGTGAATACAACCGTTGTAACAGATGCGGACGGTCCAGAGCGTATATGCGTAAATTTGGAATTTGCCGGATTTGTTTCAGGGAACTCTCTTTGCAGGGAGAAATTCCCGGCATAACAAAAGCCAGCTGGTAGTGGAGGTTTACTAAAAATGTCAATGTCTGATCCTATCGCGGATTATTTAACGCGTATCCGGAATGGTTTGCATGCGGGTTTAAAGCATGTGGATATTCCATCGTCAAAGATTAAAAGAAAAATATCCCGGATATTATTACAACAAGGGTTCATCAAAAAATACATTATTTTGGATGACGGTAAGCAGGGTATCATTCGTATTTGGTTGAAATACGATGAGAACAAAGACCCGGTTATACATGAAATCAAGCGAGTCAGCACACCCGGAAGACGCCACTATGTTTCCGTGGATGAACTGCCCCGCGTGAAGAATAACCTGGGTGTTGCCATCCTGACCACGCCAAATGGTGTTATTACGGCCCGTGAAGCAAAAAGACAAAATGTAGGTGGCGAAGTAATTTGCTACGTATGGTAATCGAAAGTCGAGGAATTTGAAGTGTCACGTATAGGTAAACTACCCATTCCGGTTCCGGCAGGCGTGCAGGTCACCCTGGATGGAACAATGTTGACTGTAAAAGGGCCAAAAGGCGAACTTAACAGAAATTTTCATGAAAAAATGTCCGTGGAACTCAAGGATGAAACACTGGTTGTATCCCGTGATTCCGACAGCAAGGAAAGCAGAAGCCTGCATGGCCTTACCCGGGCATTGTTAAACAATATGGTGGTCGGAGTTACCGCCGGTTATACAAAAAAGCTGCAAATTGTCGGCGTGGGTTATAAAGCGGAAATGAAAGGTAAAAACCTTTTACTGACGGTGGGCTATTCCCATCCGATTATGATCGCCGTGCCGGATGAGATTAAGCTGTCGACGCCTTCTCCCACGGAGATCGTTGTGGAAGGTATTGATAAGGAACTGGTTGGCAAGATCGCCGCCAAGATCCGCAGTTACAGAAAGCCTGAACCGTATAAGGGCAAGGGTATCAAATATGAAGGCGAATACATCCGCCGTAAAGCAGGAAAAACAGCAGGTAAATAAGGGTAATTAAAAAATGGCACGTAAAAAAATAAAAGGTACTGCCGAAAGACCACGTTTGGTTGTAAGCCGCAGCCACAAACATATTCATGCACAAATTGTGGATGATTACGCCAATAAGGTTTTGCTGGGTTTAACAGACTACAGCAAGGATGTGGCGGCGGAAGCCAAAAAGGCAAAAACCAAAACGGAAACGGCGGCTATCGTTGGCAAAAAAATTGCTGAAAAAGCAAAGTCCATGGATATCTCCCGGGTAGTTTTTGATCGTAACGGATATATCTATCACGGTCGCGTTAAAGCCCTGGCTGACGGCGCCCGTGAAGGTGGACTTGAGTTTTAATAAGGAGCAGGAAAGTGATAGATCGAATTAATCCGGGTGAAATCGAACTGAAAGAAAAGGTTGTTTATATCAACCGGGTAGCCAAAGTTTTAAAAGGCGGACGTCGTTTTTCCTTTAACGCCATTGTGGTTGTGGGAGATGGGAACGGTGTTGTCGGCCTTGGTTTGGGAAAGGCCAACGAGGTTATCAACGCCATATCCAAGGCAACGGATCAGGCCAAAAAGAACCTGGTGCGGGTGGCCCTGCTCAAGGGTACTATCCCCTATGCCGTTAACGCGCGTTTTGGCGCCGCCAAGGTTGTGCTTAAGCCGGCTTCCGAAGGTACCGGCGTTATTGCCGGCGGTCCGGTACGGGCCATATGTGAAATGGCCGGTATACACAATATTCTTACAAAATCCAACGGCTCTTCAAATCCGCATAACCTGAGCAAAGCTACATTTTACGCGCTTAAGGAACTGGTGAGCGCGGAAACGGTGGCGCGTCGCCGCGGATTGAGTGTAGCGCAGATATTCCACGGTTAAGAGAATTCTGGAAGGAAAAAAAATGGCCGCAAAAAAAGAAAAGAAAATTAAAATCACGCAGACCAGGAGCCGTATCGGCTACAATGTTAAGCAAAAGTTAACGCTGGACGCCCTGGGGCTGCGCCGGATGAATCAATCGGTCGTAAAAACAGTTACACCGCAGATTGAAGGCATGGTTAAAAAAATTCAACACTTAATTTCTGTAGAAGAAGTTTAATACAGGATCAGATATGGAATTAGGCAAATTATCTCCCAATGCGGGATCGACAAAAAATACGAAAAGACGTGGCAGGGGCGAAGGTTCCGGTTTGGGCGTTACCGCCGGCCGGGGACATAAGGGATACGGATCCCGCGGCGGCTCCAAAAAACGGGCCTGGTTTGAAGGCGGTCAGATGCCTATCCAGCGCCGTTTGCCTAAGTTTGGCTTTACCAATATTTATAAAAAGGTTTCCCAGGTTGTAAATGTTGAAACGCTCAATGTTTTCGATGAGGGTACCGAGGTGACTCCCGAACTGTTATATGAAAAGCGTATGATCCGTAAGAAATCGGTGCCGGTCAAGCTTTTGGGTAACGGTGAGATGGAAAAGAAGCTGACCATTAAAGTACATGCGGTAAGTGAGAGTGCCCGCAAAAAAATTGAAAAAGCCGGAGGCTCGATCGAAATATTATGATCATAGATACTTTTAGAAATGTATTTAAAATACATGATCTTCGTAAGAAAATTCTTTTTACTATCATGATCCTTGGTATCGAACGGATTGGCACGCATGTGGTCACTCCGGGTATCGATACCGCTGTGTTAACCGAAGGTTTTAGAAATTTACAGAATACCCTGTTCGGGCTGTATGATTTGTTTGCCGGAGGTGCTTTTCAGAAGGCGGCCATTTTCGGACTGGGCATTATGCCTTATATCAGCGCTTCCATTATCATACAGTTGATGGGCGCGGTGTTTCCTCATTTCCAGAAACTGCAAAAGGAAGGGGATGAGGGCCGTAAGAAAATAATGCAATATACGCGCTATGGTACTCTGGCCATTTCGGCCGCACAGGCGGCGGGGGTAGCCATTTTTCTGCAAAGCATTCAAATTTCCGATGGCCGCCTGGCCGTGCCGGACCCCGGCCTGGGCTTTATCTTGTTAACCGTATTATCCATGACATCGGGTACCATGCTTATTATGTGGCTTGGTGAACAGATTGACGAACATGGTATCGGTAATGGTATTTCACTGATTATCTTTATCGGTATTATCTCCCGACTGCCTCAGGCCATCAGCCAGGAATTTATTCAATTCTCCAGCGGAGAAAGAACCTTGCTGGCCGAAGTACTTTTACTGGCCCTGGCTTTCGGCATAATTTATGTTGTGGTTCTGCTTACACAGGGAACGCGTAAAATTCCCGTGCAATATGCCAAGCGGGTTGTGGGACGTCGTGTATACGGTGGCGTAAACACACACTTTCCCATGAAGGTCAATACAGCAGGTGTTATGCCCATTATCTTTGCCCAGGCATTGATGTTTGTGCCGCAAACCCTGTTAACCTTTGCGCCGGATAATGATTTCTTTATTATGCTCCAGGGTTGGTTCTCTTATGATTCCTGGGCCTATTGGATTATCTACGGCCTGATGATTGTCTTTTTTACCTACTTCTATACGGCGATTGCCCTGAATCCCGTGGATGTGGCGGACAATCTGAAAAAACAGGGCGGATTTATCCCCGGTGTACGCCCGGGTAAAAAAACGGCGGAGTATCTGGATAACATCCTGACCCGAATCACCCTGCCGGCTTCCATATTTTTGGCGATTATCGCCATAATTCCGGCAATGTTGGCCAAGTGGGCAGGCATACCGTTTTCACTGGCCAGTTTTTTCGGCGGAACGGGTTTGCTGATTATCGTGGGCGTGGCCCTGGACTTTTTGCAGCAGATCGAATCTCAGTTGTTTGAACGGCATTATGACGGATTTATGAAATCCGGTGCAATCAAGGGACGTAAGTCTTAAAGGAAATTGACGTGGCAAAGAAGCAAGAAGCCATCAGAGTAGACGGCATTATCAAGGAAACATTACCCAATGCTTCCTTTATTGTAACTCTGGATAACGGTCATGAGGTTTTGGCCTATATTTCCGGTAAGATGCGCATGCATTTTATAAAGATACTTCCCGGTGACAAAGTAAGTTTGGAAATTTCTCCCTACGATTTGAGTCGTGGCAGAATAGTTTATAGATATAAGTAAAAGGTAAAGAAAACCATGAAAGTACAACCTTCTGTAAAAAAAATATGCGATGGCTGTAAAATCATCCGTCGTCATGGTGTTGTTCGAGTAATTTGCAGTAAAAACCCGCGGCACAAACAGCGCCAGGGATAAATTTTAAGGAGATTTGGTTTGGCACGTATAGCAGGTGTAGACTTACCAAAAAACAAGCGCGCGGTTATCGGTTTAACCTACATTTTCGGTATAGGTAAAACCACGGCGCAAAAAATTTGCGATGAAGCAAAAGTAGATATCAATACGCGCGTTAAAGATTTGTCGGAAGATGAAGTAGCCCGCATCCGTAAGATTATACAGACAAAGTATAAGGTGGAAGGTGCTTTAAAATCCGAAATCAATATGAACATCAAGCGATTGATGGACATCAACTCTGTTCGTGGTTATCGCCATCACCGGGGATTGCCGGTGCATGGGCAACGTACCAAAACGAACGCCCGCACCCGTAAGGGACGCAAGCGTTTGGTTGGCGGCAAGAAAAAATAATATCCGGAGGTAATTTTGGCTTCTCCTAAAGCTAAGCGTAAAGCAAAAAAGAAAACAGTAGAGCCCCATGGTAAGGCTCATATAAAAGCAACTTTTAATAATACGATCATCTCCCTTTCGGACAATTACGGTAATGTAATTTCCTGGGCCACCGCCGGTAAGGTCGGTTTTAAGGGGTCTCGTAAAAACACCCCGTTCGCGGCGCAGGTAGCGGCAGAAAATGCCGCCAAGATTGCCATGGACATGGGGTTGAAATCTATTGATATAGAAGTAAAAGGTCCCGGTTCTGGCCGTGATGCTGCAATCCGTTCCTTACAGGCAACGGGCTTGAATGTTCTTTCCATAAAGGACATTACGCCCATTCCGCATAATGGATGCAGACCGCCCAAGAAGAGACGCGTATAACTATTGGAGTTTATGAATGGCACGAGATAGAAGACCTAAAGGAAAACTGGTTAGAAAATTTGGGGAGAATATTTTTGGAAACCCCAAGTTTGACAAACTGCTGAACAACAAGCCTTATCCGCCGGGACAGCATGGCATGGCCCGTAAAAAGGTGTCGGATTACGGCATCCAGCTTAAGGAAAAACAAAAGCTGAAAACCATGTATGGCTTGCTGGAAAGACAGTTTAGAAATCTTTTTAAGAAGGCGGAACGCATGAAAGGCGTTACCGGTGATAACCTGCTGCAACTTTTGGAAAGCAGACTCGACAATACGGTATACCGGTTGGGCCTGGCCAGTTCCCGCTCCCAGGCACGTCAATTGGTATTGCATCGTCATATCACGGTCAACGGAAAGATTGTAAACATTCCTTCCTATACCATGCGTAAAAATGATGTGATTCAGGTTAAGGAAAAAAGCCGTCGTTTAACGGTTTTTCATGAAAGCCTTAAAAATGTTCGCGCCGAGAATATGTATCCCTGGCTTAACATTGACAAGGCCCAGTTGAAGGGCGAATATCTCTACGCGCCTCTGCGCGAGGAAATCCCCGTCAATATTCAGGAAAACATGATTGTCGAATTGTATTCGAAGTAAAAATAAATATTATATATAATTAATAGGTGAAAAATGAGTTGGTCCAATTTACAAATGCCCGAGCGTATTGAGTTAGAGGAATCGACATTTACAAATACTTTCGGTCGTTTTACAGTGCAACCATTGGAAAAAGGTTTTGGCGTTACGATCGGTAATATGTTCCGTCGCGTACTGTTGTCATCCCTGCATGGAGCGGCGATAACCTCCATCCGCATCAATGATATTCAGCATGAGTTTACACAGATCGAAGGCGTTTATGAAGACGTAACCGAGATCATTTTAAACCTGAAACAGGTACGCTTGAAATTGAACAATCCCCGTCCGGAAAAGGTAACCCTTTCCCTGGCCGGTCCGCTGGAATTTACAGCCAAGATGATTGCCGATAAAACCAATGATTTTGAAATTCTTAATCCGGACCTGCATATAGCCACGCTGAATGACAAGGCGCGTATGGAAATCGAACTGAAAATCGGTAAGGGACGCGGCTATGTAACATCCGAGGAGAACAAGGAACCGGATCAACCCATCGGTGTTATTCCGATAGACTCTATCTTTTCTCCCATACTCAATGTGCGGTATGATGTTCAGAATACACGGGTGGGGCAAAAGACCGACTTTGAAAAGTTGACCATCGAAATTGAAACCGATGGCAGCATCACCCCGGAAGACGCCCTGACCCATGCCGGAAAAATCCTTAAGGATCATATCCAGTTGTTTATCAATTTTGATGTGGCCACCGAAAGCGTGGAGACAACCGAAATTGATGAAGAGACCCTGCGCATTAAGAAGTTGCTTAAGATGAGCGTGGACGAACTTGAGCTTTCCGTACGCTCCCACAATTGCCTTAAGGCGGCCAATATACGCAATATCGGCGATCTGGTTACCAAGGATGAAAGTGAGATGCTTAAGTTTAAAAACTTCGGACGCAAATCCCTGTTGGAATTGGGCAAAATACTGGAAGAACGCGGATTGCATTTCGGTATGAACATTGACAAATATGTAAAGACAGAAGATAAATAAGACAGCGCTAATAAGGATCTAAAAATGAGACACAATAAAAAAGGTAAGTTCTTAGGGCGTACCACCAGCCACAGAAAAGCCTTAATGCGCAATCTGGTTATTAACCTGATTGAACATAAAAGGATTAAAACAACCCATTCCAAGGCCCTGGAGATCAGAAGATTTATAGATCGTATGATCACCTATGCCAAAAAGGGCACGGTACATCATCGACGCCTGGCTTTTAAGTTTTTGCAAAATAAGGAAGCGGTTAAAATACTGTTTGATGAAATCGGACCCGCTTGCGCCGAACGGCCCGGCGGCTATACCCGGGTGCTGAAACTGGGCCTGCGTCAGGGTGACGCCGCGCCAATCAGCATGATTCAACTTGTGGATTTTATAGGCGCGGAAAAGCCTAAAAAACAGGAATCCAAAAAAGAAAGCAAAAAAGAAGCTGAAGCGTAAGCTCCGCTGGTTAAATTTAAGAAAGGCTGTCCCCACCGGGGCAGCCTTTTTTTTTTCTTTTTGGGGCTCTATTGATTGTTATCGATGCTAAAGATATATTTTTATTTATTTTAACCTGTGGATAAGCGGATGAAAAGCTTAATGTTGCTATTGCTCCTTACTCTTTCTCTCTCTGCCGCGGACAAGGGCCTTTGGGTGGTGCGTCATGCGCTTATGGAAGAGAGCGGGGCCTTTCAGATTGCGGAGTTTGCCCATAAGAATAAGATCAGCGATATCTATGTTCAGGTGAGGGCACTGGGCGAGGTATATTATCCGGCGACGGGCAATTTGATAAAACGGCTCGATAGCAACTCACTTGAACGCCTAATAAAAGAAGCACATGCCAAAAATATCAGGGTGCATGCCTGGATCAACAGCGCTTTTGTCTGGAGCGGCTCCGGTAGGCCAAACGATAAAAATCACATCTTTAATAAATCACGGCAAAGTGTTTTTGACCGCGCGGGGCAATTGGAGCCGGGGTTTTATATTTATCCCGGTGACAGCGCCAATATAAGTGAAATCAAACAAGTGATAAAGGACATGGTCAGGCACTACGGCGTTGACGGTATACATCTGGATTATTTCAGATACCCCTTTGGCCGCCTGCCGCTATCTATTAAAAGCCGCACGGAATATATGGCGGAATATCATTTGGACCCGGCCCGGGCCCTGGATGAGGCAACACCCGAACCCCTGCGGGCGCTTATAAAAAAGTCATACCGGGAGTTTTTAAAAACAAAACTGACGGAAATGCTTGCCGGCATCAGCGCTTATGTAAAACAACTTGATCCGCATATGGAATTAAGCCTGGCTGTAAAACCCAACCCCTATCTGGCGGAAGTACGCTTTTCCCAGCCATGGGAAAAATGGATTCGCGAGGGTTTATGCGATTTTGTCGCGGTTATGAATTATGACCCCCTGGATGCCGGCTTTGAAGCCATTCTGAAGATACTTGATAAAAAGGAGTACAGAAATAAGGTACATATCGGTATTGGCGTATATAATATCACGGCGCCCCAGGTAAGGAAAAGGATTAATCAAATAACTGTTAGTAATTTTGCCGGATATGCCTTATTTTCTTACAATTACATACGACAACATACAAAGCGTTTCAATACCATTCACATATACACAAATTGAGGCATCATGAGAACGATTAGAGCCCCGCGCGGCACACAGCTTTCATGCAAGGGCTGGCAACAGGAAGCAGCCATGCGAATGATTATGAACAATTTGGATCCTGAGGTGGCGGAAAAACCTCAGGATTTGGTGGTTTATGGCGGAATCGGCAAGGCCGCGCGTAATTGGCAGGCCTTTGACGCCATTATAGACTCTTTAAAAACACTGGAAAACGACGAGACTCTTCTGGTGCAATCCGGCAAACCGGTAGGCATCATCAAAACCCATCCCTATTCCCCGACGGTGCTTATAGCCAACAGCAACCTGGTTCCCAACTGGGCCAATTGGGAGACTTTTCGTGAGCTGGAAAAAAAAGGCCTGATAATGTTTGGCCAAATGACGGCCGGAAGCTGGATTTATATAGGAACCCAGGGCATCCTGCAGGGAACCTATGAAACCTTTGCCGAAATTGCCCGCCAGATGGGCCTGGAAGACCTTAGGGGCAAGCTGGTTGTAACAGCCGGACTTGGCGGCATGGGCGGGGCACAGCCTCTTTCCGTGACCATGAATAACGGTGTGGCCTTGTGCGTGGAGGTGGAAGAGGAACGTATTGAAAAGAGGGTGAAATTTAAATACCTGGATACGATGGCCACCAGCCTGGATGAAGCCTTAAAAATGTGTCAAAAGGCCGTGGAGGCGGGGGAGCCTCTCTCCGTGGGTTTGCTGGGCAACGCCGCCGATGTCCTGCCGGAAATGGTCAGGAGGAATATTATCCCCGATATAGTTACGGATCAGACCTCCGCCCATGATGAATTGAACGGATATGTGCCCAACGGCATTTCTTATGCCGGGGCGCTGGAGCTGCGGAAAAAAGACCCGGATAAATATATAGAAAAATCGTACCGGGCCATGGCCGCGCATTGCCGGGCCATGCTGGATATGCAAAAGGGCGGGGCCATTGTTTTTGACTATGGCAACAACCTGCGGGCACAGGCCCAAAAGGCCGGAGTAAAAAATGCCTTTGACTATCCGGGATTTGTACCGGCTTATATTCGTCCCCTCTTTTGCGAAGGAAAAGGTCCTTTCC
>JALTKX010000168.1 GCA_027006055.1 Calditrichia bacterium | reverse complement strand
ACAATATACTGGAGCCGGTCACCCAGGCCATCAACGCCATGCACAGAATCGCGGAAGGCGACCTGGCCTTTGAGATGCGGGCAAACTATAAAGGCGATCTGGGCCGGATGACCGGAACGATAAACGATACGCTGGGTTCGTTGAATGACATTCTCTCAAGGGTATCGACGGTTGCCGGCCAGGTAACACAGGGAGCACGGCAGGTTTCGGAATCCAGCCAATCCCTTTCGGACGGTTCGCACAAGCAGGCCAGCTCCATGCAGGAAACAAGCGCCTCCATGCAGGAGATAAGCGCTCAGACCCGGCAGAACGCCGAATATGCCTCACAGGCGGACAAGCGATCCGGCGAGGTGTTAAACAACGCCCGCGAGGGAAACCGTCAGATGAAAAAGATGTTGGCGGCCATGGACGAAATAAAGGAAGCCTCCGCTGAAATATATAAAATCATTAAGACAATCGATGAAATCGCCTTCCAGACGAATCTGCTGGCTTTAAACGCCGCCGTGGAAGCGGCACGCGCCGGCGTGCATGGCAAGGGCTTTGCCGTGGTTGCCGAGGAGGTGCGCGGCCTGGCTCAAAGAAGCGCCAGAGCGGCCAGGGAAACCACGGAATTGATAGAAAACTCGGTAAACAAGGTTGAAAACGGCACCGGCCTGGCCAATGAAACCGCCAGGGCGCTGGAGGAGATCGTGGACGGCGTGACTAATGTGACGGAACTGATCGGCATGATTGCCGGAGCCAGCAACGAACAGGCCCAGGGCATTGAACAGGTTAATGCGGGGTTGGGTGAAATTGACCGGGTAACCCAGGCCAATACGGTCAACGCCGGAGAAAGCGCGGCCGCCGCCGAAAAACTTTCCTCCCAGGCCGTTCAGTTGAAAGAACTGCTGAATCGTTTTAAACTAAAAAAAGAGGAAAGTCGCATTTCTCCCGAGCCTCGCGCCACTATTGGCGAAATCACTGACACGGAAACGGAACCTACCTCCGGTTTCATGGAAAACTAAACCGGTCTGTTT
>JALTKX010000167.1 GCA_027006055.1 Calditrichia bacterium | reverse complement strand
GCTTTATCTATCTCGGTATCTACTGGAACAACCATCATCACCTGTTTCAGCTTGCGGAAAAGGTTAACGGAAAAATTTTGTGGGCCAACCTGCATCTGCTCTTTTGGTTGTCGCTGATTCCCTTTACCACCGCCTGGATTGGAGAACATCATGCGGCGACCGCCCCGGTGGTCCTTTACGGTTTTATCCTGTTTATGAGCGCGCTGGCCTATAAGCTGCTTCAGGGCTCGATCATAAAACACCACGACGCGGATTTTCCCCTGAAAAAGGCCATCGGCACGGATATCAAGGGAAAGCTGTCTGTATTTCTATACCTGGCCGGGATGCTGTCGGCCTTTGCAAATACCTGGCCCGCCCTGGCGATTTATCTTCTCGTCGCCCTTATGTGGCTCTCCCCCGACAGGCGCCTTCGAAATTAGCGGAATGTGATTTTTAAGCTGTAACCTTGTCTGACCTTCTACATTGAATATGCATGATGAACATGCCTGGAAAATAGGTGAACGTTTGATAAGGAGCCGTATGATGATGCGATATAAGTTTATAATCCTGCCGGTTGTTTTGATATTAATGGCCTGCAACGCGGAAAAAGGCAATAAACAAAGCAGCGGACAAACCACGGCGGAAGTGGCTTCAACAAAACCCGTACATACCGAGGGCTATGAGCTGATGCGCCAGAAGTGTCTTATCTGCCATATGGAAAAGCCCGACCCCGCCAAAAGAGAAAATATGCTCGCCCCGCCGATGGTGAAGGTTCAGGAACACTATAAACCGTCCTTCCCCGATAAGCAGGCGTTTGTGGATGTGATTACAAAATGGGTTTTAAACCCTGCGGAGGAAAACACACGGATGCCAGGCGCGGTAAGACGTTTTAAACTGATGCCTAAGCTGCCCTATGAAGAAAGCGAAATCCGCCAAATCGCCGCGGTGCTTTATGATTATGATTTTGGCCGCATGCCGGATATGCATGGGGCGATGAAAATGGAATTAAGCCTCAACAAGGGGCAAAAGTGGCAATTAAATC
>JALTKX010000166.1 GCA_027006055.1 Calditrichia bacterium | reverse complement strand
GCGGGAAAAGTGCAATCCTGGAGAAGATTTGCAATACCACCAGATGTGGGATACACCACCTCTTCATATTTGATTGATTACACAAAAAATGAGCTACAGTTTTGGTCGGGTTTCTCCAGCACGAACATGACGGGAACTCTACCTTTCAGCACCATGGAAGGTTCTGACTAGAGTCTAATGGAGGAGTAGTGCTATCAGGGATGTATTTCTAACTAATCATTCATGCTTAAGACATATTTTTCTCTCGTAATCCTTCAGTTTGTAGGATTATTTTTCTCAGCATGTTTCATTGTTCTGATTTCATTTGCCGTGCCTGCAGATGTTTTCGGAAAATTTAGTTTAGTCCTTTCTATTATTCAGATAGTTTCTACTGTGGGGTTGGGTTGGACTAATGCGGCACTTTTGCGTTATGCGAGAGAGGAATACAGCGCACGTGGAACCATAGGAGAAGCTCTTGTGGCCCGATTGTCTATCCACGTCGTTCTTATGATCCTTATATTCTCGGTGCTTTCAGTATATGAGGCGAAAATCGTAGAGTGGACCAGAACCGGAACTGGAACACTACAGTTGATCATGTTGGGGATATTGGCAATTTCCGTTGCTGAAATGGGAAGCTACGCAGGACAGGCGGTAAAACGATTTTCAGGTTATGGATGGGCGTTCGTGGCAGCAAAGGGAATCCAGTTCGGAACTGCTATTTTAATTTATGTTGGAGTATTCGAGGGGTGGGAGCCTCTGATATTGGGAACGGTGTTGGGATATGGAGTTGCATCGACAATCACATGGAAACAAGTTGCCGGAAAAATTTGCAGCAATATGAAACTTTCCCTGCGAGAGGTAAAACGTATACTAAAGTACAGTTGGAGCGTTCCTTTTGGAACGCTTGGCGGGATATTTGTTACGTGGATGGATATGTGGTTTATTAACTATTATCTTGACACTCAAAATGTGGGGGTGTATTCATGGGCATATTATATCATTTTACTTGCGTCAACAGTGCTTATGCCACTATCAGCGGTTCTCGCACCTCGTTTAATTGACCTTAGGGTGGCGGAAGATCGCGCTGCGATTTCTCGTTATTTGCAGCAAATTAGCGCGATATTTTTTGTCGTTGTATCTACAATGCCATTAGTCATGGCAAGTGTGTTCGGATTATTTTCTCTTGTCGATATGGGGGACTACCAAGCGGCAATGGAACCAACTATGATTCTGCTTGGTGCTACCGTGTTCATAGGTATTGGTTATCTTATAAACCCATTACTTGCGGCGTTTGAGGGGCTTGTTGTCTATGGCGCGATAAGTAGTCTCACGGTGGCTTTGATCAATGCGGTGGGGAATATATTTCTCATTCCTGAGTTTGGGATATCTGGCGCGGCTATTGCTACCGCTATAGCGGTGGCGTTTGGTGTGTTGACGAAGCTTATACTTGTATACAGATATTGTGAAGGGACCCGGGCTATGTTGGTTTATCCGTTGCTGTTTGGGATAGTTTTGATTGGGGTTGTAATCTTTGCGCTAAATCTCGAAGCGCACCTGGTCTTGCTGCTATTTGGTTTGGTCTCATTATTATTTTTTCTTTCGGCAAAAAAACTGAGTTTGTTTGGGGGGATGAGCATGGTGCTGGATCGATTCATCGAAAAATCTCCTAACTTATCGGGCTCGACGGTTGTGGGTCTGTTGTACTGGCTGAGTGGTCGCAAAGGCATATATTAAGCAATTCTCTGTTGGTCTTATAAGATAAAATACTGCATCGCAGTGTCTGCCATAAGACGTCATGGGTGGCTGTAACAATATATTGAGTGTCTTAACGAGCAACAATGAGTCAAATTTCCAAAATAGTTAGCAGATCACTATTGCTTTTGGCAAAACGACCCAAAGGCTGGCGTTCGGTTTTATATAATACTGCTCTCGCCAAGATGAGGATCGCTCATCCTCTGATGTTGCCCGTTCACGTTACTATTGAACCGACTAATGCTTGTAATCTTGGTTGTCCCGTATGTGAAACCGGGAATGAGACGATGGAGCGTTCGACGGGTATTATGAAATTTAACCAATTCTCACAGATTATCGATCAGATACATCACCATGTGCCGGTTCTGATGTTCTATTTTATGGGCGAGCCGTTTTTAAATAAGTATGCTTATGAAATGATTCGTTATGCGCGGTCAAAGGGTATGTACGTTGAGACCTGCACAAACGGTGAGTTTGTTGATGCGCAAGGAATTATTTATTCGGACATAAATAAGATTAGTTTTCAGATAGGCGGCATGACCCAGGAAACACATGCTGTATATCGGGTAAATGGCGATCTCGATAAATCCTTTGGAAAACTGTATGAGCTTCTTGAAGAAAGGCGTAAACACCCGGAGAGCAGTGTGCAGATCGAAGTGGGGTTTATCGTGATGAAGCACAACGAGCATGAAGTGCCGGAATTTATGCGTTGGGCGGAGGAGGCGGGTGTTGATGTGGCGAATGTCATTGACCCATGTGTTAGAACACCTGAACAGGGAAAGGAAATGTTGCCGGACGACAGGCGGTACTGGTTCTACGATGAAAAAGCACTGTCGCAGGGCATTCTAAGGCCAAAATATCTTCCGCACAATGAATGTACCTGGGTATGGAACTCAGTGGTGATAAACTGGAATGGAAGTATCGTCCCATGTTGCCGTGATCCAAATGGGCGCCATGTATTTGGTAATATCCTTGAAACGCCGCTTCGGGAAATCTGGAATTCGACTAAAGCGGTCGAATTTCGTAAAAGTATCGTTCGCAACCAGGGGGCGGTAGATATCTGCCGCCTGTGTTCTGGTTATGGGGTACCGCAATTGATGCCACAAAAGAAGATGGAGTTCTCCGTCCAGAGGTTAAGCCTTGATAAGGCAAAAATAGACGAAATCTGTGCGAATTGGGAAAAGAAATGAGAAAGCGTGAATTTGGTGGCGGGCTGGGTGGAGTCAATTTTCAGGAGATGGAAGGCCGACTGCATAATTAAAACAGCTATTCAACGTAGATAAATGGCAACATTTGCTTATAACGAACATTCCACTAATCTTCCTGAGCTTCTCCAAAATAACACGCTAACCTGATTCCACTGAGTCAGATGGGGATTCTGTATCTTTTAGTTACAGTCATCGCGTTTGTGGTGCTGCGAATTGCATTCATTAATCATGGCAGGGAGTCCTGTGTTGATGCCTACTACTGGGAGCTTGCAGCTAATGCCTACCGGGAACACATAGGCAGACTTCCGGTTAGAATACGAAACAAGTATCTGCTGGAAGATGAGGAGCAGGCGTATCCACCCCTGTTTGGTTTCCTGCTTTCACGCTTCCCGGAGGATGTGGTGAGGCAGTGGGGGGCATACATCGCGGTACTATTCGACATTTTCACCATTTTACCTGTTATCGTCCTATTGTGGGTTTTGGGACGTTTAGATCAGGCTTATGTCACTGCGATTGTGGTCCTTATCTGTCCATTCCTGTTGATCTACGGCAAGCAAATTAATTCCCGCACAGTGGGGCAACTTTTTCTGGTGACGGGATATGCCTTCCAGGTGCTGGCTACGGCTACAATTTTTCCCGACTGGGGTGTGGCGTCTCTTTGGGCAGGAGCCATACTGATGTCGGCGTTGGTTCTGCTCACCCACAAAATGACTACCCAGCTGATGATTTTTATTTGGCCATTCTGGAGTTTTGCGCTGGGTTCGATGGTGGCCGCTTTTGTGCTGCCACTTGGTTTATTACTGGCGACCCTCATTGTTGGCCGTAAATACATGTCCTACCAGTTGAAGGCGCACCGGGACATCGTACGTTTCTGGAACCGCAATTGGCCTCTTCTTGGCGCGCATATGTTTAAGAATTCACCTATTTATGGCGACAAGTCCCATGAGTTTCGCTACCTGATTCACCATAGAGGCCTGCGGGGTGTGTTGGTTCACCTAAAGAAGGTGGTGTCCTATGCGCCACTTAATTTGATGTTCTTGCCTGAGCTATTCCTTGTGCCAGATTTGCCGGCGTGGCTTGTTGTCTGGTACATCGGTGCGAATGTGATGGTTTTTGCAACCTTGTTTGTGCCTTTCCTGAAGTGCTTTGGCGGGGGGCATTACTATGTTCTGAATGCAACAGTGCCGGCAGGGCTGGGCTGGGCCTGGGTAATGCAACGTCCAGATGCGATGAGTATTGCGCTTTTTGCATTTGGAAGTATTTTGACTGGTTATTCAATCTATATGGCATGGCGCGTTATTGGAACCATGCCGTCAAGCCACGACGAAAATCTCGAGAGTATAATCAATCAGCTAAAAACAGAGGCCCCGTCGCGTGTCGCTGCGTTTCCGGTTACGGCGGCAGAGGCCATCGCCAATCGTACAGAGCATGCCGTCCTTTGGGGTGGACATGGTTATGGTTTTGATCGCCTTGAGCCTCTTTATCCTGTCCTCAGAACCAGGTTGTCGGATGTACTTAGAAAATATTCAATTTCGTGGCTGGTTTGGGACAAGCAATACTGGGATGAGTTTGAACCTGTTTTGAAACAAGAGGGGGTTTCCATCAGCCCCCCTGTCTCCCATGGAAACTGGTGCCTTGCACGCCTGTCTCAGGATTTTGATTACCATCATCCAGGATAAGTTACTGATGATCGGTGACGGTATTTACAAGCAACCAGGATCCAGCTGATGTGCGGGATTGTTGGAGTTGTCGGGCGTGAGAAGGCGGAACCAGAAAAAATATCGATAGCCGTTGACACGTTGCGGCGGAGAGGACCGGACGACGCTGGTGTGTGGTGTGAAAACGGGACCGGGCTGGGCCATCGGCGCCTGTCGGTCATCGATCCTTCCTCCGCGGGTCATCAGCCAATGGTGTCGCCAGATGGAAGATATGTGATTGTATTCAATGGGGAAATATACAATCACATGGAAGTCCG
>JALTKX010000165.1 GCA_027006055.1 Calditrichia bacterium | reverse complement strand
ATCAATGACGGGGTCGCCATGCTCAGTATATTTTTGCTCATGACCGGCTTGCTCCGCTGGTGGCGAGTCAAATGGGTGTGAACGCCATGTCTTTATCCTGGCGGCAGGTTGCGCAGGCGCATACTCATCGGCAGATGCCTGACATCATCTGGCCAACGATGATCGCATCGCTGGTTTTTCACAGCGTTGTCCTGTTTTATATATTAAATGATGTTAACGGGTCGTCTTCCCGCCCTGTGCTGGCCGGAACCCGGAATATTGTTTTAACGGCAAGGCTTGAAAATAAAATCGCAAGGCCGGCGAAAAAAACAGAAAAAACAAAGCCGCCCGCGCCGGTTAAGGCGGCGAAAACAAAACCAGCCCTCGCGCCTCGTCCCGTTGCGCAGCAGAAACCAAAGCCCCGTCCTGAATCTGAAATAAATGCAGCGCCGGTAAAAAAGCCTGCGCCTGAAAAACATATATCGGTTCCCTCTACCGAAGTCGAAGAAGCTAATCCCGGAGAGTCAGATAAACCGATAACAACAGCCGTGAGCGCCGCGCCCGAATCCTATACGCCACCGCGATCGGATGCCCGCTATTTATCGAATCCGAAGCCTTTTTATCCTCGCGCCGCCCGTCGCCGCGGCATGCAGGGAACCGTGGTGCTTGAGGTCGATGTGGATGTCGATGGCGCGCCGAAGAAGGTTGAGATTGAAATCAGCTCAGGGTTCAGGTTGCTGGATATCGCCGCATTGCAGACCGTACGGACATGGCGCTTTGTTCCTGCGCAGCGTAATGGCGTCGCCGTGTTTGCATCGGTGGATGTGCCGATTCGATTTGTCTTGAACGAGGCGAATTGATTTTAACCCCTTTGGGTCTAATTCCCCGCTGCTTGCAGCGAAGCACCTTCGTAGGTGCGGCTTCAGCCGCACATGTTCGCCTCGTAGTCCCCGCAGGGGGGAAGGCAAACCTGCCACTAATACCCCGTCAGCTTGCTGCGGGGTAGTTTATTGAATGGCGAATTTCTTCATTCTATAAATCAGGGTGCTGCGGGT
>JALTKX010000164.1 GCA_027006055.1 Calditrichia bacterium | reverse complement strand
CACAGCTAACAGACGGCTCGGTTCATGACGGTTATTTTTTTGCCCATGCGTTGATGAGCGCCGACGGAAACAATGAACTGGCCGTGTACCGCTGGCAGGGGGTAAAGCCCCTGCCCGGCAAGGTGACTGTCTACCGGGTGTACGGCGTTATGGAAAAAGCCGCCCGTACCCGCTTTGAACTGTCATACCGTGTTAACCGCCCCAAACCGGTTTATGAAATGGTGGCCGGCGACCTGGACACCCTGTTGCAATCCCGGAATAAAAAGATCAAAAGCCTGTCGGAGAGAATAGAGTACTATTCCGCCCGGGGCAAGGGCACGCCTTATGCCATCTATAATCTGGGCGAGGGGGCGGATGCGCCCATCGACCCGGACCCGACCATCGATCTGGCGCGGGTGGACTGCATGACCTTTTGTGAAAACACCCTGGCCATGTCCCTGGCCGACAGCTACAAGGCCATGTACGACAGTCTGCAAAACATCCGTTATAAAAACGGCACGATCGAATACACCCACCGCAACCATTACACCATTGCCGACTGGCTGCCCAACAACAGCCGTTTTCTTTACGACGCCACGGGGGAGATCGGCGGCAACAAGCTGAAGCCGATGACCAAGACCATCGACCGGCCCGGGTTCTATAAAAAGGCCGGCGTGCCCGACAGTATCGTGGCCCGGGCGGCAGGCAGGGAAACCCTTACGGTGCATTATATCCCCACGGCGGCGCTGAAGTCGATAATACCCAGGCTGAAGGGAGGCGAAATCGTTTCCATCGTCAGCACCTTTCCGGGAATTGTTTCGGCGCACATGGGCATTATTGTCCGCGATGAGTGGGGCAACGTCACCTTCCGCCACGCCAGCAGCAGTAAAAGCACCCATGAAGTGACGGATGTACGCTTTGAAGATTATGTGGATATGCTGTCCCGCTCCAAAACACGCGTGGGTATGATTTTCATGCGTGTGCGGGAACACTCCTGAAAACCACCCGGGTTAAAAAAACGGATGGTGTAAAGTAGGACAGCCACCCGCCGCAGGGGATCCGGCGGGTAGGGGCTCTGTCCTTTTAGGTCTGGTTTATTTTTTGGCCAGAAGAAAATCGAAGGGAATGGCCATTTTGCAGGCCACCTTTTTTTTATCCTTTTCTCCCGGTGTGAAGCGACATTTTAAGGCTGCGTTCACGGCCGCCTCATCCAATGTTTTATGTACCGATCTTACCACCTCCGCCTCAAGGGGCCTGCCGGTTTCGTCAAGATAAACCAGAACGGTGACCCGGCCTTCTATACCGGCCTTGCGGGCCAGTTCGGGATAAGCCGGACTCTCCTTATGTGTCAATCTGGGCTTAACGCTCAGGTCAAAAAAATCCACGGCCCGATCCTTGATGGAGGGCAGGCCCTGGCTGGCAGCCAGAACAAATGCCGCCGTCAATATGATCAGCATGGAATACAACAGGGGTTTACGCATGGCGCGCTCCTTTCTTTTTAGTTGGTACAACATACGTTCCTTTAGGTTTTTGTGGGTGCGCGAAAAAGAGAGCGCCGCGGACAGGGAAAAAACATTTTCGCGGTTTTTTTCGGAGATGGCCAGAATCTCCCCGGAGTAGTCCCGGGGGGAAAGGCTCAGGGCCCGCACCGTGGCGTCATCACAGCTTTTTTCCATGGCGCTGTGCAGACGGGAGCATAGCAGCCAGACCAGGGGATTGAAGAAATAGATAACCCGGGCCAGCGTGGTAAAAAGAAGGATGATGTTATCCTGTCCGCGCAGGTGTGAAATTTCATGGGTAAGAATGATGCGCCGCTGCGCCAGACTCATGGCCTGCCAGTGGGCGGGTAAAATAATTTTCGGCCGGAAAATGCCCGTCAACATCGGCCCGTCATCGCCGGAGGCCTGCAAAAGGCGCACCCGGTCCGGATGTAGCAGCTCCCGCTCCCAGGGCTCGGGCCGGTAAGGCCGGTAATGACGCAGGGCGGCGTGGATGCGTCCGGCGCGGATCAGGGCCAGCAGGGTAAAAGCGGTAATGCCTCCCAACCAGAATAATAGAGTCGCTTCCGGCAGGCCGGGGGTGAAGCCGCGCGGGACGGATGACGAAGCCAGGGCCGAAACCAGGAGCTCATTGCCCGCCCGCCAAACCGGCTCCGTGCTGGCGGAAAGGGAGATGAAGGACGGAATGAACAGCTTTATCAGTCCGGCCAACATCAGCCCTTTGGTATAGCGCGCCGGGTAGCGGCGCAGAAAATAGGCCAGCACAAGGGTCAGTGCTATAAAGAGGCTGCTTTGAACATTAAAGCGGATAAGGGATGACCAGTGGCTGGCGGCGAAATCACTTATAAAGGCTATCATGAGCGGCTCCGTTCTTCCAGCAGTTTTTTTAGATCGTTTATCTCTTCCTGGGTCAGGTTTTCCGAGCCGATGAGATAGTTGGCCAGCGACATAAAGGAGCCTCCGAAAACTTTTTTTACAAAATTCCGGGTTTCGGTCTGCACCGTTTCCCGCCGCGGACGGGCGGGTTTGTAAAAGTTGACAAGGCCGATTTTCTCCTTGCGCAAATAGCCCTTGGCTTCCAGATTGTTCATAACGGTTTGCACCGTGGTGTAGGCTTTTTCACCGTTGGGGTAAGCCTCTTGCAGAACCCGGCGGACGGTGATTTCTCCGGACAGGCGCCAGATGTGCTGCATCAGCTCCCACTCCAGGCCGGATAATCCTTTGGGGTGTGTCATGCGGACTCCTTACTATTGTAATAGTTTTATTACTATAACTATAGTAGAAGATAATAAAAAAAATCGCCCGTGCAAATTTTTTTTAATTCCTGCCGTACTAAGGGTGGAGAATGGAACGTTTTTTAACGGCAAAGCTGCCGCGCGGCGGAGTAAGCATTTTATCGGACGCGGCCGTAAATAACGGCGATCGTCCTTTCCGGGCAAAAAAAAGCCCGCCTGAGGCGGGCTGAAGAGATGGTGCGAAAGGGGGGACTCGAACCCCCACGGGCTTGCGCCCACTAGACCCTGAACCTAGCGCGTCTACCAATTCCACCACTTTCGCGAGAGTTGCAAAATTTAGGGAATAAATTTTGTTTAAGCAAACGGAAAGTTTAAGAATTTTAAGATAATTTTCCCGCGCTCTTCTTCCATTTGCATCGTACAAAGCACAACGATAAATTCCATCGTTCAAATATCGGGAGTTAACATTGTCTGAAAAAATTCTGGTGACCAGTGCCTTGCCCTACGCCAATGGTCCCATCCATCTGGGGCATCTGGCCGGCGCCTATCTGCCGGCGGATATTTTTGTCCGCTACCATCGTCTGGCCGGCGATGACATTGTCTATATATGCGGTTCCGACGAGCATGGCGTGCCCATCATGTTGCGCGCCCGCAAGGAGGGGGTAAGCCCGCAGGAGATCGTTGACCGCTACCACGCCATCATAAAAAAGAGCTTTGAACGGTTCGGCATGAGTTTCGACTATTACGGCCGCACCTCCTCGCCGGTGCACTACGAGACCAGCCAGGCCATCTTTCGTAAAATGGCCGCCGGGGGTGAATTCAATCTTAAAAAAGAAAAACAATTATACGACCCCCAGGCTAAAATATTTTTGGCCGATCGCTTTGTGCGCGGTACCTGCCCCAAATGCGGCTATGAGGACGCCTATGGCGACCAGTGCGAAAAGTGCGGCACTTCGCTGAGTCCGGCGGATCTGATCAACCCGCGCAGCGCCATCACCAACGCCACGCCGGAAATGCGCGAAACCACGCACTGGTACCTGGCCCTGGAACGTTACCAGCAGGAACTGGAAGACTGGATCGACAGCCGGAAGGGCTGGAAAAGCAATGTGCTGGGGCAGATTAAAAGCTGGTTCAGCGACGGCCTGCGCGACCGGGCCGTAACCCGCGACCTGCCCTGGGGCGTGCCCGTGCCGGAGGATGTGGCCCGCGAGGCGGGCGTGGATGCCGAGGGTAAGGTGCTCTATGTCTGGTTCGACGCGCCCATCGGTTATATTTCGGCCACGCGGGAGTGGGCCGCGGAGCAGGGTGACCCCGAACGATGGAAAAAGTACTGGCAACAACAGGATACGCGGCTGATTCACTTTATCGGTAAGGATAACATTGTTTTTCACTGTCTGATCTTTCCCGCCGTGTTAAAAGCCCACGGTGATTTTGTTTTGCCGGAAAACGTGCCGGCCAACGAATTCCTCAATCTGGAAGGGGACAAGCTCTCCACCAGCCGCGATTACGCCGTGTGGCTGCATGACTATCTGGAAAAGTTTGAAGCCGATTCCCTGCGCTATTGCCTGGCCTCCATCATGCCCGAAACCAAAGACGCCGACTTCTCCTGGAAGGATTTTCAGGCCCGTCACAATAACGAGCTGGCCGATATCCTGGGCAACTTTTTAAACCGCACCCTGACCTTTGCCCACCGCTATTTTGAGGGCAAGGTACCGGCGGCGGCAACGCGCGACGCACAGGATGACGCGTTGATTGAACGTTTGAAAGAAGCGCCGGGCAAGTTGGGGGCCCTGATCGACGGCCACCAATACAAAAACTATGTACGCGAAGTGATGGATCTGGCCCGCGGCGCCAATAAATACTTTAATGATAAGGCGCCCTGGAAAACACGCAAGGAGGCGCCGGATGTCTGCGCGACCACCATCCACTACTGCCTGCAAACCGCTTACGCCCTTTCTGTTTTATTTGACCCCCTGTTGCCCTTTACCGGCAAGAAAATTCGCGGGCAATTAAACAGAACGGAAGAGTTCAACTGGGCGGACGCCGCTGAACTTTCCATGAAGGAAGGGCATTCCCTGAATCCACCGGAGATTGTTTTTAAAAAGATCGAGGACAATCTCATTGCCGGAGAAATCGAGCGTTTGCAAAAAAACAAGAATTCCGCTCCGGCCCAGGAGGAGGAGAGCCTTCCCGAAATCACTCTCGACGATTTTAAAAAGCTGGATCTGCGCACGGCGCGCATCGTTAAGGCCGAACGGGTACCCAAAACCGACAAGCTGATGAAGATAGAGCTGGATGTGGGCGGAGAAAGCCGTACCATTGTCAGCGGTATTGCCCAACAATATGAACCCGGAGAGCTGGAAGGGCGGGATATCATCATCATCGCCAATCTGAAGCCGGTAAAATTGCGCGGCATAGAATCCCGGGGGATGCTGCTTTCCGCGGAAAAAGACGGCCGCCTGAGTCTGCTGACCCCCATGCGCGAGATACCGTCCGGCAGTAAAATTAGCTAACGAAAAGAGAAAATATGTATATCGATACCCATGCCCATCTGGATTTTGAATCCTTTGATGAAGACCGTGACGCGGTTATTCAGCGGGCGATTGAAAATAAGCTTTCGGCCATTATCACCATCGGCACCAGCCTGGAAACATCGCGCAGAGCCATAGAGCTGGCCGAGAACTATGCCTTTATCTTTGCCGCCGTGGGCATACATCCCTCCGATTGCGCCGAAGCCGGCGATGAGGACTATGTCGAAATCGAAAAAATGGCCGCGCATGAAAAGGTGGTGGCTATTGGAGAGATCGGTCTGGACTATTATAAAATGTATACGGAAAAGCAGGTGCAGATGACGGCCTTTGTGCGCCAGATAGAACTGGCCCGCCGGGTAAACCTGCCCGTGATCGTCCATAACCGCGAGGCCCACGCCGATGTACTGAAGACCCTGGTGGAAGAGAAAGCCACCGATGTGGGCGGCGTGCTGCACTCCTTTAGCGGCGACCCGGCCTTTTTACGGGAAGTGCTTAAAACCAACTTCTTTGTTTCCTACACCGGCGGGGTAACCTTTAAGGATCCCCGCGGCCAGGATGAACTGGCCCGGCTTACGCCAGTGGACCGCATGCTGCTGGAAACCGATAGCCCCTTTATCACCCCGGCGCCGCACCGGGGCAAGCGCAACGAGCCTTCCTTTGTTATTCACACGGCCAAAAAAATTGCCGAACTGAAAGAGATGGATGTAAAGGATCTGGCCGAAGCGACCACCGCCAACGCCAAACATCTCTTCACCCTGACTATCTGATGAAGTATGCCCATCCGGCTTTAAAAAAGTACAGTCAAAATTTTTTAAACCAACCGGCCCTGGCGGAAAAGATCGTGCGGGCGTTGGAGATAAGCGCCTCCGACAGCGTGGTGGAAATCGGTCCCGGTCCCGGCATACTGACCCGTCTGGTGAACCAAAAACCGCTGCGTTCCTTTTGGGCGGTGGAGCTGGACAGGCGCTGGCACGAGCAGTTGCTGGCCCTGGGTGGTCCTGTAAAACCCATACATGCCGATTTTTTGCAGTGGCCGCTGGAAGAGGTGGCCACGGAAGAACAGCCGCTTAAAATTATCGGCAACATCCCCTACCATATTACCACGCCCATCCTTTTCCGGCTGCGGGATCATCACCGGCTGATATCCCGGGCGGTGATCATGATGCAAAAAGAGGTGGCCGGACGCATCGTGGCCGCGGAGGGCAGTAAAAGTTACGGTATCCTGTCGGTCGGTTTAAGGGCTTTTGCCGATGTGCGTGTTTTATTCACCATAGGTAAAAAAAACTTCACCCCCGCGCCCAGCGTGGATTCTTCCGTCGTTTGCTTCGATTTTTATCGTGAGGTGGAGGGGGTGGAAAATCCCGCCTTGTTTATAAAGGTGCTGCGCGCGGTTTTTAACTACCGCCGCAAGATGTTGCGTAACTCTTTGTGTAGAATTATTGACCGTTCCATTGTATATTCCCTTCAATCCGTACCGCTGGACGCGCGGCCGGAACAGCTTTCGATAGCCCTGTTCAAGCAACTGTCTAACGAAATAAATCAAAAAATCCACACTTAAATCCGGGAAATAGTCATGGCGGAACTGCAGGTAGACAGCATCTTGCCGGATATACAATCGTTGATTGATGAAGGGCAAAAAACCGCCCTTCTCAATATACTTATCGACATGCATCCCGCCGATATCGAAGCGATACTCAACCGGCTGGATAAGGATGAGCGGCGTTTTGTGTTCAGTCTGCTGCCCACGGAACTGGCCTCCGAAGTGTTGCCGGAACTGGATACGCCGGTGGCCGAGGATGTGCTGGAAGAGGTTTCCGACCAGCGTATTTCCTCCATTATCCATGAGATGGATTCCGATGACGCCGCCGATGTGGTGGCCGACCTGCCCGAGGATGTTAAGGAGCGGGTGCTGGATACGCTGGAAGACGACGTTTCCGACGACGTTAAGGAGCTGCTGGATTACGATGAAGACAGCGCCGGCGGCATTATGGCCAAGGAAGTTTTGGCCATGCCCGCGGACGCCACGGTCAACGAGACCATCGAAAAGCTGCGCGAAATGCGCGACGAGGTGGATAACCTCTACAATATCTGGGTGGTCGATGACAACCAGGTTTATCTGGGCAATGTTAATCTGACCGACCTGGTGCTGGCCCGAGGCGGTGACAAGCTGACGGCCATTATGGACGCGGATGTGAACCCCATCCATGTGGATATGGATCAGGAAGATGTGGCCCAGCACTTTAAAAAATACGATCTGGTCAGCGCGCCGGTGGTGGATAACGATGGCCGCCTGGTGGGGCGCATCACCATCGACGATATCGTTGATGTGTTGGAGGAAGAGGGTTCCGAGGATATCGCGCGCATTGCCGGCGCCCCCGATGAGGAAATTCAGGAAGATTCCGCCTTCAGGATTGCCCGGGCCCGCGTTCCCTGGCTGTTGGTGGCTTTTACCGGAGAGATGGTGGCCGCCTACATTCTCAGCCTTTTTTCGGCCACTCTGAACGAACGTATTATCACGGCCCTGTTTATTCCGGTGGTGATGGCCATGGGCGGCTCCAGCGGTCAGCAGGCCTCGGTAACGGTGGTGCGCGGTCTGGCCACGGGCGATATCGAGTTGAGGGATACGCGCCGGCGGCTGTTTAAGGAGTTTCGTATTTCCCTGCTCAACAGTATGTTTTTTTCCCTGCTGCTTTTTGGCATTGTTTATTTATGGGACGGCTTTGTCTTTGCTACTATCCTGGCCACCTCCATGTTTTTAGTGATCAATAACGCCACGGTTCTGGGCGCTTTGGTGCCTTTGATTTTTAAGCGTTTGAATATCGACCCGGCCCTGGCGGCGGCGCCGCTGGTTTCCACCACCAATGACATCATCGGCCTGCTGATCTATTTAAGCATCACCACCATCATTCTAACCTTCGGTCTGTAAAAAAAAAGCCCGCCTGAGGCGGGCTTTAAAAACAGAAAAACTATTTTTTAAATGTGCGTCAGCCATTCTCGGGGAATGTCCGTGCTGCCGTCAAAAATACCAAAAAACATATCCTGTAATTTCTTGGTTACGGGGCCGCGTTTTCCGATGCCGACCTTGATTTTATCCACGGAGCGGATGGGGGTGATCTCCGCCGCCGTGCCGGTAAAGAATATCTCATCGGCAATATAAAGGCTTTCCCGGGGCAGGGCCTCGCGCGCAAGATTCATACCCAGCGATTCCACCAGATGGATGACCGTCGAGCGGGTAATGCCCGGCAACACGGCGGAGCTGAGCTCCGGAGTGAAAACCGTTTTACCCTTGATCAAAAAGAGGTTTTCACCGCTGCCCTCGGCCAGGAAGCCCTGATGATCGAGGGCGATGCCTTCGGTGTAGCCGTTAAAAATAGCTTCCATTTTGATGAGCTGGCTGTTCATGTAGTTGGCGCCGGCCTTGGCCATGGCCGGCAGGGTATTGGGGGCGATGCGGTTCCAACTGGAAACCATCACGTCCACGCCCTGCTCCAGGGCCTCGGGGCCCAGGTACTTACCCCATTCCCAAACAGCGATATAGGTCTCTATGGGGTTGTCCAACGGGTTGACGCCAAACTTACCGAAACCCCGGAAAATTACCGGACGGATATAACATTCTTCCAGTTCGTTGACGCGGATGGTTTCCAAAACGGCCTCAACCAGTTCATCCACGGTAAATTCCGGTTCCATGCGGTAGATACGGGCGGAGTTAAGCAGACGCTGCATATGGTCGCGCAGGCGGAAAACGGCGGGACCATCGGGTGTTTTATAGCAACGAATGCCTTCAAAAACAGAGGTACCGTAGTGAATAACATGAGACATGACATGAATGTGGGCATCGTCCCAGGCGATAAATTCGCCGTTTTTCCATACTTTTTGACCGATTTTTGACATAAGAACTCCTTTGTTGTGGGATGACGATGGGAATGGGGAACAGGGGCACCCGGCCCAAGGCCGCGCGACGCCATGCTCCCATCGTCATGTTAGTCGGTGTAAGATACCGCTATCCGGCCGGCAACGGGCGGGCGGATAGTTTATTTCTTTTTTCTTTTGCCGGAAAGGACGCCGACCAGTTTGATAACCGTACTCAGCGCGCTGCCCAGCGTGGCCAGGCGGGCTTTTATCTGATGGGTAAAGGCCTCTTCTATTTCGGCAAGGCTGCTAATGGCCGTTTCAACTTTAATGGTGGTATTGGTCAGATTGCCGGAAAGATCCTTCAGATTACTCATCACTTCCGGCAGGTCTTTGTTCACCGTATCCAGGGTTTGGTTGAGCTTGCCCACCGATTCCTTTATTTGCAGAACTATGGGGATTAATAAAACCACCAGCGCCGTAAGAGCCGCCAAAAAAACAACAAAAGCGATTTCCCAGTACATGTAAAACCCTAACCTTTAAATTTATGACTCTTTTGTTTTGGACTCTTCGTTGTCGGTCTCTTCGTCTATGGAGTTGAGGCTCTCTTCGAAGGCCCGTTCCTCGGCGGTTTCCGCGGGGGCAGTTTTCATGCTTTTTTCAACGCCGCCCACCTTGTTCTTAAGCTCGGTAAGCTCGTCATAAATCTTATCCAGTTCATCCTTGGCCTTTTTAATAATGTCGTCACTGTCATTAAAAAGTTCTTCCCGGATATCCCGGCCCGATTTGGGAGCAAACAAAACACCGGCAATTAAACCGATGGCGCCACCAACAACCAAACCGCTAAAAAAACCACTTCCGTTTTCCGATGACATGATTTTCCTCCATTCTTTTAATTCTTTAGTTTTATTTAAATAGCCAATAAGGTTTATAAAAATAGTGAAATTCTCTTCTATTTTCAATTGTTCCACGGATTCTTTTAATAAATAATTTTGACAATAGCATCCCGCGGTTTTAAATTTGTCAGCTAATTTTTAATACCGAGAGGAAAAACCGGATGGCCATACAAACATTAGACCTTAAAAGTCTTCGTGAAAAGAACCTGAATATTTATGAAGCCTGCCTGCTCATCTCGGCGCGCGCCCGGCATATCAATACGGAGCGCATCGAAAAGAAAAAAGACAATGAAATGTTCTCGGACATGGATCTGTACGATGAAGCCGATATTTATGATCGTGAATTGATGGAAGATATTAAGTTCGAGAAAGAGATTAATCCCACCGTGGTGGCCCAGCAGGAATTTTTCGAGAATAAAATCCGTCTCTATTACGAAGAAGAGGATGAGAACGGGGAAGTCTAATTTCCTTTTGCTTGTCAACATTGTGCTTCTTATTTTATTTCCATCAACCGGTATGCAAGGAGACGTTCCATGAAGATTAAAGAAAAAATTGAGAATCATATCGCCATTTTATCCCTTTCCGGGAAAATGATGGGAGGACCGGAAACCACCGAAGTGCATGACCATGTCAAAGGGCTGATTCATGACGGTATCAAGAATATCGTTATCGATCTGGGCGATGTAAAGTGGATGAACAGTTCCGGCATGGGCGTCCTGATGGCATCCAAAACAACCCTGGATAACGCCGGCGGCCGCCTGGTATTGGCCCGCGTTACCGAAAAGGTGCAAAGCCTGTTAATGATTACACAACTGATCAAGGTTTTTGAGACCTACGAAACCGTCGACCGGGCGATTTCATCATTTAATTAGTATAAACAGTTTAAAAAATAAAGGGATTGGGGGAACTCAATCCCTTTTTTTGTTTTTACGGGTGATAAATTGCCTTATCTTGACGATAACCCGACCTCTTCCTATTTTATACAAGCAAAATAAACGGACTTAGATTTATGGATACATCTCAGGAATTAGCACAACTGCGCAAAGAGCTGGCCCGGAAAAAGCTGGAAATGGATTCCATACAGCACATCGGTCAGGCACTGAGCTCCGAGCTGAATATCGAACGGCTGCTGATGGTGGTTATTCGCGAGGTAAACACCCTGATGCATGCCGAAAGGGGGACCTTTTATATTGTTGATCAGGAAAAAGGCGAACTATGGTCCAAGATTGCCCAGAATGCCGAAATTACCGAAATCCGCCTGAAAATCGGCGTGGGCATCGCCGGCCATGTGGCCAAAACAGGGGAAGTAATTAACATCCCCGATGCCTATAAGGATGAGCGCTTTAACCCGGCCATCGACAAAAAGACCGGTTATAAAACGCGCAGCATTCTGTGCATGCCCATTTTTGAAGCCACCAACGATCAAAGTCGCGATCGGGCCATTATCGGCGTGTTGCAAATCCTTAACAAAAAGGACGGCGTTTTTGAAAAGGAAGATGAAGAGATGCTGGCCAGCATGGCCTCGCAGATCGCCATCGCTCTCAACAACACTTCACTTTACTCCAAGCTGGAAAAGAAGCTGAACGAGCTGGACCTGTTGTTTGAGCTGGAACGGGAGGTAAACACGGCCGCCAATCTGGATGAGCTGCTTTCGATTTCCATCGACAAAATCGTGACCACCATGGGGGTGGAAGCGGGCCTGATTACCCTGCGCGACCCCAAAAGCGGCGAGTTTAACAACCGGGTGGTGAAAAACATCGACCCCGTGGCCCTCTCGGACATACACTTTTCCGGTGAGAGCGGCATCGTGGGCCAGGTGGTGAAAAGCGGAGAAATATACATTACCAACAACACCGGGAATGATCCGCGCTTTAAACAGGCCTTTGGCGATAAGATCGGCATGGAGATACGGCAGGTGGCCTGTGTGCCACTGCTGATCGATGATGCAGTGATCGGCGTGTTGGAGCTGCTGAACAAATCGGGAAAGGATGACTATTTCAGCCGCGACGATGAACGCCTGCTGGCTTCGATCACCAGCCAGATATCGCGCACCATCGAAACCTTCCGCCTGCGGGAAGAGAAGATAAAGGCCGAGCGTCTTTCCGCCATTGGCAATATGATGAGCACCATCGTCCATGATTTACGCACGCCCATGAATAATATCTACGGCTTTGTCGATTTACTGCAGGAGGAGGAAGACGCCGAAGCGCGCCGCGAGTACGCCGATATTGTTATTCAGCAAATCAAATTCTTAACCAACATGACCACCGATGTGCTGGATTTTGCCAAGGGTAAGTCCAGCGTGTTGCCCGTTAAATGCGCCGTCAACAAAATACTGGATGATTTTGAAAAGTTCTTTAAGGATGACGTGATCAAAAAAGGCTATGAGTTCCATACCGAGTGCAAGGTGGCCAGCATGATCTATGTGGATCCGGAAAAGATACAGCGTATCTTTATGAATATCATGAAAAATGCCCTGGAGGCCATGCCGCCGGGAGGACGTTTTTCCATTACCGCCGGGCAGGACGGGGATGATGTTGTTTTTGCCCTGACCGATAACGGCAGCGGCATTCCGCCCGAAATACAGGATAAACTGTTCGACTCCTTTGTCACCAGCGGTAAAAAGGGGGGCACCGGTCTGGGCCTGGCCATTGTTAAAAAATTGATTGAAGAACAAAAGGGGCGCATCGAAGTAGAATCCCGCGTTAATGAAGGCACATCCTTTAAAATCTATTTTCCGAAACTGCAATAATGGATAAGCAAGCGGCCGTTTTTTATGATCCTTTTTGTCTGGAGCACAACCCGGGTTCCGTTCATCCGGAAAAGGCGGCCCGTCTGGAAAAAACGGTGGCTTTTTTAAAAAACAGCGCCTTGAACAATAAACTGGACTGGCGTCGGCCGCGTCCGGTGGAAGAGGCCCGCTTGCGTGCGGTGCATGATCCGCGCATGGTGGAACGCGTTTTATCCCTGAAGGGAAGCCATGCCCAACTGGACGCGGACACCCGCGTTTCACCGGCCAGTGTGGAAGCAGCCCTGCTGGCGGCGGGCGGCGCCTGTGCCGCCGTGGACGCGGTATTGCGGGAGGACGGCGTCCGCGTGGCGCTAAACCTGTGCCGTCCTCCGGGACACCACGCGGAAAAAAAACGGCCCATGGGCTTTTGTTTGTTTAACAATGTGGCCGTGGCCGCCGCCCACGCCCTGGACCGCGAGGGTGTGAAACAGGTTCTGATTATTGACTGGGACGTGCACCACGGTAACGGCACACAGGATATCTTTTATGAAAGCGATCGGGTGATGTTTATCAGCCTGCACCAGCATCCCCTTTATCCCCACAGCGGTATGAGCGACGAGCGCGGCCTTGGCAACGGTCTGGGCCATACGCTGAACATGCCCCTGCCGCCGGGATCGGATGACGGAGCCTATATCGACGCCCTGGGCCGGGCGCTGGAAGAGGCGGAACAGCGCTGCCGGCCGGATATTGTTTTTATCTCCGCCGGTTTTGACGCCCACGCCGACGATCCCCTGGGGGGTATGCGGGTAACGGAGGCGGGCTTCCGGGAGATGACGCGCATGGCGCGGGCCGTGGCCGAAAAACAATGCCGCGGCCGAATCGTTTCCACGCTGGAAGGGGGCTACAATATAGCCGCCCTGGCCCGAAGCGTACACAGCCATGTGGAGGCCCTGCTATGAGACCGCTGGTGATAGTGTTTGCGGCCCTGGCCCTTTTAGTGGCGTGCAAGCCTGAAAAAAAGAGAGAACTAACGGCGGAAAAAATCATGGAACTTCGCGAGCAAATGGTGGAGCGACAGATCATCGCCCGCGGCGTGCGGGACAGCGCCGTGATCCGGGCCATGCGTACCGTCCCGCGCGAGGCCTTTGTACCGCAAGCGGACCGGATCAACGCCTATAAGGATGAAGCGCGTTCCATCGGTTACGGGCAAACCATCAGCCAGCCCTATATTGTGGCCTTTATGACCGAGCAGTTGCGCGTTAAGCCGGGCGACCGCGTTCTGGAAATCGGCACCGGTTCCGGTTACCAGGCGGCGGTGCTGGCACAGATCGTTGATACGCTCTATTCCATCGAGATCATCGGCGAGCTGGCCGAACATGCCCGGGAAACGGTAAAAAAGCTGGGTTATGACAATATCATCATCCGCCATGGCGACGGCTATGCCGGCTGGCCGGAAAAAGCACCCTTTGACGCCATTGTGGTTACCGCCGCCCCGCCAAGCATTCCGCCCCTGCTGCTGGAGCAGTTGAAGCAGGGCGGGCGTATGGTTATCCCGGTAGGGGAGTATGTGCAGGAATTGAATGTGATCACCAAGGATCAACACGGTTTACATATGGAAAGCGTGTTGCCGGTGCGCTTTGTGCCGATGACCGGCAAAATCCAGCAAAAAAAAGAGAAATAAACGGCGTTTTTTTATCAGGGAATGATGTTATTTAACGGCCCCTCCTGTAAATTCAGCGGGTTGATCCCATTGAGATAAGGAAAAAAAGTGTATTCAAAAAGACGCGCCCGCATTGCCGCCGAAATATTAGGCGGCGCCATGAAAAAAGATATCTGGGCCCGCCTGTACGGCCAGTTGGTCTATAAGCAAAAAAAATCCGCCATCACGCCGGAGAGGCTGGCCGCGCTTCAATATGCCCTGGAAGCGCGGGGGCTGGTCAGCCGGGTGGAGGCCAACGCGCGTAACTACTATCTGCGCATTCTGGCGTCGGACCGGCCGCCGAGGCGGGATAACTATATTCTGCACCTTTTTCTGCTGCTGTTGACCGTGGTTACCACTTCCATGGTGGGGGCGCAGTTCATCATGCGCGATCCCTTTAACTCCTGGGCCGATTTTTTCAGCGGCCTGGATTATTCCCTTGCCCTGCTGTCCATTTTGCTGGTGCATGAGATGGGCCACTATCTGGCCGCGCGCTATCACGGCATCACGGTGACGCTGCCCTATTTTATACCCTTTTACATTCCGGCGTTTCATCCGGGCACCTTTGGCGCTTTTATTAAGATTAAGTCTCCCATACCGGACAGACGCGCCCTGTTTGACGTGGGGGTGGCCGGGCCCCTGGCCGGGGTGGTGATGAGCATCTTCTTCCTGTGGCTGGGCTTCAGCCGCCTGCCGGATCAGCAAAGCGTGTGGGCCTTTCTGGAAACGCTGCACCCCATGGATCAAAGCCAGAGCATTGCCCTTACCCTGGGCGACAATCTGTTGTTTGATTTTATAAAAACGGCTACCGGAAAGAGCTGGCTGCCCATGTCGGAAATCTATCATTTTCCCTATATTTTTGCCGGCTGGTTCGGTCTGCTGGTTACGGCCATCAACCTGATGCCCATCGGCCAACTGGACGGAGGACACATCACCTACGCCCTGTTTGGCGAGCGGGCCGGACGCATAGCCCTGCTGGCCTTTGCCCTGCTGGTCTTTTTAAACATTTATCTGATCAGCCGTTTTGACTCCGCCGTTTATGTGTTGTGGACGATCCTGATTTTGGTTTTTATCCGTTTCAAACACCCGCCCACGCTGGATGAAAGCCTGCCGCTCACGCCGGGGCGCCGCCTGCTGGGTTATCTTTCCTATGTGGTTTTTATTGTCACCTTTACCCCCTTGCCTATTTATATCGCTTAGGAGATTGTATGCTGCTTATTGTTTCCATGGTTGTTGTTTTGCTTTTGTTATTATGGCTCGCGCTGATTTTTTTGCGCAAGGGCCTGTGGGACGCCGCCCACCGCAATCTGCTGAATCTGGAAGACCGTTACGGCGGAAAGGTGATCCGTAACGGTTTTGCCGCCCGCCCGGTTTACAAGGGTAAAATCCATAACCGGGATATTACCATAAATTTCAGCAGTGAAAAAGGACCGTCGGGACGCGTAAATTATATGGATATCTCCATCAACGCCGACAGCGCCCTGACGCTGACCATCGCCGAAAGCGGTTGGCTGAAAGATCAGAACCCGGAAAATCCCCTTTCCGAAACGGTGCTGGAGGCCGGGGGAAGGCGCTATCATCTGATGCCGGACAAAAACCGTAAACTGGAACGTCTGGCGGGCAAGCCGGAGTTTGTGGAGGCCGTGGGCCGTTTTGACAAACTGGCCTATTTTTTTATCGGTAAAAGCGGCGTTATTTGTGAGTTTAAAATGGATAACGCGGTACGGGATACGGAGTTTGAACCGTTGAACGCCCGTTTGCAAAACATTTTCATCCTGTTAAGCGTGATAGGTTAATCATGTCAACATCGTTTAAATCCGGCTATGCCGTTATCATCGGGCTGCCCAACGCCGGAAAGTCCACCCTGCTCAACCATTTGCTGGATGTACGTCTCGGTATCGTCTCCTCGCGGCCGCAAACCACGCGGCGCAACGCCCTGGGCATTTTAAACCGGGAAGATATGCAGTGCATTTTTCTGGATACGCCCGGCATTGTCAAGCCGAAATACGAACTGCACCGCAAGATGAACCGCCAGATCGAGCTGGCCCTGGACGACGCCGATATTGTTGTGCTGATGGTGGACGCCCACGGACGGCAGCATCCGGTGGACCTGGGCTGGCCGCTGAAATATCTGAAAGGGCGCAAGCTGATCGTCGTGCTCAATAAAATCGATCTGCTGGAAAAAAAGAAGTTACTGCCGCTGATGACCCTGTATAACGAAGCCCTGCATCCCCATGCCCTGATACCCGTTTCCGCCGAAAAACGGGACGGTCTGGAGGAGTTGATGGCGGAGATCAAAAAGCTGTTGCCGGAAGGGCCGGCCTTTTATCCCCCGGATATGCTGACCGACCAGCCGGAACGTTTTTTTGTAACGGAGATTATCCGCGAACAGATTTTTCGCTCCTTTCATGAGGAGATTCCGTACAGCACCGATGTGGTGATTGAGGAGTTTAAGGAACGGGAGAACAACAAGGATTATATCCGCGCCGTGGTCTATGTGGAACGCGACTCGCAAAAGGGGATATTGATCGGCAAGGGCGGGGCCAAGCTGAAAAAGGTGGGCCAACTGGCCCGGCAGGTGATCGAATATTTCCTGCAACGTCCGGTATATCTGGAGCTGAAGGTGAAGGTGTTGCATAACTGGCGCAAGGATAAAACGGCGCTCAACCGTTTCGGCTACGAGTAAGCCCGGCCGCTCCTTCGGTACGTGCGGCGAAGAGACGTCTTATGTTTCCGCCGCATACCTCAATCCGTTGAAACGGATTGGGAGTCTTTCACGTCCCTTCCAACCCCCGGATGAATCCGGGGGTTAACGCGATTACCCCTCCCCTACTCCCCTCCCCGACGATCGGGGAGGGGAGTAGGGGAG
>JALTKX010000163.1 GCA_027006055.1 Calditrichia bacterium | reverse complement strand
CCGTTGGCACCGGCCTGATTGATGGCCGCCGCAATGCGATTGGCGGTGGTAAAGTCGGGCTCCAGTAAAAAAAGGCGCATCGGCTTGTTGAAGTCGTAATTTTGTTTTTCGGGCAGGGCCGTCAATGTACCGCCATTGGGCACGCGTCCCACCAGGGCATGGTTCTTGCGCAATTTTTCACCGGAGCGTGTTTCCACATTAAAACCGCCTATGGAAAGCGGCCCCTGGGACAAGGCATAGGGTGTGCCGCCGGGGTCCATCAGGGGAGTGGGCAGCAGAACGCCGCCTTCCAGGCTGGTGGCGTCACCCAGGGAGGAGACCACCACGTCAAAATGGGCGCCCACGTTGCTGAAAGGCTTAAGTACCGCCGTCACCATCACCGCCGCCACATTGCGCGTGCGCAACTGTTTGCGGGGCACGGTTATGCCGAAACGCTCCAGCATATTGCTGATGGTCTGGATGGTAAATACCGAGCCGCGATTGGTGGAGGAACGGTCTCCCGTGCCATTCAGCCCCACCACCAGGCCATAACCCACCAGGCTGCCTTGCATATTGTTTTCAAAGGAAACCACATCCTTTATGCGTACCTGCCCTTCGGCCGGAAGGACAAGAAAAAGAACCATCAGCATCAGCGGTATTTTATTTAGCAGACCTTTCATAACATTATTTCCGTTATTTTAGTGAGAGATATCCGAGGGCGGCGGCCACCATGCCCAGCCCCACCAGCTTGGTCAGGGTGCTGCCGAAAAAGCCGTCGTCGATCAGGTTGGTGATGCCCCCTTTTTTATAAATGATCTCCGCATCGGCCACATTGTAGGAGTAAACGGTATTGGCGGTGGTGATATCCCGGGGACGCACATAGCCCTCCAGACTCATCACATTTTCCTCGCCGTTTACATTCAGCGTTCGCTCCCCTTCTATTTTATAGGTGCCGTTTTCGGTAATCTCCGTAATGCGCACGGTAATGCGTCCGCGCAGCTTATCTTTTTGACTGGTGCCGTCTCCCGCTTTGGAATTGGTGGACAGGTTGCTGGAAGCGCCGAACAGGGGCAGAAAGGAGGTAACATTACCGGTGGCCTTGGCCCCCAGCTTCATATCGCTGGACTGGGCGCTTTTATTTTGCGACTCGCGCGAAGCGTCCGCGCTTTCCACCACCAGCACCGACAGGACGTCGCCCACCCGGCGGGCCTTTATATCCGAATAGAGCGACTGCGCGGATAGCGCCGCCGTCATCAAAAAGGTGATTCCTATAATCATCTTTAGTTTCATAATCACTCCTAACGCACAACCAGCCAGCCGCGTTTAAGCACGCGGGCCAGCACGGTTTTGCCCGTTGATAATTTTACTTTGATCTTCCGGCCCTGAACGCCGTCCTGTATGGCTTTCCCGTCGGTAACCAGGGAAAGCTCCCCCGCCGTGACCTCCACCTTAACCTCATCGCCGCGATGGATCAGCGGAACGGGTCGCAACGCTCGTTTGGTTATTGGCTTGCCTTCGGCGATGCTCTGTTTGGCTTCCACATTTTCCAGGGCATAATCCGTCCCCACATACTGCCGCCAGTCACGGCCGATCTTTTTCATCACATAGCGGATATCCGCCGGGGTTACGGTCTCCCCGCGCCGAATATCCCGCGCGGCCACGGCGACCCGGCGCTTTACGCGCACATCCACGGTAAGCGGCAGGCGGCGCACCCTTTGCTTTTGCCAGTACAGTTCCAGCCAAACGGTTTGCACGCCGGTATTAAGGCGGCGTTTACCGCTGGTCACCTTCAGGGCGTCATACATAACCGTTTTCAGCTCCGGCGGCTGCTTGCGGAAAGCAATATCCAGTTCATCCCCCGGAATATCCCACCGGGTGCTAAACAGTTCCGTTGTGGCCTCGGTCAGGCTTTCAGCCGGCTTAACGGCGGCATAAAGCGCAACGCTAAAAAAGAGCACTATCCCGAAAAGAATAATCCGTTTACTCATCATTAATTACCTTTTTAATCCGTTGGCCATGCTCATCAGCTCATCCGCGGTGCGCACCGCCTTGGAGTTCATTTCATAGGCGCGCTGGGCCACGATAAGATTAATCATCTCCTCGGCCACGTCCACATTGGATTTTTCCAGATAACCCTGCATGATGCTGCCCATGCCCTCTTCCGCCGGATTGCCGTACACCGGCTGACCGGAAGCCTCGGTCTCCACAAACAGGTTACCCCCCTTTGCCTCCAGCCCGGCGGGATTCATAAAGGAGACCAGTTCCAACTGTCCCAGTTCCTGCGCCTCCACCTCGCCGTTGAGCATCACCGAAACAACGCCGTTTTGCGAAATGCTGATGCTTTGGCTGTTTTCGGGAATGCTAATATCCGGCACGATGGGCAGTCCGGAGTTGGTAACGACCTTCCCCTCGGCATTGATATTCAAAGAGCCGTCGCGGGTATAGGCGTAGGTACCGTCGGGCATTTCCACCTGCAAAAAGCCCTTGCCGTTAATGGCCACATCCAGCGGATTGCCCGTCTCGGCCACGGTGCCCTCGCTAAACACGCGGTTGGTGGCTATGGCCCGGTTACCCAACCCCACCTGCAACTGATTGGGATTTTCGCGTCCCTTTTCACCGTCCCGGTTTCCCGTCTGCATGGTTTCGTACAACAAATCCTGAAACTCGATGGCCGATTTTTTAAAGCCCGTGGTGTTGACGTTGGCCAGATTGTTGGCGATTACGTCCACATTCATCTGCTGGGCGCTCATGCCCAGGGCGGCTGTTTTTAATGCTCTCATTCTGTTAACTCCTTTTAACGGTAGATTCCTACTTTATTTACGGCGGACTTATAAACATCATCCAGGGTGCGCACCATGCGCTGCATGCTTTCAAACTGCCGTTGTACTTCTATCAGTTCAATCATCTCCTGCGCCGGATTCACATTGGAATCTTCCAGATAGCCCTGTTTAACATTAGGCTCTTCCACTTCATAAGCGAGAGCCCCGTCCCCGGCCTCAAACAGACTGGCGCCCACCTTGCGCAAGGCCCCGGCGTTTTCAAAATCGGTAATTACCAGGCGATCCATCAATTCCCCGTCCGCGAACACCTCGCCCTTTTCGGTGATGGTTATCTGCGAGGGCGTGCCAAAATCGGTAAAAAGATTGACCCAGCCCCCCTCGCCCAAAACGGGCAGGCCTTCCCGCGTGCGCAAAACGCCATCGTCATCTATGCGGAAGGAGCCGTTGCGGGTATAGGCCTCGCCATCGCCCCGTTCCACCGTAAAAAATCCGTTGCCGGAAATAGCCACATCCAGCGGATTGCCCGTGGTGCGCAGATCGCCCTGGGCATAGTCCGTGGCCTGGGACATGCTTTTACTGATATCCAGTTCATCTTCCAGGGTATGAAAAAAGTATTCATCCTTTTTAAAACCCGTGGTGGTGATATTGGACAGGTTGTTGGCCACAACATTGTTGCGGTCCACCTGGCCCATCATGGCTTGTTTTAACTTTGTCAATTCAAACTGCATGCGCGTTTCCCCTGCTGGTTTTCCACCACAACCGGATTCAACAACCGTGCCATAAGAGGAATTTTTGCCATAATTTTATGTTTTACAGGAAGTTAAGGAGAGGATTAAAAAAATATCCGTCGATGGAAAAGGGCGGCCGGGGTAAGTTTTTCCCGCAAAGCGGAAAGTTTTTACCGCCATGCGGCGTTGCAACAAACGGCATTATCATTTGCATGGATGATGAAAATGTCCTACTTATGATATATTACCGGGATACAGGATCGCTAAATTTGTATCGTCTAACAAGTAAAGGCACTATAACACGATGACCATAAAACTCTTTTCGGACATTATCTGTCCCTTCTGCTATATCGCCGAGGAAACGATCATACCCTATCTGAAAGCGCGGTACGGGGTGGATTTTTTATACCTGGGCATGGAACTGCATCCGCAAACGCCCCCCGGCGGCGTCCATATCGATGATCCGCGCTACGCCCCTTTTAAAGCCTACGTGGAAAAATTTGCCGCCGCCTTTAATCTGCCGGACGTGCGCATGCCGGAGAAGACCTACAACACGCGCAAGGCCCTGCTTATGGCCGAATACGCGCGGGACGCCGGGCGGCTGCCGGAATTTTGGCAGGCCCTGTTGCACGCTTACTGGAAGGAGCAGATTAATCTGGAAGATGAAACGGTGCTGGCTCAGGTAGCCACCCTGTGCGGCCTGGACAGTGCTCAGGCTGTGGCGGCCCCCGCCAATATGGAATATCAGCTACGGCTGGACAAGCGCCGCTATAACGCCCAGAAGCTGGGACTGACCACCCTGCCCGCCTTTATGTGGGACAAACAGGCCATACTGGGCTGTCAGCCCGCCGAGGTATTCGACCGGGCGTTGGGCAAACAGACCCTCAACTGAGGGTTTAGCGTAACAGGGTCATGCGCCGGGTTTCCGTATACCCGCCGGCCCGCAACCTGAAAAAGTATATACCCGTAGCCAGAGTCCCGGCATTAAAATTTACCGAATACTCCCCACCGGGCTGTGTTGCATTCACCAGAACGGCCACTTCCCTGCCCGAAAGATCAAATACGCTCAGCCGCACCTTTACCGCCCGGGCCAGATGATAACGGATATGGGTGGCGGGGTTGAAGGGGTTGGGATAGTTGGCTTCCAGCTTAAATCCGCGGGGCGAAAAGAGCCCTTCGCCATTCAGGGCCGTCACGCCGTCAAACCAGTTGATCACATTGCCCAGCAACTGATCGAGGGAGGCCTGATCCTCATTGGCGGAGGAAACCGCCTCGACGCCGAAACCGGCAAAGAAAAGCTTACTGTTATATTCATCATAAGGCACGGCCACGGCGGCGGTATTGGCCGGGGAACCGCCATACCAGATCACGCTGGAAGCGCCCTTATCGGTAAGCGCCTTTAAAAGGTCCGAGGAGGTCTGGTTATTGGCGCCTCCATCGCCATATAGCCCCAGTTGACTAAGGCCGCTGCCCACGGGATGGTTGGAATCCACACCCAACACATTGGAAGTGGTATTGGCAAAGTAGGCCACGCGTAGCCAGTCGCTTAAAAACGGGCTGCCCGTCCGTTGCAGATACTCGGCAATATTCTGGCCGGAAAGCAGAACCGAAATCCCCGCGCTCAATAAGGCCTTTATCGAATCCTGCGCGCCGGCATCCAGCACATCTTCCCCGGCATCGCCCGTAATCCAGATGACACGGCGGATATTCAGGCGTCCCGCATAGCTCTCTCCCGGGGCGGCGCTTTGGGCATTAAGCTCATACACCGATGAGGCAAGACCGATCTTACCCAGCGCCTCGCGGATATAGTTGCCGTAGGCCCCACGGGGGTCGCCGTTTACTATCAGCACATCCGGAGCGCTTAGGGTTACGGTAAGCGCGTTAAACTCCCGCTCTTCCAAAAACACCGTATCATAGGAGGCATAGCTGTAAGGCGCCTGTCCGCCATCCACCAGCAGCGAGGTATAAGCGGCCTCTTCTCCGGCGGAAGGCACAAGATCGCCGAATACGGCCAGGCCCTTTTCATCACTGGCAGCTTCATAAACGCGGGGCTCCTCAAGCAAAGTGCTTTCCAGATGCAGACGGACAAGCGCGCCGGCCACCGGCTGCCCTTCCGGATCAAGAACCGAAACCCTAAGTTCGGTGCGCGCGCCGGGTTCCAGTTCCACGTTAACGGTGTCCGCGCCATTTTCGTTGGGTTGAAGGCTCATCGTCTTTTCCCGATAGCCAAAGGCCTGAACGCGCATATCGGTTTTACCGGTCAAAGCGGCGGAAAAGGCATAGCTTCCGTCAGCGGCGGCGTGCACATCCAGCCCCGTCAGCGGCAGGTGCACATGTGCTCCGTCAATACCGGCCCCGCTTTGGGCGTCGCTGATACGTCCGGCATACATGCTGGCCCGGGCGCCGTTAAATTGCAGCACCAACAGGCCGTGATTGTCGCCGGAAATATAAATCCTGCCCGACCCGCTATGGGGATAAACGCCCCAGGTGCCGTTATATTCGGGATTATCCCCGGCCGGATAGGCGTCGTAGTTCCCCACAAAGGTCATCTGTTGCGGATTATGAAGGTCCAGCACGCTGACGCCCGATTCGTAATGGGACACATAGGCATAGTCCCCTTCCACCTGAACATTGTGCGCCAATTGGCTTTTGCCCAGGTACTCCCCTTTCATAGCAACCTTCTCCAGGTCCCGGATATCCCATATTTTGACGGTCTTATGGGCTGTTTCCTCGGTACTGAGAAGATAGTCGCCGGATTTTGAGAGCCAGGTATTATGCACATATCCGGCGTTGGGAATGGCAATGGACTTAAGCAGCTTAACATTTTCGCGGTCGCTAATATCGTAAATGCCGATGGTGCCCTTGCGGCCCTGGGCGCAATAGGCGATATTGTCGCGTACATACACATCATGGGTTTCCGTGCCAAAACTATAAATAAAGCGCGGATTTTCCGGGTCTTTCAGGGAGTAGACTTTTACCCCGCCGTCCGATCCGGCATCGGCCAGAAACATTTGCGCCGTGACCGTATCGATAAACACATTGTGGTAACCGGGCACATTCATCATTTGCACATGACGCACCTCCTGCGGCGCCTTGCTCAAATCCAGAATATCCAGCCCCTGGTTTTCATTGGTAACATAAACATAGGGGCCATAGTTTTTTATATCGCGCCAGATCGATTTGTTGCCCTTAACATAGCCCACCTGGCTGATATTGGCCGGATCGCTGACGTCCAGCACATAGGTGCCGCTTTCCGCGCCGATAATGGCATAATACCGTCCGTCGGGGGCGTCATAGCCCCACACATCGTTTACAAATTCGCCGGGCTTCCATTGCCCCAGTTTTTCAATATTTTGGGCCTGAAGGGCGCCGGAGAAAATTAACAGAAGAATGAGTAGTGTTTTTTTCATGATGATCCGGGGTTTGAGGGTTAGGCAAAAACAGAATTGAAATACGGGCGCAACATAACTTTCCCGCGTTGTTTTGTAAACGTAAAAAATCACACCGCCCGGCATTATTTACATAAAAGTCCGCGGGAATCCCTGTTTCTTTCGCGCACGGGCGGATCGCCCTATAGCTGCGCCTTTATGCTTTCGGCCACGCGAAAGGCATTGGCATATATGGTAAAAGTGTAAGGTACGCTGCCGCCGGTGGGCATAAAGCTGCCGTCGCTGATAAACAGATTCGGGGCGTCATGCGCGCGGCACTCCCTGTCCAGCACGGAGTGGGCCGGGTCGTTACCGAAGCGGCAGCCCCCGGCCTGCAGGTTGGCGGGCGGCGCTCCGCTTACCCCACTGCTGACATCACGGGCGCCCATTTCCCGGAAAAGCCTTTCCGCCTTATCCGCCAGAAAGCGCCCCACCTTAAGATCATGAGGATGATAACCGACACGGAAACGGGCCACGGGATCGCCCCAGCGGTCCTTCTCCTGCGGATCGAGGCTGACAAAACAGTTATCCGTGGGCAGCCAGTCGTTAAACACCTCAAAGCGCAGATGGCGGCTTTGCTTAAAATAGCGTTCCATCTTTCGCTTAAGGGGCAGGCCGTACAGCAGTTGCCCGTCCTGCCATTTCTGGCGGTTGGCGCGGGTAATGCCATTGGCATGGCGCCACAAAAGATCTATGGTGCCCCCCTTGGCCCGTCCGAAGTCCGGGTCGTCGATGGTATACCAATCCTGCAGGGCGCGGTTTACAAAAAGGCCGGGAATCTTTATTTTTTCTATCTGCTCATCACTAAGGTCTTCAAAATAAAAATGGCCCGTCCCCGATCCGCCACCGGAGAAGATCAGGTTTTTACCCACCTGCCCGTTGTTGTTCCCCAGACCGTTGGCGTGGGCCGGCCCCGGGGAAGCCAAAAGCAGGCGCGCGGTTTCTATGGCCTGGCAGGCAACGACAAATATTTTGGCGCTCACCTTTTGCACATCGCCCCGCCGGTCATAGTAGTGGGCCTCGGTTACCTTACCGCTGTTATCGGAGAGGAGTTTGAACACCTTGGCCCGGTCGCGGATTTGCAGATTGCCGGTTTTTAACGCCGGGTCCAGCAGGGCCACCCGGGAGCTGCTTTTGGCCCCGCTGGAGCAGCCGTAACTGCCGCAGTAGTTGGAGTAATAACAACTGTTACGCTCATTTTCCGGCCGGGAAAGAATGGCCCGGGGCGTGGGTATGGCGTGATAGCCCAGCCGTCGGGCGGCGGCGTCTATCCAATGGGAGACCTCATTCACCTGCAAGGGAGGATAGGGAAAGTCCGCCGTGGAACGGGGCTCCAGATGGGGATGGGGCACCACCGTGCCGGAGACGCCGACGACTTTTTCCGTTTTGGCATAAAAAGGCTCCATATCATCGTAGCTTATGGGCCAGTCCACCACATTGGCGCCCTCTATGGGGCCAAACTCGGAAAGCAGCCGGAAATCCACCGGTTTCATTCGGTGGAAATAGCCGCTCATCAAATTGGAGGAGCCGCCCACCATGTTGCCGTTCCAGAAATCATTGCCGCTGTCAAAGGTGGATGTGGCTTCCCAGCCGCCCTGCCCGTCCTCATCTTCAATCACATGGCGTTCTTCGGTCAGGGAGGGGGTATAAACGCTGCGCCGGCAACAGGCCAGTTCATCCTTGCTAAAGTCTTCCGTTTTATACCAGGGGCCTTTTTCCAGCACCAGCACCTGTCGGCCGGCCCGGGCCAGTTCATAAGCCACCGGTCCGGCGCCCGCGCCGCTGCCTATAATACACACGTCAAAATCCATACCGTTTTCTCAATCCGCCCGAAGGCTGTTTTATTTTAATAATTTCCGATTATATCCCCGGCCGGGCGTCACTCCATGTCATAATAGGTCAGCTTGTGTTGCGGACGGGGTTGCCCGGGCACATGGGCCAGCCATTTCCAGCCCGCTTCGGCGTTGTTTCCGCCGTAAATGGGATCGCTGAGCAGGGCTTCGAAAATAAACAACAACATGGAGGCCAGCCAGCTTTCACCCCAGTTGTGGGTAGTGAGGTGTTCTATCAGGGCCTCCCTTTCCAGGGGCAGCATATTAACAAAGGATTTTTCCCAACGCTCCAGCGCCTCCTCTTCCAGCCAGTCCAGGCCATTGATCAGATAGCGCCGTTCATCGGGGTCGACATATTTATCCTGCAACACCGCCCGCACATATTCGGCTGCATTAACATCCCGCGCGCCGGGCGCCTCTTTTTCCGAGGGCAATAATATATCCTGCACCAATTGCAAACGCCGGAACTGCTCTTGCGTAAGGCGGTAGCTTTCATCAATCTCTTCCGACGCCTGCCCAAGGGAAGCGCCCAGCTTATAGCCGGCATAGGGCACGGCGGCCAGGGCGCCGGCCGCGGCCGTTTTTTTCAGAAAAGAGCGGCGGTTCAGGCTCCATGTCTTCCTGTCCCGCAGGGCGGGCGGCACGGAACGTTTTTTATCGGTCATTGTAAATCTCCCAAAAGGGCAATATGCCCATTTTTCAACAAAAAGTATTCACGAAAGTATCATATAATCGGCGAACAGTCAATTATTGGCGGAGGGCCGCTCCGTGTTCCCCGGCATCCCTATCCTCTAAGGGCGCGGAATATAAAAGGTTCCCCGATCCGTTTTATTGCGGTATGTTTGGCGGAAAACAAAAATATCCGAAAGAATACCTGTATTTTTTGGTAAAATGGCTTAGATTAGCGGCTTAGCATTCTTTAGAACCGAGATGGAATTTGATGCGGGTAAAACACCGGAATAAAAATATACTGGATCGCTGGCTGATGAAAATTAAGGGACATCCTAAAATGAAGGAGGCCCTGACCCACATCATCCATCCCGACCATAGCCCGCGCGCCACGGCCTTCAGCATCGCCGCCGGTGTTTTTATCGGTATATTCATCCCCGTGGGTCTGCAATTGATCACGGTGGTGCTGATCAGTCCCCTAAAAAAAATCAACGTGGTTCTGACCACCCTGGCCACCCTGCTTTCCAACCCTTTTACGGTTTTGCCCCTCTATTGGCTGGGGATTACCGTGGGGGAATGGGCGCTGCAAATCAACTTCCCCTGGCATACCTATAACACCTTTATGGAACATCCCAGCTTTCACCGGTTTTTAGCCTTTGGCGAACAGGGCATTCTAATCCTGATGACCGGCCTGCTGGTTATGGCCATACCCGGCGCTCTGATCAGCTATCTGATCAGCTGGCGTGTCGCGGTTATCCTGCGCCGCCGTCATCAGCCGGAGGGAGAAGCCCCCAACCAGGGCAACTGATCCAGGTCCACATTACCGCCGGTAACAATGACGCCCACTTTTTTTCCGGCAAAGCATTGCTTGTTTTTTAAAACCGCCGCCAGGGGCGCAATGGACGAGGGCTCGATAATCAGCTTCATCCGTTCCCAGGCCATGCGCATGGTGCTTATAATCTCTTCATCCTCCACCAGAAAAATATCTTCCACATAACGGCGGATAATGTTAAAGGTACGATCGCTGAGAGCGGTACGCAGCCCGTCGGCCACCGTTACCGGCGGACGCTGCGGCTGACGCACCCCTGTTTTCAGGGATTGATAGGCGTCGTCGGCCAGGCTGGGTTCCGCGCCGAACACCCGCACATTCTTCAGGGCTTCCCGGGCATAAACCGCCGTTCCGCTAAGAATCCCGCCTCCGCCCGCCGGCGTCACCACCACTTCCAGGCCGGGCACCTCCTCCCGGAACTCCTGCAACACCGTGCCCTGTCCGGCAATCACATGGGGATTATCATAGGGATGAACCAGGCTCAGCCCCTTTTCATCGATCAATTTCCGGCTGACCGCTTCACGCGATTCCAGCGTGGCTTCCGAAAAGACAATTTCCGCCCCGTAATGGCGGGCCGCTTTCTTTTTGATTTCCGGCGCATTGCGCGGCATAACCACGTAGGCCTTAATGCCCCGCCAGCGGGCCGCCTGGGCCAGGGCCGCGCCGTGATTGCCCGAGGAATGGGTGATTACGCCCCGCGCCGCTTCTGTTTCCGGCAACATAAACACCGCATTGGAGGCGCCGCGGATTTTAAAGGAGCCTGTTTTTTGCAGATTCTCGCATTTAAAATAGATTTCCGCGCCGCACAGGCTGTTGATATGACTGTTGGTAAAAACGGGGGTACGGTGCACATAGCCCCGGATACGGTCGCCTGCTTCAAGGATGTCCTTAAGATGTATCATGTTCGCTTGCTCACTCAATCGGTTAAAGCCTTAAAGCTACAGCCTTCAAATCATTGGCGCAAACATTTAATGCAAGCCGTGGTCAGCTCAGGGCAGAAAGCAAGGAGAGGGTTAAGACAAGTCGAGCAGTTTGAGCGTAAGTCGCTCGGACCAATACAATTTTTCCTTATTGAAGGAGACAAAACCCACATGGCCGCCGTGGGCCGGGGTAAGCAGCATAAGGCGCGGGTTCTTCTGCGCCGCATCTCGGGGAAAACACTCCGGCGTGAGGAAGGGGTCATCCAGGGCATTAATCAGACAGGTGGGATGCTCAATCCTTGTAAGCAGGGGCAGGCTGCTGCACCGGGCCCAGTAGTCCCGGGCATCCTTAAAGCCGTGCATGGGGGCCGTATAGCGGTCGTCAAACTGTAAAAAGGTTTTTAGCCGGTCCAGTCCCTCCGTATCCAGTTGACCGGGAAAAAGCAGGGCCTTTTGGCGTATCTTTTGGCGCAGATGACGCATGAAACGCCGCATGTACAGGGCATTGGCCGCCGAGGCCAGCTTTGCGGCGCTCGCGGCCAGGTCCACGGGAACGGAAAAGACAACCGCCGAAAAAAGCTCCTCCGGCAGCGCGCTTTTCCTAAGCGCCAGGTAAAGCAGAATCTGGTTGCCGCCCATGCTAAACCCTACAAGATCGATACGTTTATATCGTTTTAGGGAGCAGGCGTGCCGAACAACCGTTTCCAGATCATCGATGGCGCCGGAATGATAAAAGCGCGGTTGGCGGTTCATCTCTCCGCCGCAGGAACGGAAATTCCAGGCCAGCACATCCGCGCCGGCCCCGCTTAAGGCCCGGGCCATTCCCCGCACATAGGGTCTTTCGCTGCTCCCTTCCAGACCGTGGGAAATGATTGCCAGCCGGTCGTTTCCCTTTTCGATCCAATCCAAATCAAGAAAATCGTCATCGGGCGTGACAAGGCGTTCCCGGCGGTAACGGATATCCGCAACCCGGCGGAAGAGAGAAGGATAAATGGTTAAAAGATGGCCGTTGGAGAGAAAAAGAGGCGGCCTGTAAACCTCGTTCATGGCGCGGGCCGCCAGCCCCGCCAGCCGACCAGCGTTATGGTTACCCGGCCCACAAAAACCTTAAGAAAGGAGAGCAGGGGCACATGGGACGGGTCGCGGCTGAAATAGGCGGAAAAGGGTCCGCTTACGCCGGCAATACCGCTTATATTGAGATGCCCGTCAAAAAAGATTGTCCCTATGCCCCGGGGAAAAACATCCGTTTCGGTATGTGTATATTTTTTTTGAAAATTAAAAATCACATCACCCGATTTATTTTCAATAAAGGTATAAACCGTATCCCGTTTTTTTGAATCCACGTTGGCCCGGGCGAAAAAGATCAGGCTGATACCGTCAATCATATCCTTGCGCAGGGGCATGGCGTCCACAATTTCCCTGCCGGGCGTATCCACGGCGATAAGCTTGCGGTACATCAGGCTGTCCCTGTAATTAAAGGTATATTCCGCCTTATAGGTTTCCCCGTCCACCTTTTCATCGGAGATAAAGCGGTGCACCCGCAAATTCTCATCGATATAGCTGTCATAAACGCTTTGATTATCCACCCAAAAAAGAAGCGGGTTGGACTCGATGGTCAGATGGATGTGATAGAGTGAGTCCTTTCCGCTGACTTCCCGGCTGACTTTCATCTTAATTTCGCCAAGGTTGAAGAAGGAGTAGTCCACCCGGAAGGTGAGTTCCTCGCCATCGACAAAGCGGAAAGAGTGCCGGTCTTGCGCCGGAGCAAGGCCTGCCAGAAGAAAAAGTATCAGAATGAGTTTTTTCATGGATATTCAATTAATGTTTAAACAGAATCTTTAGTTTAAAAAATGATTCATATTGGAACAATAATATTTTATGAAAGGAGTTTAGGGGCAGGCGGGGCTTAATCAAATGGCAAAGGTCACATTCCGCCGACAGGGTGCTTTTTTAATCCTTCCCGCCATGGGCTCTGTCCGAGGGCAAAAAGATGCTAAAGCAACTGCCGCGCCCCATCGACGATTGCACATCCACCCGTCCGCCATGCACCTGGGCAATATGCTTTACAATGGCCAGCCCCAGACCCGTTCCGCCCAGCTTTCTGCTGCGGGCCTTATCCACGCGGTAAAAGCGCTCAAAAATCCGTGAAAGGTGTTCATCGGGAATGCCCGCCCCCTCATCCTTCACACAGATGACGATCCATTTGCCTTTTCTTTCGGCCAATATATCCACATTTTTATTTTCCGGGCTGTATTTGATGGCATTGTCAATCAGGTTTATCATCGCCTCTTCGATAAGCGGGCTGCTCATGCGCACCACAAGGTCGTTGGGACACTCCAGCCTAAGCCGGATATGTTTTTTTTCGGCATTGAAGGCACATATTTGTTCCGCGTTTTCCAGTACGCCTTTCAGGTTTTCCATGCGGAACTCAACCTCATCCAACTCCCCTTCTCTTTCCAGGCGGGAAAGCGTCAGCAGGTCTTCCAGAATGGAAATAAGGCGGTTGGTTTGGCGGTAGATGATTTCCATAAAGCGTTTGGCATTTTCCGGTTCATTCAGGGCGCCGTCGTAAAGGGCCTCCACAAAGCCTTTGATGGATGTAAGCGGCGTGCGCAGTTCGTGGGACACATTGGCAACAAATTCACGGCGGCCCCGTTCCAGGTTCCGCAGGCGGGTGATATCGTTTATCACCATTAAGGCGCCCAGGGTTTTGGACTCTTCATAGTGCAGGGGACTCACCCGTACCGTTAATATTTGCTCGTTGGGCAGGTTAATGGTTATTTCAGCTTCCTGGGGCAGGCTTGTTTCCAGCACGGCAATGACCAGGTTTTCCAGTGCCTCGTTTTTTATGAGTTCGCCAAGGAACTTCCCCCCCACGTCCCTGGGATTAAGGTTAAGCAATCTGGTACCGGCCTTATTCATGCTAATCACATGGCCGTTATTATCAAAGGCGATCACCCCCTCCACCATGCTTTCCAACACGGATAGCTGCTCTTTCTTCTGGCGTTCTATCATCTCAATCTTTTCATTGATCTGAGAAGCCATGCTGTTCAGAGCCTCGGAAAGCCGGGCCATTTCCAAAGTGCCTGATCTGGGAAAACGTTGTGAAAAGTCACCCCCGGCAAACTGTTCCACATGCTCAATGATACGAAACAGGGGTTTGGTTATACGCCGGGCCATTAGCAGGCTGGCCAGAATAGTCAATAAGGTGATGATCAAACCCGCGTAGAGTATCTTTTTTTGCATGCGCGCAATGGTCTGCTCAACAATGGCAATATCCCGGGCGGTGCGTACAAAACCGGCCAGGGTGTCATCTTTCCAGATGGGAATGGCCACATAGAGCATATCGCGTTTTACGGTGGCGCTGAAACGCATGGAGGTTCCATAGGCTTGCTTTATGGCCTGTAGAATTTCCGGTCGCTTCAAATGATTATCCATGCGGGACGGTTCTTTTTCGGTATCGGCGATAACCCGGCCGTCCGGCAAAACAAGCGTTATCCGGGTGGAGTCGCCCACCTGCACGCTTTTCAGTTTTTCCAACAGGGCCGGTATATCGTTTTGCAGCAGATCGCCGCGTATCAGCTTGGCGGTCAGTTCGGCGCGCACGCGCAGGTTTTCCGTGGCCCTTTCCTGATAAAAGCGCCGGCCGACGCTTGAGGCATACCAGGTAACGGAGATAAGGGCTATAACCGTTATGGCCAGGGAAGTAATAAATATTTGCCAGGAGATGCGTATATTTTTCATTCCGGCTGCCTGAAACGATAGCCGACGGCGCGAACGGTTTCGATATATTTACCGGCGGCGCCCAGTTTTTTTCTAAGACCCACCACCTGCACATCGATGGCCCGTTCGGTTACGGGATAGTCCGAGCCGCGCAGGGCGTCCACAATCTGATAGCGGCTGTAAACCCAACCGGGATGCCGGGCCAGAAACTGTAACAACTTAAATTCGGAATAGGTTAATTGAACCGGCTTATCATCAACGGTTACCGTATGCCGGCCCGGATGAATGACGATATTGAAAATTCGTATGACATCCGTGTCACGGGTCTCTTTTTCGTTTTTACGGCGCAGCATGGCTTTGATGCGCGCCAAAAGAACGCTGGAGTTAAAAGGCTTTGTGATATAATCATCGGCGCCCAGTTCCAGTCCGCTGACAATATCGGCGTCCTCGCCCTTGGCGGTAAGCATAATTACGGGCACATCCTTTAAATCGGCGTCGCTTTTCAGGGTTTTACAGACTTCCAGGCCGTCAATTCCCGGTAACATCAGGTCCAATAAAAGCAGATGGGGCTTTTCCCCGCGCATGGCGGGAACAATTTCCTCTCCCGTTAAAAAACGCTTTACCCGGAAGTTTTCCTTTCCCAGAATATATTCCACAAGGTCGAGTATATCTTCCTCGTCATCCACAACATAAATCAATTCTTTCGACACGATAAGTCCTCTTTATGAATCATGGTAATTTAAAGGCGGATATAAGCTGCGTGTTAGTATTGTGTTAGAAAAATGTTAGACCGGCCGGGGTCTTCCGGCAGCCCTCCGGGCCCTTTCTCCGCCCAAAATAACTTTGAATCTCTTATTTTTTATTTCTATGTTTGACGATCTTTAACAGACTCAGGATAAAAACCGTGACCATTCATGCCCGGGATGCGAAAAGAAAAAAGACGCTTGCCCCGGCCGGCGGACTGATCGTCCTGCTCGCGGCCACCTTTATTCTCATCCTGCAATGTTCATCCGGGCAGCAATTAATCCCCGACCCAAACAAGGACTTTTGCCGCCAGATCCACAGGGACTCCACCACCAGCCTGAGCGGGCAACTGGCTCCGGTTGCCGACATGATGCGCTCGAAAACCGGCGTCTATGTGCTGGAAGAGGGAGATATGGCCCTGGTCTCCCGCGCCTGGCTTAGCGAATATGCCGAAAAAACCATAGATATTCAATATTTCATTTTTTCAACGGATAATGTTGGCCTGATTGCCGTGGATTATATATTGCGCGCCGCCGAAAGAGGCGTACGGGTGCGCCTGTTGCTGGATGACCTGCTTATAGAGGCCGATGAGGAACGGATCGTTGAACTGGACATGCATGAGAATATTGAGATCAAAATTTACAATCCCAGCGCCAACATCGGAAAAAACATCGTCTCCAAAATTGTCAACATCACCACGGATTTCCGAGGCGTGAACCAACGGATGCACAACAAAACCTTTATTGTTGACGGCAAAGTAGCCATCACCGGCGGACGCAACATCGCCGATGAATATTTTGACTACGACCATGAATATAATTTCCGCGACCGGGATATTCTCTTGATAGGCGGCGTCACCGATGATATCCAAAGCTCCTTTGATCTTTTCTGGAATGATCCTCTCAGCCGACCGATTCGGGAACTGGTCAATGTCGAAAAAATGGACATCAACCCTCAACAGACCTATTTATGGCTGCACCAGTATGCCTGCAATCCCGCTAATTTCTGGCCGCAGGTTCGCGAAAAGATAAAAAATGTACCCCGGGGCTTTAAGGCCATCCGGGAGTCCGGAGACTTGCTATGGCTGGACAGTATCGGGTTTGTATCCGATATTCCCGGCAAGAATGACGGAAGCAGCGGTTTAAGCGGCGGCGGCATTGCCACCGATGCTTTGATAGACCTTATAAAAAGCGCCCGCGACTCCATAAGCATCCAATCCCCTTATCTGGTAACAACGGCATTGAGCAGAAACCTTTTCCGGGACGCCATTGCCCGCGGGGTTAAGATACGCATTTTAACCAACAGCCTGGCCTCCACGGATAATCTGGAAGCCTTTAGCGGCTATCAGCGCAACCGCGAGGATTTACTAAAGCTGGGAGTGCGGATATTTGAGTTCCGCCCCGACGCGGCGGTGCGGTATAAGGTGATGACCAGCGCCCTGCAGAAAGAGATCGACTATACCCCCACATTCGGTCTGCACTCCAAATCCATGGTGGTCGACGGCCGTGTGGCCGTGATCGGCACGTTTAATCTCGACCCGCGTAGCGCCAACCTCAACACGGAATGTATTGTCGTTATTCACTCCCCCGTGGTGGCCGGAAAGCTGCAAAGGGTTATGAACGAAGAGTTCCGGAAGGAAAATGCCTGGGAAACCACGCTGCGGTTTAACCCGGACGGGGAAGCGGGCTGCTGGAA
>JALTKX010000162.1 GCA_027006055.1 Calditrichia bacterium | reverse complement strand
ACCGCGCCCGCTACCAAGGCCTGCAAAGTTGCGAGGCAGCCTCGCTCGTTTCCGGAGGCGGAAAAGAGTGCTTTTGGGGCTGCCTTGGTCTTGGTGATTGCGTGGACGCCTGCGATTTTGACGCCATCCATCTCGATGCGTTCCACCTGCCCCGGGTCAGCGAGGATAAATGTACCGCCTGCGGTGATTGCGTTGTGGCCTGCCCCAAGGATCTGCTTTCCCTCCATCCCGTCAGCCATCGCTTATGGATCAATTGTAAAAACCTGGAAGCGGGCGATGAAATTCTGGAAGAGTGCCGGGTGGCCTGCACCGCCTGCGGCCGCTGCGCCATGGACGCCCCCGACAAGCTGATCACCATGAAGGAAAACCTGCCGGTGATCGACTACAGCCGTTACATAGATACCACCAAGCCTATCGAGCGTTGCCCGACAGGCGCCATTGTTTATTTGGACCCTAAAAAGGGAAAAGTAAGTGGACCCAAAGCCAGGCCCGTCATCAGAAAGGGCGCCCGCACCGAGGCCCCCACTTAATCGATTAAAAGTAATTTACTCAAATTGAGAGGTTTTATCATGGCTAGTGAAACGAAGAAATTCAAGTATCCCGGACAACGGGTAGCGATGGACGGCAATACCGCCGCCATCATGTGCGAACGTGAATCCACCGACGCCGCCGGCGCCTATCCGATTACCCCCTCCACGCAAATGGGCGAATACTGGGCGGAGAATGCCGCCAAGGGTCATATCAATATCTCCGGACGGCCGCTGATCTTTATCGAGCCGGAAGGCGAGCATGCCGCGGCCGCCGTTACCGCCGGTCTTTCCATGACCGGACTGCGCGCCGCCAACTTTTCCTCCGGCCAGGGCATCGCCTATATGCACGAATCCCTTTATGCCGCCGTGGGTAAGCGCCTGACCTATGTGCTGAACATGGGCGCCCGGGCCATGACCAAAGCCACGCTTAACGTACACGCCGGACATGATGACTACCATGCCGTGGATGACACCGGTTTCTTTCAGTTATTCGCCAAAAACGCCCAGCATGTGGCCGACCTGAATATCATCGCCCACCGCATCGCCGAACTTTCGCTGACGCCGGGCATCATCGCCCAGGATGGTTTTTTAACCACGCACCTGATCGAATCCTTTTTGCTGCCGGAACGCGATCTGATTGAAAACTATCTCGGCAAGCCGGATGACATCATCCCCACGCCGACCCCGGCCCAAAAGCTTATCTATGGCGAAACCCGCCGCCGCATACCGGAACTGTGGGATGTGGACAACCCGGTGATGGCCGGTATCGTGCAGAATCAGGACTCCTATATGCAAAGCGTGGCCGCGCAAAGGCCCTTTTTCTTCGACCATATTCAGGAACTGACCGAACAGGCCTTCGAGGAATTTTACCAACTGACCGGACGGCGCTATGAGCGGGTGATGACCTACAAAGCCGATGACGCCGACTATCTGATTCTGGGACAGGGCAGCGTGATCCCCAGCGCCGAGGTGGTGGCCGACTATCTGCGCAAAACGCGCAAGATAAAGGTTGGCGTGGTCGATCTGGTTATGTTCCGGCCCTTCCCCGGCGACCTGCTGGCCAAAATCGTTAAGGGCCGCAAGGGAGTGGCCATCCTGGAACGGCTGGATCAGCCCCTGGCCGCCGATCTGCCGATCATCCGCGAACTGCGGGCCACATTGAATAAATGCGTGGAAAACGGCGCGGCTAAAAAGGATGCCCTGCCTTACCCGGAGTTGCCTTCCTATAAGCAAAGCGACATGCCCGAGCTCTATTCCGGCTCCTTTGGCATGGGCAGCCGCGATCTGCAGCCCGAGGGACTGATCGGCGCCATTGAAAACATGCTGCCCGACGGCAAGCATAAAAAACTCTTTTACCTGTCGATCGATTTTATCCGTGAAACGCCTTTTACCCCCAAACAGGAAATCTACCAGGAATCCATCCTGGAAAATTACCCCCATGTTAAGGAACTGGCCATCCACGGCACGGAGAATCCCAATCTGATGCCCGATGGCAGCATTACGGTGCGCTTCCACTCCGTGGGCGGCTGGGGCGCCATCACCACCGGCAAGAACCTGGCCATGACCCTGTTTGACCTGTTGGGCTACCATATCAAGGCCAATCCCAAATACGGTTCGGAGAAAAAAGGTCAGCCGACCACCTACTATCTCTCGGCGGCCCCGGAACCGATTCGCGTAAACAGTGAATACTTTTACGTGGATGTGGTGCTTTCGCCCGATCCCAATGTGTTTAAGCACACCAACGCCATTGCCGGCCTAAAGGACGGCGGCGTGTTTATCATCCAAAGCGAACTGGAAAGCCCGGATGCGGTCTGGGCCACCATACCCCGCCACTATCAAAAGATGATCATCGATCGCAAGATCAGGGTGTTCTACATCGACGGTTTTAAGATCGCCCGCGAGGAAGCCCACGATCCCGAGCTGCAACTGCGCATGCAGGGTATCGCCTTCCAGGGCGCCTTTTTTGCCGCCTCTCCTCTTATGGAACAAACGGGCATGACGGAACAGACTCTGCTGGACGCCATCCACAAGCAATTGCAGCATAAATTCGGCTCCAAGGGCGAGCGCGTGGTGGAAGATAATATGCGCGTTGTTAAACGCGGTTTTGACGAAATACATGAAATCAAAGAGATGGTTGTTTCCGAAAGCGAAGCGCTCCCCGCCGAGACTTACCAGGAACCGCCCATCCCCACCATGATGAAACGCATCCCCAAAAGCAAAACCAACCTGACCGATATTCACCGTTTTTGGGAACAAACGGGCAACTTTTATCTGCGCGGCGCCGGTAATGACAACATCACCGATCCCTTTATCGGGCTAAGCGTTATGCCCGCCGTTTCCTCGCTGTTCCGCGACATGACCGGCATACGCTTTGAACATCCCGAATGGGTGCCGGAGAACTGTACCGCCTGCGGCAACTGCTACACCGCCTGTCCCGATACGGCCATTCCCGGTCTGGTATCATCCCTGTACGGCATACTGGACACGGTGCTGAAACGGGTTAAAAAGCAACATGGTTCTCTTCAGTTCCTGCCCAAGGCCGTGCGTCAGTTGGAAGGCAAGGTTCGGGCTCTGCTCAACGAGGCCGACAACACCGACCCGGTACATCCTCTGCTGGAAAAAGCCATCGACCAAACCATTAAAGCCAGCAAGCTGGTGGAAAATGAACTGACGGTGCTTAAAAAAGAGTTCGACTGGTTTTGGGACGAACTGGGTGATTTTAAACTGGCCCTGACCCGTCCTTACTACGATCTGCCCGAGAAAAAGCAGAAAAACAGCGGCGGTCTGTTCAGCATTACCGTTAACCCGTACACCTGCAAGGGCTGTATGGAATGCGTGGAAGTATGTAACGACGACGCCCTGCATCCGGTAACGCAAACGGAAGCCTCCATTGATCTGCTGCGCAAGAATTGGGAGCTGTGGCAGGATCTGCCTTCTACCCCCGACCAATACATCCGGGTGGACAATCTGGAAGAAAAGATCGGCGTACTGGACACGATTTTACTTAAAAAGGAAATCTACCAGGCCCTGGCCAGCGGCGACGGCGCCTGCCTGGGTTGTTCCGAGAAATCGGTGATCCACCTGTTTACCGCTACCGTGGAAGCACTGATGCAGCCCCGGGTGGAAAAACACATCAGCTATCTGGACGATCTGATCAAGCGCCTGGAAAAACATATTCAGCTTAAACTGATGGAAACCGTGGATATAAGCGATTCCGACGCCATGGAGCGGGTGGTTTCCAACATGAGCAACGGCGACCTGACCCTGGCCAAAATTACCGACCAGTTGGAACAGGCCGGTGAAGTGGAGCCGATCGATCAGGAATGGCTGCATCGCGTAACACAACTGATGGCCAAGCTTAAAAAGCTAAAATGGCGCTATACCGAGGGCAACACCGGCAAGGGTCGCAGCAGCATGGGCATCCTCAACTCCACCGGATGCTCCTCCGTCTGGGGCAGCACCTATCCCTTTAACCCCTACCCCTTCCCCTGGGCCAACCATCTGTTCCAGGACAGTCCCTCCATGGCCATGGGCGTTTTTGAAGGACATATGGCCAAGATGGCCGAGGGCTTTAAGGCGGTGCGCATGGCCGAGCTGGAACTTTCCGGCAAGTACGATCCCGTAAAGCACCCCGAATTCTTCACCTATTTCAACTGGAATCAGTTTACCGATGAAGAGTGGGAACTGTGCCCGCCGGTAACGGCCATCGGCGGCGACGGCGCCATGTATGACATCGGTTTTCAAAACCTTTCTCGCATGATGGCCTCCGGCAAGCCGATTAAAGTGGTCATTCTGGATACACAGGTCTATTCCAACACCGGCGGTCAGGCTTGTACCTCCGGTTTCACGGGTCAGATTTCCGACATGGCCCAGTACGGAAAAGCCATACAGGGTAAGGTGGAAAGCCGCAAGGAGATCGGTTTGATCGCCATCGCCCACCGCACCTCCTATGTGATGCAGGCCAGCCTGGCCAACCCCAGTCATATGATCGAGGGCTTCATCGACGGCCTTCAGGCGCGGCGGCCGGCCATCTTCAACCTCTATACCGCCTGCCAGCCCGAACACGGCATCGCCGACGATCTGGGCACGCATCAGGCCAAGCTGGTTGTGGAAAGCCGCTCCTATCCCATGTTCCGCTATAATCCGGACGCGGGCAAATCCATCAGCGAGCAGCTCGACCTTTCCGGCAACCCGGATATGGACAGGGACTGGCCCATGTACACCTTAAAGTATAAGGAAGACGGGCGCGAGAAATCCATGGAACTGCCTTTAACCTTTGCCGACTTCGCCATAACCGAAGCGCGCTTCCGCAAACATTTCCGCAAGGTGCCCCATGACGCCTGGACCAGCAACATGGTTCCGCTGCATGAATTCCTGGAAAAGGATGAAAGCGGGCGCAAGGGTAAGTTCCCCTACATCTGGGCCGTGG
>JALTKX010000161.1 GCA_027006055.1 Calditrichia bacterium | reverse complement strand
GATTATATCCGCGAAAAAGAGCGGGAAATCGAAGCCTGGAACGCCCGCGAAAGAGAGGCCGGAAGACACCCCCTGAACCAGCGCCGCATGACCAATGTGGGCACTTTCCGCATCTATGCCGAACGCTACGTTAGCGCGCGCCCCGACATACGAAACGATCTGACCTGCATGGTGCGCCAGCTCACGCCGACGCCCGACGGTCTGCCGCTGGAAGTGTACGCCTTTACCGCCACGACGGAGTGGATACGCTACGAACACATCCAGGCCGACATTTTTGATCATCTGCTGTCCATTGCCGACGCCTTTGATCTGCGTATTTTCCAGCATCCCGCCGGCGCGGATTTCAGGCTAATTGCCCGGGGATAGCCCTATTTTTCCGCCATGCGCGTTGGTTAAAAAAGAGACCTCGCGGTAAATATTCCGCTTAAATTACCGAAAGCTAAAGGTTAAGGAGCACATTTATAATAAAATTATGCGAAACCGTCTGATCTCTTTTAAGGATATGGCCTTAAACCTGGGACTGATCCTGCTCAACCTGGCGCTAACGGCGCTGGGGCAATTTTTTACATTCAGGGAATTCGGCCAGACAGCCATTTGGCTGCCCCTGGGGCTGTTGTTCTCCGCTTATCTTTTTTACGGCCGTCGCGTCCGCCCGTCCCTCGTCCTGGCTCCGCTTATTTCCGTTCTGCTGTTTTCCTGGCTAAAGGGAGAAACGGCCTGGGTGGCGGCCGTTTCCGGCGCCATCATTTCACCCATGGCCGTTTTATCCGGCGACTATCTTTTCAGAAAATATATAAAGCGCTTTGATTTTTATAAAAATGTCCTCCTTACTTTCCGCTTTATAAGCAGCATGTTTGCCGTTTCGACCCTCTCCGCCACCCTGGGAGTGCTCAGCCGGTTGCTCTTTTACAACTTCTCGCCGGAAATCGGGGCCATCATTTTTTTTAAATGGCTTTTTGGCGACCTGTTGGGTCTGCTTTTATTGACGCCCCTCATTTTCAGCATCTATCACAATCATAAAATCGACTACAGCCTGGGCGGGTTTTTGGAACTCAGCTCCCTGTTTACGCTCCTTGCTGTTTTTGTGTCGCTTCTTTTTGGCGAAACATTACAAATCGAGCTTTTCAGTTCGCTGCCCTTTTTGGTCATCCCCCTGCTGATGTGGATCGCCTTCCGCTTTACGGAAAGGGAGGCGGTAATGGCCGCCGCGCTCATCGCCATCCTGGCCACCTGGAGCGGCACCCACGGCTTTGGCCCTTTCGCTTCCTCCAACACCGATTTCGCGCTCATCGTGCTGCAACTTTATCTTTCCGTGGTTACGGTGGTGGCCCTGGTGACCACGGCCGCCGTTCAGGAAAGGCGCCATGTTCAGGAACAGATGCGCGAGGTAAGCGAAAGCCTGGAAAAAAGGGTGGCCAAACGCACCTCGGAACTGGCCACGCTGAACAAGGAGCTGCTCATAGAGGTCAATAACCGTAAGAAAATAGAAAAAGCCCTCAAGGAAAACGAAGACAGGCTCAGCTTTATTCTCGATAACGTAACCGACGCTATTTTCACTTTAAATGACAAAGGCCGTTTTGTCTTTATGTCCCCTTCCGTGCATACGCTTTTTGCCCTGAATAGAAAAGAGATCGAACAAGGTTCCTTTATCGAATGCCTTTCCGCGGAATTTCAGCAAAGCGTCCAACAATCCCTGGATAAGGTCATTCGGGGTGGAGAAGAAATCGCCCGCCTGGAGTACTCCGTGCCCGGTGAAGACAACACCTTGTATTGGCATGCCACCACGCTGACGCGGGAAATCAATCAACAGGGAACGATTGTCCTTATCGGCGTGGCCAAGGACATTACCCAGCAAAAAGAGGCCGAGGAAGAGCGCAAAAAGCTGGAGGAGCAAATCCGTAACGCCGCGAAACTGGAAAGCCTGGGAGTGCTTGCCGGAGGCATCGCCCATGATTTTAACAATCTGCTTACGGCCATTATGGGCAATTGCGGGCTGGCCAAAATGCAGGTTCCCCAAACGTCCCGGACAAGCACTCACCTAGTCAAAATAGAAAAAGCCTCGCTAAAGGCGGCGGAACTCTGCCAGCAACTTCTGGCTTATTCGGGAAAGGGCAAGTTTGTCGTTCAGGCTATTAATCTTAATGATGTTATCCGCGAAATGATGCACCTGCTCAATGTCTCTATCTCCAAAAAGGTCAGCATTCATCTGCAATTTAACGAGTCCCTGCCCTACATCAAGGCGGACGTGGCCCAGATGCAGCAGGTGATTATGAATGTGATCACCAACGCTTCCGAAGCCATTGGCGACCAAACGGGCTCTATTGTGGTAAAAACAGATGTGATCGATCTGGACAGGGAGGGCCTCTCCGCCTATTACATGGGGGAACGGTTGGACGAGGGGCGCTATATTCTGATAGAAGTAACCGACAGCGGCAGCGGAATGGATGAGGAGACCATGGAGAAGATCTTCGATCCCTTTTTTACAACCAAGTTCACCGGACGGGGCCTGGGCCTGGCGGCGGTGCTGGGCATACTGCGCTCCCATGAGGCTTCGGTTAAAATCAGCTCCCGACCCGGCGACGGCACCACCTTTTCCTTTATCTTCCCTCCGCACAAACTCTCGGAAAACGAGGAAAAAGCACCCGTAAAGGAAGCAAGCGACGCCACCTGGCACGGCCGGGGCACGGTGTTGCTGGTGGATGACGACGACTCCATCCGCGAGGTGGGCAGACAAACCCTGGAACAGGCCGGTTTAAAGGTGATAACCGCCGGAGACGGCGAGGAAGCGGTACATATTTATCAAAGCCGTAAAAACGACATTAAGCTGGTTTTGATGGATATGACCATGCCCAGCCTGAACGGCAGGGAAGCTTTTATAAAAATGCGCGAGATCAACAAGAATGTAAAGGTTATTCTTTCCAGCGGCTACTCCGAACAGGAAGCGACGGAGCGCATCAACGAAAGGGGCCTTTTGGGCTTTTTGCAAAAACCCTACAAGCCGCGGGATCTGATCGATAAAATTAAAAACATATTACAGGACTGAGGTATCCGCTTCAGTTCCATCTTGTATTTATTTCCCCCTCTTCAACAGGGAAACGGCAAAGGCAAAGCCTTTATCAACAATTTTTATGCCTTAGACTCTATGTGCGGGAATAAAACACACCCGGCCGCAAAGGGGATATAAACTTTAGTCCGGGGCATGGGTATCAAACTTACGGCGCGAGAAATAGTGATAGCGTTCCGTGGTTTTTTCGCGGCGGTAACCCAGAAGGTGGAAAATATCGACCACTTTCCAGCGCGCGATTTTTCTGTTGATACGGAAACGTTTCGGCTGTTCCGGGTCTATGGTTATTCCCGGCAGATATTTCAACAGGCGATCCACATTATAGCGGCGCAGGCGGGCCGACACCTTAAGCCAAAAGGGATTGATTTCGCGAATGATGAAGAAGCCGTCCTCGCCCTGCTTTTGATACAGGGGCAGAAAAATACGCCCCCCTTCGCAAGCATGGATGGGACCCTTGTCGTTTTCCGCTAAAATATCGCCCTTTTTTATCTTTTGAAAATTCTCAAAACCCGGGCGCATAATAAAGTTTTCATGGGCGCTGCGATGGTAGCGGAAGCGAATTTCAAACACATGCTTACCGTCGTTGCTTTGCCCGGCAAGATTGTCATAGTGCGCCTGGAAGGATGGAATCTCCGCCTTGTGCAACAGGCCGGTGGCCTTAAGCATCAGCCAGATGCAGGATTCATGGTTTTCTATCGAGCGCGCCTCGTCGTGGCTGCCGGCCTCAAAGCCCAGGGCAATATGGCCCAGCTCATTGATATAGCTCATCAACGGTCCGCTTAAAAACTCCTCTATGCCCAAAATTATGGGCACGGGTATTTTTGTGGCAAATTCACGGTTGCGCAGGTTATCATTCAGGGTGATAAAGGGCGGACTGGGCGCCGAGGTTGTGTGGAGGTCTATAAAGAAAAAGGGTCCGGACTCCTCGCGGAAAATGCGCTGGATCGAATGGAAAATATCCATCTGTTCCACCACATCGGGCACCTGGCTTTGACCGTTCAAGCCGCCGTTTTGCAAAAGGCTCACCTGCTCCCTATTCCACAGGCGGTTCAGGTCGCGCTCAATAAAACGCTCGCTGCGGGCCAGGGCGGCCATATTGCCGGAAAGACCGATCACCAGCCCCCGCGCATCCGGTTTTTCCCTGTTAAGCACCTTAAATACCCGGTGCAGGGCAAAAACTCCGGAAGGTTCATTGCCATGTATGCCGCCGAAAAAAATAACCGTCGGCCCCCGGTGGGATTTACCAAAGCGACCGATTTCCCTTTCTATGGCGATTTCCTTATCCAACGCCTTGCTGTGTACTGTTATCATGTATTATCGCTACTGCTTTCAAGTTCCTCAAACAGGCCCTGGCATATACGCACAAAATCGTATTCCGTAACAATGCCGACCAGTTTCCGTTCCTCCGTTACCAACAGATATTTCAGATCATTCTTCCGCATCATTCGCAGGGCGTTCACGGTAAGTGTGTCCGGCCTGACGGTGGTGGGATTCTTTATCATAATATCCTTGACCGTTAATTTACTAATTTCCTTGTCAAAATTCGATCCATAATGATGGATTAACAAATCCGAAGATATTAACCCCTTTAGTTCACCCCTGGAATTCTCGACCGGTATATGGTGGAAGTTTCTCCAATCCATGATGTTTGTAACCAAATTGATCAAATCATCCTCGCGTACCGTAAACAGATCGGTGGACATAATCTGACGAATTCTTTTATAACGATTCACCCAACTGCCCCCTTCTTTTAGCTGGCCCCGGGACCAGGTGTGTACCGGTTTGCCTTCTTTCTGACGGTAATATATCCCGGCCGTGGTAGCGACCAGGGCTTCATCGATGGTGACGTCCTTTTTAAAGCGCGAAAAAGAATCGACCACCCATTGCGACCCGGTGCGCTGCGTCTCCACGCGCTCCTGAATTA
>JALTKX010000160.1 GCA_027006055.1 Calditrichia bacterium | reverse complement strand
ATTACAAGATTCGATATCTGCTGAACGGCAAGATCTCCGGGGAATACTATCCGGTGGATCCGGCCACGGGAAGGAAACGGCAACGCTGGCGTTTTAACTTCAGCCATAATCAAACCATCGATCCCAGCTTCAGCATTTCCGGTTATGGCAGCTTTCAAAGCGATAAAGACCTGCAACGCGATGTTTCGCCCAATGTGAACGACCGCCTGAATCAGTTAATCACCTCCAATCTGACCCTCTCCAAGCGTTTTGAACGTAGCAGCATCAATGTGTCGCTCAGCCGCACGGAAAACCTGCAAACCGGTGAAAGCAGTTATATCCTGCCCCGCCTTTCCTACAGCACGCGCAAGACCACGCTGTTTCAACTGTTTACCGGTCAAAAACCGGCGGCCGGCAGGGACTGGTACCAGAATATATATCTGGATTACAGCAGCCAGGCCATCGGCAAGGGCGCCCGCACTCGCCGGCAGATACGTGTGGACAGCACCGGAACCGATTCCACCTACTTTGTGGATGAAAGCGCTTATGGCATAAAACATAACGCGCGCCTCAGCATGGCCCAAAAGGTGGGGTACTTTAACCTGACCCCCAGCCTTAATTTTGATGAAGTGTGGACGGATGAAATTACCGTGGGGCGCTACGACCCGGCCACGGGAACCATTATCCGCGAGCAGAAAAAACAGTTTGCCGCCCGCCATACTTTTAATGCTTCCGTAGGTATGCGCACCAAGCTTTACGGGCTGTTTGAGCCCAACATCGGCAAGCTGAAATATATCCGCCATGTGATCGATCCCGGCATCAACTACAGCATCACCCCCGACTTTTCGGATGAGCGGTTTGGCTATTTTACCTATGTGGATACCGGCCTGGGCCGCGTGGCCGTCGACAAGTTTCAAAAATCACCCTACGGCGCCACCCGTCTGGGAAAATCCCAGCGCATGAATCTGAGCCTGAACAACCGTTTTCAGGGCAAAAGCATTGATGAAGAGGGTAATGAAAAGAAGTTTGATATCCTGCAGGCGAACTTTTCCACCAGCTACAATTTTTTGGCCGA
>JALTKX010000159.1 GCA_027006055.1 Calditrichia bacterium | reverse complement strand
AATAGCCAGCGTTGGTCGTTCATGTCGTCGCTCCAGCCGCGAAAGGCGCCGGTGACCACCACGCGCGCGGGCTGAACCCGGTACAGATTCCGGTCAAAGATAAAGGTGACACTGTCCCCGTGCATTTCATAACCGCGCGGGGCGTTGTCGGTTTGCGCCTGTGTAAGGCTAAATAGCAGCAATATAAAAATGATGGACTTCATGATCTTCACTATGTTGGTTAGCCGGGGCATAAGATAATGAAAAATGACAAATGAAATATGACAAATGACCAATGACAAATGAAATATGAAATATGACCCGACGGAGCCAGCTTGCCCGCCTCAGGCGTGGGGCAGGTAAATGACAAGATATGACCAATGACAAATGACAAATGAAATAAAAAATACAAAAGAAAAAATACAAAAATGGCTGAGAGTTGTCCCGGGCCCCTCTCCTCTTCGAAGAGAGGGGAGTAAAAAAGACTTAGTGTCTTTGTTTCTTGGTGTGAGAAATGCAAAGAGAGCTAATTGTTGTCGAAATTAGGGAGTCTCTGAATGGAAAAATCATTAAGTGTTAACTGTCAATAAGACTTTCAATATCCGCCAGGTCTCTATACCTGCCGCAGGCCCGTTTATTTTTGATTAAATCTTCCCTGGATATAACGGGAATCTGCACATCATCGGCATGAATGATATTTCTTCTGTCATAACATTCTTCAAAAACAATCCCCGTTGCTTCATTAATAATGTCAATTTGTATCGGGGAGCTGCCCATTCGAAAAACATTTCCCTTGTCCGTAAAAACACTTTTGTCAACGGCGGGCGCTTTGAAGGCCTTTAAGGCATCCAATAATTTACCGATATTATCGTCATCCGTTGCAATGAGGAAGTCGATGTCCTTTGTCGCCCTGGGATTGCCATAAATTCCCACCGCCCAGCCGCCCACCAGGAGGTAGCGTACGTTATGATCGTTTAAAAACTTTATAAAATCTTTGAAGTCTTCCGGTAGTTGCTTCTGGGCCATAGAAACATTCTCTCAAATAGGTTATGGTTTGTAGCTTTTCCCCCACATCTTTTGAGGACCAGTACTTTTTATCCTCTTTTTCCAGCTGGCCGGCGGTGCCGATAACAATTTTTGTCCGGTCAATTTTCCGGTTCATTTTGGACTCCCTTTTAAAGTCAAGATAAATGTAGCCAGTAAAAGTTACAAGCTATAAAACAATAGCTTGCCGAAGCTAGGGTGAAAATATGACATAATGAATAATGACCCGACGGAGCCAGCTTGCCCCCGCCAAAGGTGGGAGGGCCGGCCCGACGGAGCCAGCTTGCCCGCCTCAGGCGTGGGGCAGGCAAATGAAAAAAATAAAAAATACAAAATAAACAATACAAAAAGTGGCTGAGAATTATTCTAGGCCGGAGGGGAGAAGAAGAGACTTAGTGCCTTTGTGGCTTGGTGTGAGCTATAAAAGGACATGCAAGACGCGGGGCGTCATTAACATTGTTTCATTTTAGGAGCCTTTTTCTACTAATGTTTTCCAAAGCTTTGCTTTTTCGGGGAGTTCAATGGAGAAAATCACTTCTTTACACCTTGGTGGTTTTGTGTGAAAAAAGAATGATCTATCCCGGCCATCGCCACGGTCTTGAAATGACCGATACCGATTCAACAGGCGAGTACTTGTTTTACAGAAGTACATTGTTGGCTGTGGGAAGAGTTTCTTCAAATCATCCGTAACCCTTTTATTCTTACATTGAATTGAAAAGCATAAATGCCTACATTTTGTCTTGTGCCAAAATGGCGCTTTTAAACAAAAACGGACTCTGACCATTACATGCAAAATATTTCAATCGAAGAACTGCAAAAGCTAACCGGTTTTTACGGCTCCAACCCCCGGGTGGAAGAGCTGTTACAAACCATCGCCATGGTGGCCCCCACCGATCTTTCGGTGTTGATCAATGGCGAAAGCGGCACGGGCAAGGAGGTGGTGGCCACGGCCATTCATCGTTTGAGCAAGCGGAAAAACCGCAGTCTGGTTTCCGTGAACTGCGGCGCCATACCCGAGGGGATACTGGAATCGGAACTGTTCGGTCATGAAAAGGGCTCCTTTACGGGAGCGGTGGGGCAGAAAAAAGGTTATTTTGAAGTGGCGGACAAGGGTACCATTTTTCTTGATGAAATCGGAGAAATGCCGCTAAACACCCAGGTAAAGCTACTGCGTGTATTGGAAACCTCCGAATTTATGCGCGTGGGTGGCACGGAAATACAAAAGGTGGATGTGCGCGTTATTGCCGCCACCAACCGCAATCTGGAACAGGCCGTACAGGAGAATCAGTTCCGCCGCGACCTGTACTATCGTTTAAAGGCCATCACCCTGGTGATTCCGCCCCTGCGTGAACGCAAGGATGACCTGCCGGGTCTGATAGAGCTGTTTGCCCGGCAATTCGCCGATAAAAACAATATCAATTTTAAGGGCTTTTCCCCCGATGCCGTAAATTTAATGATGCAATATAACTGGCCGGGCAATGTGCGCGAAGTACGTAATTTTGTGGAGACGGCCATTATCCTCAACCGGGGCGAGGTGGTGCGTTCCGATTATGTGCGTAACGCCCTGAATATGAGCAGTCCCTCCGCCGGCGGCGCGGATATGCTGCCCATGCCGGTGAATAAAACGCCGGAACAGGTGGAGCGGGAACTGATATACCGCACCCTGGTGGCCATGAAACTGGAAATTACCGAATTGAAACAGATGTTTGCCTCCTTTATGCAGGGAGCCTATTCCGGCAACCTGCCCGCCGCCCCGCCCGCGCCCGTAAGCTATGTGCCGGCGGATAACGGCGATAAGGAAAACGGCAACGCGGTTAAGCCCACAACCCTGGCTGGAATGGAGCGGGAGATGATTAAGGAAACCCTGAACCGTTTCGGAGGTAGTAGAAGAAAAACCGCCCGCGCCCTGCAAATCAGCGAGCGCACCCTTTATCGTAAAATTAAAGAATATGGCCTGTAATGCGTAAATCCCTTTTTGCCCTGGCGCTTTTTTCATGGTTACTTTCCGCCTGTGGCTACTACTCCTTTAAAGGCGCGTTGCCTTCCTATCTTAACTCCGTTGCCGTGCCCTTGTTTGATGACCGCAGCGCCTGGCCGGATATTCGCGAAAAGGTAACCGACAGCGTCATCAACGGCTTTGTGGATGACAATACGCTGAAGGTGGTGGACGAAAGCAAGGCCGCGGTTTTACTTACGGGTACCATTCTTTCCGTAAACCGGGTGGAACAGGCGGTGGAACAGGGTGAAAATGTTACCGAATACCGTCTGATCGTAAGGGTGAAGGTTAAATGCGAGGATGTGCGCGCCTCCAAAAAGATGTATGATAAAACCTTTGAGGCCTATACCCTGTTGCAGTCAAACGCCGGTCAGGACGAAATAGATGCCGCCGTGGATGAAGCTCTTAAAATTATTACCGAGGATATCGTAAATACGACCCTGAGTGGTTGGTAAGAGGAGATCGCTTTATGTCCGATGTTATGGAAAAAGATTTTATACTGTTCGCATCCAGGGCACACGCCCTGCTGGAACAGAACAAGGCTGAAAACGCCCTGCATCTGTGCGAGGCGGGCGTGCGCCGTTTTCCGCGCTATGCCGACGGCCATATGGTGCTGGGTATGTGTTACAGGGCCCTGGACCGCGTGGATGAGGCGCGGGTGGAGTTTGAGCGGGCGCTGACCTTTGCCCCCAACAATCTGGCCGCCATGAGCGCCCTGGCCGACATCAATCGCCAAAACGGTCTGCATCAAATTGCCCGGGACTGGCAGATGAAAAACCTGATGTACTTTCCGTATAACGAGGTCCTGCAACAGGAGCTGGCCGGGGAACTGGCCGCGCTGCCACAAAATCCGCCGGCGGAAGCCATGCCGGAGGAAGTGACCGCGGTAGACGAACTGTTGAGCGAGGTGGATGATGAAGTGAGCGGAGAAGAAGCCTTTTTGATCGATGAGGTGGAGGAAGAAAGCGCCGCCGTCCCGGAGGAAAGCGGGGAGGAGGCATCCCTGTTTGAGGAACCCGCGCCCGGGGAAAGCATCGCCGGCGAAGAGCAAAGTTCCGATCGCTTTGATCCCCTGGCCGATGAACCCATGCTGGAAAGTTTTGCAAGCGGAGTGGAACGGCCGGATCTAAGTAATTTTGATAAGACCGACGAGGACTTTGCCGTGCTGATGACCGATATGTTCAGTCCGGAAAGTGCCGAAAGCGCCCCGGAAGAATCCGGAGAAGAGGAATGGCTGGAAGTTCAGGACATCATCATAGAGGACGAAGCGACAACGGAACCGCCGGTGGTGGAAGAAGAAAACAGCGTACCGGATGAAGCTGAGAAGCTGATCAGTGAGTTGGAAAACAGCACCGGGGAGGATGACGCCCTGCTGATGGATGACGAGGTCCTGCCGCCGGAGACGGAAGCAGCGCCGGTCTATAAGGCCGAGCCGCTTGATATGCCGCCCGAGGAGACGCGGGAGGATGATGTTACCATCGAAAAACTGATGAATAACCCGAATTTGATCACCCCGACCTTTGGCGAAATATTGATCGCCCAAAAGAAATTTGTCGAGGCGCGCCATGTGTTTATGGAGCTGAGCAAAAAGGAACCCGATAACCCCCGCTTTGTTAGAAAGATTTCTTTCCTGGATAAGTTTTTACAGGTACACTAAGCACACAGAAGTAATCCTTAATGACACGTATTCTCATATTCTGTCTCATCGCCCTTAACCTTTCGATGGGACAGTCTTATTTTATTCGTCTTACGGACGCCGGCCGGGACCATAAGACGGAACTGCTCCTCGGTAATTTCAGCGCCCTGAACAGGCTGGCCAAAAGCGCCCGACCCCTTTCCGCCGCTCTTGACGCAATCCCCCTCAGGCATAAACTCGACAGGCCCTTTGATAACTGGCTGCTGGCCCAAAAGGCCGATGATGCCTTTTTAGAGGCGTTGCAACAGTCAAAATGGGCGGATATCGTGGAACCGGTGGGTATCTTTAAAACCTCCGTGCTCAGCGATGATTCCCTCAGCGCCCAACAGTGGTATCTGGAAAAAATAAATATTGCCGGCGCCTGGGCCGTTTCTTCCGGCGTGGACGATGTGACGGTGGGCGTTATCGATACGGGCGTTGATTTTGACCATCCGGATTTGCAGGGCCGTTTCTGGATTAACGCCGCCGAGGACCTAAACGGCAACGGCCGCCTGGACAGCGGGGATGAAAACGGTGTGGATGACGACGGCAACGGCTTTATCGATGACGTCATCGGTTATGATTTTACCGACGCCCCGCGTTTCCCCGACGGAGGCGATTATATCACGCCCGATAACCGTCCCGATGATGAGTTCTCCGGGGGGCATGGCACGCAGGTGGCCGGACTGATCGCCGCCGCCGCCAACAACGGCCGGGGCATCAGCGGCGCGGCGCCCGGCGTTCGCCTTATGATCTTGCGGGCCGGCACCGCCTCGGGCTATCTGGAAGAGGATGATGTGGCCCAGGCCCTTTTCTACGCCCTGAATAACGGCGCGCGTATTGTCAATATGTCCTTTGGCGATGTGGCCCTTTCCCGTTTTCTGCGGGATGTTATCCGTTATGTGGCCGGGCAGGGACTTACGCTGATCTCTTCGGCCGGCAACAGCGCCACGGATCGCATTCACTTTCCCTCCGGCCTGCCCGATGTGATCTCCGTCGGGGCCAGCGACCGTAACGACGGCCTGGCCGCTTTTTCCAATTACGGCTCTTCCGTGGATCTGCTTGCCCCGGGCGTGGAAATGATCAGCACCGCTCCCGGAGGCGGCTATAACGCCTTGAACGGCACCTCCTTCAGCGCGCCGCTGGTTTCCGGCGTGGCGGCCCTGTTGCTCAGCGCCCGGCCGGAATACGACCCGCGGACCCTGCGCAATGTGCTGATCTCCACCGCCGACGACATCATGCTATATGGCTGGGATGTATACAGCGGCTCGGGACGTCTGAACGCCGCGAAGGCGTTGTCGGTGCCTTATGGCGGTAAGATGAGTATCGACGAACCGCGTGTGAACAGCGCCGTATCCGGGGCGCGGGTGGTTATCCGGGCCACGGTGCAGCATCCCGACCTGGACTCCTTTTCCCTGGATTACGGGCTGGGCGCCTCGCCGCAAGAGTGGCAGAGCCTGGGGAGCGTCAGCGGCAGGCAGGCATGGCGGGATTCCATTGCCACGCTGGAGCTTGCCTCACTGCCCGACACCCTGATAGAACTGCGCCTGAGAGCCCTGTTAAGAACGGGACAAACCCTGGAGGTTCATTCCACCTTTGAAAAGGATCACACACCGCCGCGGATCAGCGACGTCGGCCAAACGCCCTTGCTGGACGGGACGCAAAGCTCGATGCTTATCACCTTTAGCACCGATGATATCAGCGTGGGGCGCCTGATGCTGATTAACGACGATACCGGAGACACAACCATCATCAACGAAAATTACCAAAGCCGCCGGCATCGTATAAAAATAGACGGCGGGGAGTACGGCGGAGCCTATCGCTTTCGCCCGGGGGCGGAAAATCTGGCCGGGTTGAGTGTCTGGCAGCCCCGGGAGGAAGCGGGACGCTTTGAACTGAACGATCTGTTTGACTGGCGCGGTTTTGAAACCGTTGACTGGAACCTGCCTTCGGGTTATATGCTGCCCCACGTCACCGATCTGGATCATGACGGCAAGCCGGAAGTGATCATGAGCCGTTACGATGAGGAACAGAGTTTTGGTCCCCTGGCCATTTATGAGTTTGAGTCCGGCCATTTTGAGCTACGCCTGGAAACCGCCTTTCGCGTTATCCCCCGGGATGCCGGCGATGTGGATGGCGACGGACTTTCGGATATGCTGCTGGGTTTCGGGCAAAACAGTTACCTGTTCGAGGCCCTTTCGGCGGATTCCTTCCCCACGCGGCTGGTATGGCTGGATACCGCCGCCTTTTGGGGCGCGCAATATGCCGATACCGACGGCGACGGCGTTATGGAAATTATTGGCCGCCAGGGTGACGAAGGGTACCGCATTTTGGAAAACAGCGGCGACAACAGCTTTAGGGAAAGCGCCTTCCTGAAAAATACCACCCGGGGCGCCAACCGCCTTGGCGTGCCCCGCGTGCGCCTGTGGGATATGGATGGCGACGGCCGGCGGGAACTGGCCTACGGCGACTACGACGGCGATGTGCTGGTTTTTAAAAACACGGGTGATAACGCCTATATTTTATCGGATACCCTGCGCACCCGCTTTGTAAACGCCACGGAGATGATTACCACCGTGGACAGCCTGTTGATTTGCGCCACGCATACCACGGAGAATGTGAACTACGAGCATGAGTTCGACGCCCGTTACTGGAGCATGGAAACATTTGCCTGGAGCGCGCAAGAGGGGCTGCGGGCCGTGGATACGGTCTCTTTTTTCGGATTTAGCGATACCCGGGACTTTGACAGCATCATCCGGGGATCGCGTTTTACCGGCCGTCCGGGGGTTTTTGCCGCCCTGTTCCCCTATCTGTATGTGCTGGAACGACGCGCCGGAGGCTGGACGCCGGTTTGGCTGAAGGAAAATGTACGCAGCAACACCGTGCTGTTTGCCGATATCAGCGGGGACGGCCGCGATGAGTTTTATATCAATGACGGGCAGTCCGTATCCGGCTATATCCGCGCCAACGAGGACAGAACCCCCGTGCCTCTGTTTTTAAACCTGACCGTGCTGGACAGCCAAAGCGTTCGCCTGAGCTGGCAGGGCGGCGCGGCGGACTATTATAAAGTTTACCGTAAAAGGGAGTCCGGCGACTGGAATGTTGTGGACAGCCTGAACAACCGTGTTTATGTGGATTCGTCCCTGGGCAGGGACAGCCTGTATGTGTATGCCGTAACCGCCGTCAGCGGGGACTTTGCGCTCCGGGAAAGTTTTTTTAGCAACCGGGACTCCGTGCGCCTGCACGAACTTTTGCGTCTGAATACAATCCGTGCCGTGGATGCGCACACCCTCCGTCTGGTTTTTGACAAGGAACTGGATATAAGCCGCCGGGGCGCCTTCCGCGCCTTTTTGAATGAAGACAGCGTGGCGGCCAGTTCGGTGCTGCCCGCCGGAACGTCCGGCGTTTTGCTGGTCTCTTTTGAACGAGGCTTTGAGGAGGAGACGGAACAGCGCCTGATCCTGAAAAATATTTACAGCGCGGACGGCATGCCTCTTGACAGTCGGGACGCCGAACCGTCCTTTCGTTATATCCCCCCGCAAAGCCGTCCCGTGGTTCGCGGCAGCCTTTTAAAGGGCAGTATACTGGAAATCAGTTTCAGTCAGCCCATGGACCAGGCGCAGCTTACCGACAGGGAAAATTATGAACTGTTTCCCTCGGGAAAGGTCAAAAATATCGCTTTAATGGATAGCATCGGATATTCGGTTCGCTTAACTTTGGATGATCAAACCTTGCTGGGCGCCACGGGCCGGCGCAGCTATGTGCGCCTGGGGCCCCTGCAAAGCGTTTCCGGCGGCGTACTGGAGGAAGGCACGGTGGTCAGCCTTTTCCGGCCCGTCGACGATATGCGGGATGTGCGGGTCTATCCGCAACCGGACCGCGCGGAGGAACCCGGTCTCTATTTTGCGCCCCTGCCCGCCGGCAAGGCCACGCTGACGGTGGTAAGCATGAACGGCAGGCGTATCCGCCGCCTGGAAACCACGACGGAACAGGGCGGCATACGCTGGGATAAGCGTGATCGTAACGGACAAAAGGTGTCGTCCGGCATCTATATTTATATCCTGGAAACGGCCTCCGGCCGGAAGACAGGCAAGCTTGTGATTGTGAGGTAATATGGCAAAGTATAAAAATCCGCTTATTGTGGGCGTTACCGGCGGGCTGGGCAGCGGTCAGTCCACCGTGGCCAGGCTTATGGAAAAGGGCCGGGCCAAGGTAATCAGCGCCGATGAAATGGCCAAGCAGGCCATCGCCCGGAATAAATCCCTGCAAAAGGACCTGATGAAGGTTTTTGGCGATGATATTTTTGAAGACGGCAAACTGAACCGGGCCCTGCTGGCCGAGCGGGCCTTTAAGGATATTACGGAAACGCGCAAGCTGAACCAGGTGGTGCATCCGCGCATGGTGGAAAACATTATCGACGCCATGGAAAAGGCCCGTTTTTCGGGACGCTATCCGCTTATCGTCATCGACGCCGCGCTTATTTATGAAATAAGCATTGAGAGGAATTTCGACGCCATTATTGTGGTTACCGCCACCACCGCCAACCGCGAGAAGCGGGTAAAGGAGCGCGACGGCATGACCCGCGCCCAGTTCCGGGAACGGGACAGTAAACAGATACCCCTGAAGGAAAAAGCCGCCTGGGCCGATTTTGTGATTGAAAATAACGGTACGCTGGAGGAGCTGGAAGAGAAGGCCCGCCAGGTGTATAAAAAACTTATGGAAATGCAAAAAGTAAAAGAACGCCGCGGCAAGCTGGCTTAGGAGGAAGAGTGTTAAGCGAAAAAGAAGCACGGGAACTGGTTGAGGCTTACGGCAACCGCGTAAACGAGGGCCGTTCCATAAAGCAGATTATCGATGACGGGGAGCTGCCCCGGCTTAGGGGCTGCACGGTAGCGCAGGGTAAGGTGTCCGATTCCGTGTTCGGGCCGGACTTAAAAACCGCCGGGGGCAAGCCGATACGCCTGATGTTCCGCAACAACCGCATCAGCACCCATGATGTTAACAGGGGGGCCATACCCTTTAAGGATCAGGTGCTGGCCATCAATCATGACCATATGTTGAAACTGGTGGCGGATGTGACCGGCCATGCGCAGTTTGAGGTAGAGGGATTGCATCCGGCCTCCACGGTTATTCCGGCCGAAAACCTAAAGCTGATCATGTACGAGAATGTGCTGCGCATGTACATGGCCGAAAGCAGCACCTCCACGTCGCTGTATCAACATTGGCTGCGCGCCCGCCAAAACGGCCTGGAAACCCTTAAATATGCCGGGCATGTGCTGGAGGTGGATCAACTGGAGGTCAACGGTATGTTGCCCTACCTGCTGGATACCCCGTCCACCAAGGACGAACACGATATGACCGTCGATCCGGCTTATCTGTTTGAGCACAATATATGCACCCGCGATCAGCACATTCAGATACGCAATGCCTCGCTGATGGCCTTTGGCGTGGTCAGTCAGTATGTGCGGGAAAAGGGCATGGTGCTGGTGGATACCAAAACCGAACACGGGCTGAACAGCGAGGGCCGGATTGTGGTGGCCGATGAAGTGTATACCATGGACTCCTCAAGATTTTGGAAATTGAATGACGACGGCACCATCCTGAAGCGGGAAGGCAGGCCGGTCAGTTTTTCCAAGGAGTTTGCCCGGGGCATGGTTACGGAAAAGAATATGCAGTTTAGCAGGGAACAGGCCAATGAGATTGCCGTCCGGTATATCATCGGTTTGCAGCATTTAACCGGAAAAGCGTTTGAACCCGATATCCGTCCCCGGGATCAACGCATCATCGAATCGGTCGGGCTGATTCTGGATAAGCTGTGTTAGGGTACCCGCAAGGCGCCGCTTAGTTAAAAATAAACTTATGCACCACGTGGGATGGCAGCGTTTCTTCCAGGCGGGCAAAATTACGCCAGCGGCTAATATTCTTTTTTATGCACTGTTCCACGGCGCGGTTGCGCAGGGTGGAATCGAGAATGCGCACGCTGGAAGGAATTACAAAACCCCGGGGATCGATCTCAAACTCCACCTTTATGGCGCCCCGGCCGATGGCGCTGTTTCTCAGAGCTTTGTTAAAACAGTTCTGGATAATATTCTGTTTGTCGTAGAGCACGCTAAGTATTTCATTCTGATCGCGATAGCCGTAGCGCTTTTCCGCGCCGGTGAGCATGGCGGGCACATCCAAAACCAGCGAGGCGTCCCGTTTGATTTTATAGTCGTAGGGGTCGCGCAAAAGATCGTCAAGGGAGAGCTCCCCGGAACGCACATGGCTTCTCCGGCGCTGCCTTTTTTCAAAATGTCCCCTGGGCACGTAGTTCAGTTCCTCAAAGCCGATATCTGAAATATCGATCTCCGCTTCATCCGGTTCCGGCAGGGCGGCATAGGGCGAGGGTTGTTTGGCCAATTCCGCCAGCAGACCGCTTTTGGCGATTTCTCTTTTTTTTAGCGCCATCTTTTCCCTGGCGCCGGCGGCCAGTTCCGTGCGCGTATCTTCCTTTTGTATTCTTTTTTCCGGTTTGGACTCCTGTTCCAGAATCAGCGATTGAAAGCGCTGTTGAATCGCCTGCCGCACATGGGGTTGCAGGGCGGGGTAGTTGTAGGTGCCCAGAAAAACGATTCCCAGAACGGTTGCAAAAAGCACCGCGCTGAAGATGGCGAGAAAACGTGTTGGCAGGCGGTCGCCCATCCTTTTGGCAAAATAGCGATCAAAATCCGTTTGATACATGGAAGTAACTGTAACTGTGAATTGGGGTATAAAATGAGTTAGCACCAATAATAGGCAATAAGTGTGTGGCGTGTGTGATGCAGGTCACCATCGGGGCCGGGAGTTGGAATTGTTTGATCGTTTTGTGAACAAAGCCTACATTAATACCTTTCAAGCCTTTCATAATACCGGAAATCCTTAGGAGGAGATATGCTTAATCATATATGGTTTTGGATGATCATGCTCAGTTTGTTTGTGGCCGCGGGCACGGATATTTACAATGAGATAACGGCTCCGCCCCCCATGGAGACCGCCGGGGAGGAATTGTCGTTGAATAAACGCACCAAGCTGGGGCAGCTTTCGGACGCCGCCCTGGAAGCGGCGCAAACCGGCGTGAATATCTCCCTGGGGCTTATCGGTATTATGGCCCTGTGGCTCGGTATCATGAAGATAGCAGAAGAGGCGGGCTTTATAAAGATACTGGCCCGACTGGTGGCGCCCATAACGCGTCGCCTGTTTCCGGAAATTCCCGAGGATCACCCCTCCATCGGCGCCATGTTGATGAACATTGCCGCCAATATGCTGGGGTTGAGCAACGCGGCCACGCCGTTGGGACTTAAGGCCATGGAAGAGCTGCAAAAACTCAATCCCGATAAGGAGACGGCCAGCAACTCCATGATCACCTTTCTGGTGATCAACACCAGCGCCATCACGCTTATTCCGGCCTCGGCTATTGCCATCCGCGCCTCGCTGGGTTCGGTCAATCCCCAGCAAATCATTGTGCCGTCGATCATCGCCGCCACCATGGCCACCATCGTGGGGCTGACCACGGTTAAGCTTATCCAAAAGTTTGAAAAGAGGAAAAATAGAACGGAAGGGGAGGCCTGATGGAAACGTTACGATTGATTATCGACTGGGCTTCTGTTTTGGCCATTCCGACCATTATTCTGCTTTTTATCGGTTACGGCGGATATAAAAAGATTCCCGTATATGAGGTTTTTGTGGAAGGGGCCAAGGAAGGCTTTGAAGTGGGCGTTAAAATTATTCCCTATCTGGTGGCCATGCTGATGGCCATTGCCATGTTCCGCGCCAGCGGCATGCTGGATATCCTGACCTGGCTGGCCTCGCCCGTTACCAATCTAATCGGCATGGCGCCGGAGTTGTTGCCCATGGCCCTGATGCGGCCCCTGTCCGGCAGCGGCTCCCTGGGAGTGATGAGCGAACTGATGAAGACCTTCGGCCCCGATTCGCTGATCGGCTTTACCGCCTCCACCATGTTTGGCAGCACGGAAACCACCTTTTATGTGCTGGCGGTTTACTTTGGCTCCGTGGGGGTGCGCAAAACCCGTTATGCCGCTCCGGCCGGATTGTTGGCCGACGCCGCCGGTCTGATTACCGCCGTGCTGGTTTGTCAACTGTGGTTTTAATTCTTATCCGCTATGATTACAGGAAAAACTAATGAGGGGCCGGGTAGCCTCTCGTTTGCCAGGGCCGGGGTTTACGGCCTGTTTTTGCTTGCTCTGCTATTTGGCCTCAACCCCGGGTTTGCGCAAATACCCGTGCAGGAGGAGCCTTTCCATCAGCCGGTTTATCAGGATGGTACCATGCGGATTTTGCGGGTGGCCCTGGCTCCGGGGGATACCTCGCTGTTTCACCGGCACAGCCATAATATATTTTATGCCACCCTGCGCGGAACCCGCATGTGGTTGCAAAGCGCCAAAGGCGAAAACCGGGAAGTGACCCTGCCCGACGGCTGGACCGGAGAAAACACCAGCTATGCGCGCCGTCCGTTTGTCCATCGCATCGCCAATGTGGGGCAAGATTCGCTGGTGCTGTTTGCGGTGGAATCGTTACGGCCGTTCCCTTCCCCGGGGAAAACTCCTGACGGCGATTCCGTATTTTACGCCCGCGGGTATTATTTGGCGGAAGGGGAGGAAATAAAGTTAGATATGTTCGGGGCCGTGGTGCTGATAGCTCTTAAAGGCCGGGGAGAAATAGGGCGGCAAGCCCGGTTATTTGGCGGAAAGCAACCCTGGTATGTGCCGGAAAAAAACGGGGCCGGGGATTCCGTGCGCAACACAGGCGTTGGAAGGCTGTTTTTTGTTGAAATAAGGGTGAACAGGCCTTTGCAATAATTCGGGCGTTTATGTAAATTAACGGTTCATTTATCATTCAAACCGGAGGAAAAAATGATGTTAAAAAGCGCTTTATTTACACTGTTGGCGCTTTCCCTGCTGTTGGCGGGCGAGGCCAACCATTACGGCAAAAAGCTGACCCTGGAAAAGACCACTCCCATCGAAGCCATTGACAAGGCGCCGGAAAACTATGTGGGCAAAACCGTGCTGGTGGAAGGCACCGTGGTGGATGTGTGTAAAAAACGCGGCTGCTGGATTAAGGTGGTTGACGATAAGAGCGGCAGTTCCCTGCTGGTAAAGGTAAAAGACGGTGAGATCGTTTTTCCGCTGGAAGCACGGGGCAAGACCGCCCGAGTGGAAGGGGTTTTTCAAAAGTTGGAATCCACCATGGAAGAGACGGTGGAACATGCCAAAAAAGCCTGCAAGCTGGAAGGCAGGGAATTTGACCCGTCTACGGTTACCAAGCCGGACGTCAGCTATCGCTTAAAAGCCCTGGGCGCGGTTATTAAATAAATTTTAAGGAGAAGATGGCCGGTTGACCGCCGGCCTTTTTTTTTGATATGACCTTCAGAAACCGGTTACGCCAGCTGCACAGGGACTTCGGTTATTTCTTTTTTGGCATGAGTGTTATCTTTGCGGTTTCGGGCATTGCCGTAACCCACATTGATGATTGGAATCCCAATTATGATATCCGTATAAAAAACGGACGTTTGGATTCCGCGCTTTCCCTGGCCGGCCCCTGCCCATTTCGCAAATTGCCCGAAGCATCGGTTTGCGGGATTCGGTGACCGGCTATGTGCGCAGCGACCGGCACCGCTTTATGATCTTTCTGGGGACGAACAGCCTGGAAATCGCTACCCTGGCGCGTAGCTATCGTTATGAACAGGTGGAGGAGCGCTGGCTGCTACACACATTTAACCGGCTGCATTTGAATGAGCTGAAAAATGAATGGGTCTTCTTTTCAGACTTTTTTTCCCTCGGCCTCTTTTTTATGGCGCTAAGCGGTCTGTTTTTAAACAAGGGACGCAATGGTTTAAAAGGACGCGGCGGCTGGCTGGCGCTGGCGGGCGTAATGGCATCCGTACTGTTTATAGGCTTGTATCTGATATAGTTCCGTGCCGGAAAGCCCATTTGCCTTCCATAATATTTTTGAATGCGGGCAATGGTGAAACGTTGCTTATTATGCCGTTCGGGCGATCTTTTTTAGGATCTCCTTATTTTCCCCGAATTTACAGATAGCATCGCAATTCTCTCTGAGTTCGGAAAAGAGAATATAGTGTATTTTTATGGCGCTGTTTTTAATAGAGGGTCTTTGTAGTTGCAGTAAAAGTTCCTTTTCACGGTTATCGGGAATTATCAGGTAGAGCGTTGGGGGGTTGTCATTGAAGGAGTAATACAAGTCCGTGAGCCTTAAAATACCCGAATAGATGGAGGTACTTTTTTCCACTTCAAAAGCACAGCTTACTTTATTGCTATCCTTTTCAAACCACAGGGCGTCAATAAGGGAAATGGTCTTTCGTGTGTCGGCGTCAATGTCCAATACCGGGAGATTTTCAAGACCAATATTTGAAAAGCTTTGACCTTTATGGCATCTTGAACGATCATTTACCGCTGCAATAACATCGTAACCTATCGCATTGCCGATGGTTAGCAAGTGGTGTTGCATTTCCGTATGCAGGTTTTCCTCTTCATTTTCATGTATCACTTCCTTGTGCCTTTTTCTTAATTTTTTTTCAATCTTTGCCCTCTCCTCATCGGAAAGTGCCATGTCGTCGGTTAGCAGCGTCTTTTCGCCGATGTCAAAAAAAAGGCCGCTGATGGCTCCGAGATCGTTGGATAGTTCTCCCTTATGATTCTTGTTAATATCAATGATCACTTCGCGCATTCTCAGGTATTCATTCCATGAACCCAGTTTAACTTTTTCTTTTAATAGAAGATTAAAGCCATTTACTATTGCCGTGTTAAATGGCGGAATAATGGTAGGATGCAGAAAATAAAGTATACTGGCCACCGCTGGCCCTAGCCCCTTTATCTTACGTTGGTCAAGCAAAACGATCTCTTTTATCAGTTGATCCTCATTTTTGGCATGCAGGCATTTATCTAAAAAATTGCCGAAAGCTTTTTTGTTTTCTGTATTCTCATAGATATCGGGAATACGCAGCTTCGGTTTCCAGTAAAAAGGATGGGCGGCGCCCTTGAATACCTGTTTTTGTTCGGTAATACAATTTAAAACAAATTCCAGTGAACTGCCTTTGAAATCGTTACCAAATGTACCGCTCCTAATATCCTGTATCACCTGTATTACACCGCGTCGGATGGTTCTAAAGGCCTTTAGCCGTTCATCATTGTTTACAAACCAGGTGTTGTAAACCGTTTCAGGGTCGTTCTTGTAGGTATTAATCAGAGAGGATAAATCGATATTCATTTTTTCTTTTCCCGTTGATACTGAAGTTTTAAATGGGAGCCATACAATTGTTGTTCTACGTTAAATCCCTGCTCTTTTGTGTGGAAAAGGTTTTCTTTCCCGGTGGAAAGTACCTTTTTGCCGGGAAATGGTCAGGTTATGAATCCGAATCCAACCGCGGGGAGAGGTATGCTACCTACCTTGTTTCAAGGAAGGTTCCTATTTCTTAGGCCTTATATTCTCCGCCGCGGGTGGAGAGAAAAACATGGGCGCCTTTCTACCCGGAAACCACTCTCCACTAAAAAACTCTAAATGAAAATAAAAAGAACTGCCGAACATTCATTAGTCTTGTTTTCCTTGCGTGTGGATTCAAGCATGGCGCCGGCATCCAGGGCGTTTTTTATAATTCTTTACATAACCGATGTTCTTAAATTCAAACATCATAAACCAATTTGATTTTCTATAAGTTTGTCTGTTTTCCCGGAATTTCATTTTAAACTCTTATAGTATAGCCTATATTCCAGATAAAATCAAATAGTATGAGGGGATACCGAAAAGGGGAGAGTAAAAAAGCCCATCCGGCCGGACAGGCTTTGTCGATTTGTTCATTAAACAATGCCGCTAAACGATCATGCCGGCGCAAACGGTTTCGTTGGTGGCCTCGTCGATCAGAATCAGACTGCCGGTGACCCGGTTTTGGCGGTAACTGTCAAAATAGAGCGGCTTGGTGGTACGTATGGAGATGCGTCCGATGTCGTTCATGCCGATGTTTTTATCCTCATTGTCACGATCCAGGGTGTTGATGTCGATTTTGTACTTCACATCCCTGATCATGCAACGCACCTCGTTGGATGTGTGCATCAGCGCGTATTTGCCTCCCGGGCGCATCGGCTTGTCGTTCAGCCAGCAGATCATGATGTCGATATCCTGGCTGATCTCCGGGCGGTTGTTCTCGCGGACGATCATATCGCCGCGGCTGATGTCGATATCGTCTTCCAGGGTGATGGTCACCGATTGCGGAGCGTAGGCGATATCCAGCGTATCCTTGTAAAAATCGATGCTTTTAATGTGTGAGGAAAAGCCGGAGGGCAGCACCACCACGGCATCCCCCTTGCGCAGGGTGCCGCTGGCCAGGCGGCCGGCATAGCCCCGGTAGTCCGGATATTCCGCCGATTGCGGCCGGATGACATATTGCACGGGGAAGCGGGCATCGATATGGTTATTGTCGCTGCCGATATAGACATGTTCCAGAAGGTACATCAGCGTGGGGCCCTGGTACCAGTCCATTTTTGTGGAGCGATTGACCACATTGTCCCCTTTAAGGGCGCTGATGGGAATAAAGTGAATATCCTTGATGGCCAGCTTGCCGGCAAAACCCATAAAAACGGTGCGTATTTTCTCAAACACCTCTTCGCTGTAATCGACCAGGTCCATCTTGTTCACGCAAACCACCACGTGCGGTATTTGCAACAGCGAGGCAATAAAGGCATGGCGCAGGGTCTGTTCAATCACGCCGTGGCGGGCGTCAACCAGGATCAGCGCGGCGTTGGCGGTGGAGGCGCCGGTTACCATGTTGCGCGTATACTGCACATGTCCCGGCGTGTCGGCAATGATAAATTTACGCTTGGGCGTGGCAAAGTAGCGGTAGGCCACATCGATGG
>JALTKX010000158.1 GCA_027006055.1 Calditrichia bacterium | reverse complement strand
ATGGAAGCCTTTTACTTTGTGGCTTTTCAGATTGTATATGGATTTTACCTTTCTTACATGGGTTATTTTGCCATACCGGCCGTCGGGCCCCGTTTTATCCTTGCGGATATACAAACCATCGGCCTGCGCGGCGTTTGGCTGCGCGAAAGTATAGACCACCTGCTGAGTACCCTGGAACAGCGCCAGCACGACGCCTTTCCCAGCGGGCATACGATGATTACGGCCATGACCCTCTGGTATGGCTGGAAGTTTGATAAACAGTACTTTTATGTGGCCGCCCTGCCGGGGCTGCTGTTGATATATTCCACGGTCTACCTGCGCTACCACTATTTTGTGGATGTCGCGGCCGGTCTGGCCCTGGCGGTTGTGGCCGTTATATCGGGACAAAAATTGTATAACTATCTATCGGGAAGGAAAGTGTGAGCTTTTATGGAAAATCTGCTGCAGGCCTTTAACGCGGCCATGCCTTTCGAGGAATATGTTCTGGAACTGGGTGAGCAAAAGACCCTTCATGATCTTCATTATAAAAGAGCCGTCGTGGACGGCCTGCAACTGCCGCCGTTTAAGGCGCTTAAAATTTTGGTTATCACCGAACCGTGGTGTGGCGATTCCACGGCCATTCTGCCGGTATTGCAGAAACTTTTCGCCGGGCATGATGTAGAATTTCGTATTGCCCTGCGCGATGAAAATCCCGAACTTATGAATCGCTTTCTTACCAACGGAGGCAAGGCCATTCCCGTTATCATCCTCCTTGATGAAAAAGGGGAGCTGTTGATGCGCTTCGGCCCGCGTCCCCAAAAGGTGCAGGCCATCTTTGAGCAACACCGCCGGGATATCAACGAAGGCCGGATCGAGAGAAAGGAAGTCTCGCGTAAAATTCGTAATTATTACTCCAGGGACCGGGGAAAAGCGATACTGGAAGAATTTTTACCGCAACTAAAAAAAGCCCTGGAGAAATATGACGCAAAATAAACCCAATACCTTTGTCAATGTCGCCCTGGGGATCATCGTTCTTTTTCTGCTGGTTTGGGTGCTGATCGTCGGACGAACCATTATTCTTCCTTTTATGGTGGCCATTTTCCTCACCTTTATGTTGGAACCGCTGGTGAACCTGCTGGGCAAGGTGCGTTGCCCGCGCAGTCTGGCCGTCTTTATCACGCTGATCGTCTCCTTTGTGGTGCTCTACCTGCTCGGTCTGCTGGTTTACGCCAATGTGGAGCAGTTTGTGGCCCGTTTCCCCACCTATCAGGATCGACTGGCCAACCTGCTTTACAATACCGTCGCTTCTTTGGAACATCTGATCGGTAAAAAGCTTTCCGTGGATATTCTTTCCAACATCAACTGGCTGGAGGCTTTTCAAAGCATGTCCATTGCCAGCAATGTGGTTTCCGGCGTGGGTACGTTTTTTACTTTTTTTATGAAGATGTTGATTGTCATCGTCTTTATGGCCTATATGCTGGCCGGCCGGCCCCGTTTTAAGCGCAAGGTGGCCGCCGCCTTTCCCGAGGGCCAGTCCCGCCGCATTGAAGGCATGATCGAGGCGATTACCCTGAAAATCCAAAAATACCTCAGCGCCAAAACGCTGGTCAGCTTTGTTACCGCCCTGATCGCCTATATCATCTTTTGGGGTTTTGGGCTGGATTTTGCCATCTTTTGGGCCTTTATCATTTTTCTGTTCAACTATATCCCCAATATCGGTTCCATACTGGCTTCGTCCTTGCCGATTCTGTTTTCCATACTGCAATACGGCGCCTTTGGTACCGCCTTTTGGCTGGTGATTGCCCTCGGTTTGTTGCAGTTTGTGATGGGTAATGTTATCGAGCCGCGCATCATGGGCTATTCGCTGGATCTGAGCCCGACCATGGTGATTATTTCTCTGATCTTTTGGGGCTATATCTGGGGCGTGGCCGGTATGCTGCTTTCCGTGCCTATTCTGGCAACGATGACCATTATCACCGAAAGGGTGGACAGTTTGAGATTTATCAGTGTCTTTCTGAAAGGCAAGGTTCAAAACAACGCATAAATATGGAGAATACACATGCGACTATTTTTATTGGGACTGATGAGTGTGGCCCTGCTGCTGAGCTGTAAAGAAGAAGCCTCCGTCTCGTCCGCGCCCGCCGACGATTTTAAGTATGTAAGCGAACAGTTTGCCGATCTGCGCATCTTACGCTATCAGGTTCCCGGGTTTGAATCCCTTGACCTGAAAACCAAAAAGCTGCTCTATTATCTTTCCCAGGCCGCCATTTCCGGCCGGGATATCATCTATGATCAAAACTATAAATACAATCTGGTTATACGGCGCACCCTGGAAGCGATGGTACGCAACCATATGGGCAGCGGACATAACGAAGACTATGCCCATTTCATGACCTATGTTAAGCGGGTCTGGTTCTCCAACGGTATTCATCACCACTATTCCACCATCAAGTTCACGCCCGATATCACGAAGAAATATTTTCTGCAACTGTTGGACGCCGTGCCGGAGGAAGAGCTGCCGCTTAAAAAAGGACAAACCCGGGAAGAATTCTCGCAATGGCTTCTTCCGCTGATTTTTGATGAAAAGCTGGACAACAAGCGTGTTAATCTGGATGCGGGCGTGGATCACGTGGCCCAATCGGCCAACCACTACTATGACGGCGTCACCCAGGCCGAGGTGGAAGCCTTTTACGCCCGTAAAATCAAAAAGGATGATCCGCAACCCATTTCCTACGGCTTAAACTCCCGCCTGGTTAAGGAAAACGGCGTGATCCGCGAGAAGGTCTGGAAAGTGGGCGGGCTTTACGGTGCCGCCCTGGAAAAGGTGGTTATGTGGCTGGAAAAGGCCCGCGATGTGGCCCAAAACGAAAAGCAGCAGCGTTGGCTGAGCCTGCTGATCGACTATTATAAAACCGGTGATCTGAAAACCTTTGATGACTTCAGTATCGCCTGGGTGGAAGATACCGAATCCGATGTGGATCTGATTCACGGCTTTATCGAGGTCTATGGCGACGCCCTGGGCTATCGCGGCGCCTATGAGGCCATTGTGCAGCTTAAGGACCCTGTCGCTTCGAAGCGTATTGAAGCCATCAGTTCCCGGGCCCAGTGGTTTGAGGATAACTCGCCGATCATGGAGGCTCATAAAAAGGCCAGGGTTAAGGGCATCAGCGCCAATGTGATCAGCGCCGTTTTCGAGGCCGGGGACGCCGCTCCCTCAACTCCCATCGGCGTAAACCTGCCCAATGCCAACTGGATACGGGCCAGCCACGGTTCCAAGTCGATTAATCTGGGCAATATCGTCAATGCCTATGATGAAGCTTCCAAAAGCAGCGGCGTGCTGGAAGAGTTTGCCTGGGATGACGACCAGGTGAAGCTGGAACGGGAGTGGGGCACCCTGGGCGACAACCTGCATACGGACATGCACGAGGTGATCGGCCATGCTTCCGGTAAAATCAATCCCGGCGTGGGCACCCCCAAGGAAACCCTGAAAAACTACTCCTCCACGCTGGAAGAGGCCCGCGCCGACCTGGTGGCCCTTTACTTTTTGATGGATGAACGGCTTGTTGATATGGGAGTGCTTCCCAATCTGAATCCGGGCAGGGCGCAATATGACGGCTATATCCGCAACGGACTGATGTTGCAGCTGCGCCGGTTAAAGGAGGGCGAAAATCTGGAAGAAGCCCATATGCGCAACCGGCAGCTTGTGGCCTCCTGGGTTTATGAAAAAGGTAAAAAAGATCATGTGATCGAACGACGCGAGCGTGACGGAAAAACCTATTTTGTGATTACCGACTATCAAAAACTGCGTGAGCTTTTCGGACAATTGTTGCGCGAGATACAGCGTATCAAGTCCGAGGGCGATTACGACGCGGCGCGCGCCCTGGTGGAAACCTATGGCGTGCAGGTGGATCATGAACTGCATAAGGAGGTGCTGAAGCGCTTTGAAAGCCTGCATCTGGCGGCCTATTCCGGCTTTATTCAGCCCCGTCTGACGCCGGTGATGGAAAATGGAGAAATCGTTGACGTAAAAATCGAATATCCGACCGATTTTACCCAACAGATGATGCGCTACGGCAAGGAGTATTCCTATCTGCCGGACTATAACTGATCCTGGCCATGTTTTTAAGCAAGGACATGCTTCCGCAAGTAGCAAGGAGTATTCCTATCTGCCGGACTATAACTGATCCCTTATGATAACTTTACGGCGTGTTCCGGGGGAATGCGCCGTTTTTTACTTAGGATACGCTTTGCGAATGTTTCTGTTGTTTTTAAAAGAGATTGCCGCACATTTTGTATCCGTGCGTTCAAATTCCCTGGAAGGGGGTATCCATGCTTTTATTTAATCCCGGCCGGGAAAAATATGAATCGCTGGATGACAGGTCCCGCGAACTTCTGTTGAAGACCATAGAGTTTTTTGAGAACAGGGGACTGGAAAAACTTAAGGAAGATGACCGTAATCGTGTCTGGTATGAGGATTTTCTGGCCTTTGTGAAAAGGGAAAAACTCTTTGCCACCTTTCTTACGCCGGAAAAGGAGGGCGATGGCCATACCCGTTGGGATACCTGGCGAAACTGCCAGCTAAACGAGGTACTGGGCTTCTACGGACTCAACTACTGGTATCCCTGGCAGGTAACGCTTTTGGGGCTGGGGCCGGTCTGGATGAGCGGCAATGCGACCATGCGCCGTGAAACCGCTCGTTTATTGCAAGAAGGGCACATCTTCGGTTTCGGCCTTTCGGAAAAGGAGCATGGCGCCGATCTTTACCAGACCGATATGCTGCTCAGCGACGAGCCGGGGGGAGGCTACCGGGCCAACGGCAGTAAGTACTACATCGGCAATGCCAACAAGGGGGCCTTCATTTCCACCTTTGGCAAGATAGTGTCCGCTGATGACTATGTCTTCTTTGCCGCGCGTCCCGCCCATAAAAATTATATTTTGGTTAAGAATATTGTTAACACCCAAAATTATGTGGGCGAGTACCGGCTGGAAGACTATCCGGTTGCCGACAGTGATATCCTCTCCCGCGGACGCAAGGCCT
>JALTKX010000157.1 GCA_027006055.1 Calditrichia bacterium | reverse complement strand
CGGAAGCATGACCTGCGCGCGCTGGAAGCGGAACAAGCCGAAGCCGAAGCCCGCGAACTGGTCAACAGGCTCGCGCAGGTCTCCTTTAAACTGGATACCCTGCCCCTGTTTCACACCGATGTTATTTTTCTGAACGATGAAGAATGCCTTTTGGTGTTGGTGGCCCATCATATCATCACCGATGGCTGGTCCAATGGTATTTTTATCCATGAACTCAGCCGCTATTACGATTTGCTTAAGGAAAAACATAAAATCGATACGACGCCTCCGGCTATTCAATACGTGGATGTGGCCGCCTGGCAGCGCAAGTGGATTGAAAGCGCCCATGCCCGGCAGGAGTTGGCCTTTTGGGAAAAAGAACTGGCCGACGCCCCTCCCCTTTTGGAAATACCCACGGACTTTCCGCGCACGGCGGGTCAGGCGGCGGAGGGCAGGCGGCTTTATTTTGAGCTCGACCCGCGGCTTTCGCAAGAGCTGCACGCCTGCTGCGGCCGGGAAGGCAGCACCTCCTTTATGGTTTTAATGGCCGCCTTTCAAACGCTGATGCACCACTATGCCAATCAGGATGATGTGCTTATCGGCACGCCGGTGGCCGGACGCACGCAAAAGGAAATGGAATCCCTGATCGGCTTTTTTGTGAACACGCTGGTTATGCGCACCCGCTTTAAAAGCGACGACACCTTCCGCGACATTCTGGGCCGCGTACAAAACAAGGCCCGGGAAATACTCAGCCATCAGAACTACCCCTTTGAAAAGCTGTTGGACGCCCTTAAGATCGAACGCAGCCTGGAACACGCGCCGCTTTTTCAGGTGATGTTTTCCATGCAGGGCGACGATACCCGGGAGTTCAGTAAAAACTTCGAAGTAACGCCCTACCGCACGGATAGCGGCACGGCCAAATTTGACCTTTTACTGGAGATGTTTGACAGCCCCGTCATTCGCGGCGCCTTTGAATACAATACCGCGCTGTTCCGGGATGAAACCGTGGAGCGGCTGTTAACCCATTTCAAAAACCTTCTCGCCCAGGTACTGCGCAACCCCGATGTTCCGCTGCGCAACCTTGTGCTGTGCTCCGATGGAGAATACAGACAGATTATCCGACAGTGGAACCGTACGGACGTCGCCTTCCCCGCGGAAGAATCGGTACCCGCCAGGATTGCCCGGCAGGCGCTGGCAACTCCCGACGCGCCCGCGCTGAGCTACGAGGGGCATACCCTCACCTACCGAGAGTTTGACAACCGTGTGAACCGTCTTGCCCGTCACCTGATCGGTCTCGGGCTCAAAACGGAGGATCGCGTGGCGGTTTGTCTGGATCGTTCCGACAAGCTCGTGCTGGCCCTGCACGGCATAATGCGCGCGGGAGGCGTTTATGTGCCGCTGGACCCGGAACATCCCCTTGAACGCACCCGCTTTATGATGCGCGACTCCGGCGCTACCCTGGTGATCAGCTCATCGGCCCACGCCGCTAAATTTACCGCGCCGGAAGTCCGGCTTATCCTGACGGATGATTGGGAAGAGACAATGGCCCCGGCCGGGGACGAACCCGTTATGCGCATTTTTTCGCCCAAGCAACTGGCCTATATGATATATACCTCCGGCTCCACCGGCCGGCCCAAGGGCACCCTATTGCAACACGACGGATTTCTTAACCGCCTGCAATGGATGCAACAGGCCTATCCCCTGGATGCGACGGATACCGTTCTGCAAAAAACGCCCTTTAGTTTTGATGTTTCCGTTTGGGAATTTTTCTGGCCCTTTATGTACGGCGCGCGGCTGGCGGTAGCCCGGGCGGACGGCCATAGGGATACCGCCTATTTAACGGAGATCATTCAGCGCGAGCGGGTAACCACCATGCACTTTGTACCGCCCATGTTAAAGGTTTTTCTGGAAGACCCCGGCGTGGCCGGCTGTGTATCTTTGAAAAATGTCATTTGTTCCGGCGAGGCCCTGCCCTATGCCCTGAGCCGTGCCTTTTACAAAAAAGTGCCGGGAGCGCGGCTGCACAATCTTTACGGTCCCACGGAAGCAACCATTGACGTAAGCCATTACACCTGTCCCGAAGAGAGGGACGATGAAAAGCTTCCTATCGGCCGCCCGGTGGCCAACACGCGCCTGTATATCCTTAACCGGGCCCTGAACCCGGTGCCGGTGGGCGTTTCGGGCGAGCTTCATATCGGCGGCATTCAACTGGCGCGGGGTTATGCCAATCGTCCCGATCTGACCGCCGAAAAATTCATCCCCGACCCCTTCAGCATCCGTCCCGGCGCGCGTATGTATAAAACAGGCGATGTGTGTCGCTTTCTGGAAAACGGTGAAATCGAATACATCAGCCGTATCGACCATCAGGTTAAGGTGCGCGGTTTTCGCATTGAACTGGGTGAAATTGAACAGGCCCTGCGCGCCCTGCCCGCCGTGGAAGATTGCGTGGTTCTGGCAAGGGCCCCCGGCGGCGGGGAAAAGTCCATCGTCGCCTATGTCGTCAGCTCGGAAGAACAGCCCTCGCAGGGGACTCTGCGCAAGTTGCTTAAAAACAGCCTGCCCGAATATATGATCCCCTCGGCCTGGATTTTCATGGAATCCATTCCCCTGACCGCCAACGGCAAAATAGACCGTAAGGCCCTGCCCGATCCCTCGGATGTGGGACGCGGCATGCTGGAAACGGAATATGTGGCTCCGCGCAACGAGCGGGAGGCGCTTCTCGCGCGCCTGTGGCAGGAGACGCTGAAAATGGAAAAAGTGGGCGTTCTGGATAACTTCTTTGAATTGGGCGGCGACTCCATCGTCGGTATCCAGCTCATTTCCGCCGCCGCGCGCCAGGGGCTTAGCTTTACTCCCCGGGAGTTGTTTGAATATCCGACCATCGAAGGGCTGGCTTCCGTGGCCCGCGAAGGTGTGGCCATCCATGCCGAGCAGGAAACCCTTAGCGGCCCGCTGGATCCCACGCCCATACTGCGTTGGTTCAGTGCCCTGCCGCTCGGGCAGCGGCACCACTGGAACCAATCCATCATGCTTAAAAGCCATCACCCCCTAAAACCGGGGCTGCTCAGCCAGGTTGCCGCCCGTCTTTACCGCCATCATGATATGCTGCGCCTGCACTGGCCCTCCGGCCGGCCGCGCATTGCCCCGCCCGGCGATCTGGAGCTCTTTAACCATTATGATCTGCGGGAAGAGGATACCGGCGAACAACAGAAAAAGCTGAAAAGCATTGTACAACAGGTGCAAGGCGGACATGATTTTGAAAACGGCCCTCTTTTTAAAATGATCTATTTTTCACTGGATCCCGCCTTGGGAGACCGGCTGTTTATTAGCCTGCACCACACGGTTGTGGACGCCGTCTCCTGGCGCGTATTGCTGGAAGACCTGCAAATGGCTTATGCTCTTCTTCTGGAAGGGCGGGAAGTCTCCCTGCCGGCCAAGACCACATCCTATGCCTACTGGGCCGGGCGTCTGAACAGGTATGCGCTGGAACATGACTGGAGCGATGAACTGGACTTTTGGCAAAAGCATATCGGCGGACAGGCCCCGACCCTTGAGGCGGATATGGCGGGAGACAACCTGTACGGCGACCGGAATACCATCCGCGTGCATCTGCCGGAGGAACAAACCTCAAAACTGCAACGGGAAGTCCCCGAAGCCTATAACACGCGTATCGTGGAAAACATACTCAGCGCGCTCTACATGGCCTGGCACGCCCTGAGCGGCAAGGACAGTCTGTTGATCGACATGGAAGGCCATGGCCGGGAAGCGCTGTTTGAGGAAGTGGACCTGGCCCGTACCGTCGGCTGGTTTACCGCGCTTTATCCCTTTAACCTGCGCCCCGGAACGAACGATACGGGAGAGATCATTAAAAATATTAAGGAAGATTTCCGTTCCGTTCCGCAAAACGGCATGGGTTTCGGGGTGATGCGCTATCTTGCCGCGGAAGATATCCGTTCCGCCATGGAGGCCCTGCCCCGGGCCGCCGTTCTGTTCAACTACCTGGGTCAGTTTGAGCAGGACGAAGCCATGAAGCAGCGCTTTGAAATGTTACCCGAAGAAACGGGAGACGAAATCGGAGCGCAAAACAGGAACAGCCATCTTCTTGAAATCACTTCAAGTATCCTTGACGGAAAGTTAAGTTTTAACTTCAATTTTTGTCCGGATACGCTTAGGGAGGAGACAATCCGGGAGTTTGCCTCGCAGACCATACGGGCTCTTGAAGAGATAATCGAACACAGTTTAAGCGACGACGCCGGCGGTTACACGCCATCGGATTTTTCAAGCGCCGGCCTGGATCAGGACGAGTTGGACGACGTTCTCTCCGAACTGGACGACCTGGAGTAAACTAAACCGGAGTAGCTTTTTTAATGGAAACAACACAATACAGCGGTTTGCTGGTCAGCGGTTTGGTTCGTTCCGGCACCACCTGGACGGCGCGCATGATCAACTTTTCTCCGGAAATGTTTTTTGTACTGGAGCCCTTTAATGTTCTGCGCGATCCCATCCATCTGCTTAAGTCGGGCACAAACTACCCCTATTTTCCCCATGTGGATGAAAATCTATTCCATAAAATCCGCAGCGGTCTGGGTTTAAGTTTCACCCCGGAAGAATTGAAAATTTTTATGAGGGAATCCTCCTCCCCCAAATACCATCTTTATCATCTGGTGCGTTTCTTTGTACTCCGCCAGCGCTTAAAAAAAGGGATGCGGCCCGTGGTGCAGGATCCCTTTGCCATTTTCATGGCCCCCTGGCTGCATGAACAACTGGGGCTTAGGCCGCTCTTTTTATTCCGTCATCCCGCGGCCTACATCAACAGTATGAAAAGGATGAAGTGGGGCTTTAACTTTGACTGGCTGGCCCGGCAGGAAGGGCTTATGGAAGGTATTCTGTCCGCTTTCAGGGAAGATATCCTGAAACTGGCGCCCCGGGAGTTTATGCCCTTTTCCATCGAAACCCAGGCTCTGGTCTGGAATATTTTTACCAGCGTTATGTTGCATTATCGGGAGCGGCATAAGCAGTGGCTGTTTCGGCGCCATGAGGAGCTCTCACTCGCTCCGCTGGAAGAGTTTAAAAAAATATATGACGAGCTGGGCCTTGAGTTTAACCCGCCGATTATTGAAAAAATCAAAAAGTTTACCGGCGCCGCCAATACAGCGGAAGCCCGTGCCGGAAAAATGCATACGCTCAAGCGCGACAGCCGCTCTAACATCACCCTGTGGAAAAAACAATTGGAGCGGAATGAAATCGATCAAATCCGTAAATTAACGGCCTCCGTCGCCGGAGAACTTTACGGCGAGGAAACCTGGTAAACCGCAAATAAGGAAAAAGAAAAGCTTTTCATGAATCAAGCGAAGTCCCCTAAAAAAAATATCGAGGATATCTATCCCCTTTCGCCGATGCAGCAGGGCATGCTGTTCCATTATGTGTACAATCCGGACTCAGCGGTCTATTTTGAGCAGTTCATGGTGCGCCTCCGGGGGCGGTTCGACGGCGACCGCTTCCGCCAGGCCTGGCTGGATGTGATGCAACGCCATCCGGTGTTACGTACTTCCTTCGTCTGGAAAAAACTGGACAAAATGCTTCAGGTCGTTCACAGGGAGGCGCCGCTTCCCTTTGAATTCATGGATTGGCGCCATATCCCCTCCGGGGAACAGCCACAACGCCTGGAAAATTTTTACCGGGAGGATCGTCAAAAGGGCTTTAATCTGGCCAAACCTCCGTTAATGCGTCTTTATCTTATTCAACTAACGGATGAACACTATCAGTTTTTGTGGTCGTTTCACCATCTGCTTATGGATGGCTGGTCGCTGCCCATTGTGTTAAACGAAGTGTTTACCCTTTATGAGGCGGGCCTGCGCAACATTCCCGCGCCACTGCCGCCCAGCCGTCCCTTTAAGGAATATATCCAGTGGCTGAGCGCGCAGGATTTGGATAAGGCCCGTGACTACTGGAAAACTTTACTGCGGGGCTATGACACGCCCAGTTACCTGCGTCCGGTATTGCAGGCGGCAAACTTTAAGGGTAAGAACCCGGCTTTTGGCAAGGTTGCCCGCTATCTTGACACGGAAACTTCCGCGGCGCTTACCGCCCTGGCCCGGGGGCAACATGTTACGATGAACAGCATCATCCAACTGGCCTGGTCTCTGCTGATCAGCGCTTATACGGGCCTTGATGATGTGGTTTTTGGCGCCACGGTCTCCGGACGGCCCCCGGCCATCCCGGACATACAGATGATGGTCGGCCTGTTTATCAATACCCTGCCCGTGCGTTTAAAAATTGACCCCGACCGCAGTCTGCTCGATCTGCTAAAGGCCATTCAGGCCCAATCCGTTAAAACCAGGGATTTTGAATATACGTCACTGGTGGATATTCAGAGCCGTTACGGGCCTGAGGAAAACCTGCCCCTGTTCGATTCGATTGTGGTTTTTGAGAACTACCCGGTGGATGAGTCGCTTTCAAAGGCCGACACCAGCATCTCTTTTTCGGATATAAGCACCTTCGAACGCACCAACTATCCCTTAACCGTTGTGGCCGCCGCCCGGGAGAAGGTCTTTTTAGAGATTGCCTACCAAAGCGAAAAAATCGATCCCCGCGCCATGGAAGCATTGATGGATCATCTGGAAAATATACTGATCCGTATTGCCGAACAGCCACAAATGCCCGCGCGCCACCTTTCGCTGTTAAATGAAAAGGAATACCGTAAAACGGTTTATGGTCTCAATAACAATGACAACGTCGCCGGAGAGCCTTTTTTCGTCCATAAGGCCATTGAAGAACGGGCGCTGAAAACAGCGGATGCTCCGGCGATTATCCACGAAGACCGTGAAATAACTTTCGCGGAGATGAACGCGCGGGCCAACCGGTTGGCCCACCTGCTGCTAAAAAAAGGTGTCCGCCGGGAATCCTTTGTCGGTATCGCCCTGCAACGCTCCGGGGATATGATCGTTTCCATGCTGGCCATTTTAAAAGCAGGCGGAGCCTATCTGCCGCTGGACCCCTCCTATCCGCCGGAACGCTTGCGTCATATGATCACCGATTCGGCCGCGGATATCATCCTGACCCACTCTTCCCTGGCGCCGGGGATACCCGCCGCCGACGGTCGCCTGCTCTTTTTGGACCAGCTGGACGAAGAACTGCAAGGTTGCCCGGATACCGCGCCGCCGACGGAACTTTCCTTTTCAAACCTGGCCTATATGATCTACACGTCGGGCTCCACCGGTTTGCCCAAGGGGGTAATGGTAACCCATGGAGGGTTGGCCAACTATCTGAACTGGTGCCTTAGGGCCTATCCCGCGGATAAGGGCAATGGCTCCCTGGTTCACGCCACCATCGCTTTTGACGCCACGGTAACCAGCATTTTTCCGGCCCTGGTCTCGGGAAAGTCCCTTGTCCTGACCCGGGAGGAAGACGGCATGGAGGGCCTGTCGCGGATGCTGGACAGGCACGGCCCCTTCGGTTATGTGAAAATAACCCCGGCCCATTTGGATTTATTGCGCAATCAGCTTTCGGCGCGGGAACTGCCGCAACAGAGCCATGCCTATGTCATTGGCGGCGAAAACCTTTTGTACAGCCAGATTGATTTTTGGCAAAAAAACGCTCCGCACACCCTGCTGTTTAATGAATACGGCCCGACGGAAAATACGGTCGGCTGCATCGTTTATGAAGCCCATGCGGATACGGGCAAGGGCTCGGTGCCGATCGGCCGCGTGATTCCCAAAACGCAGGCCTACATCTTAAATGAATATCTGAACCCGGTGCCCGTCGGCGTGGCCGGCGAGCTGTACCTTGCCGGCGACAGTCTGGCCAGGGGCTACTTTAACCGCCCCGACCTTACCGCGGAACGTTTTTTGGCCAATCCGTTTAGCGCAACGCCGGGAGCCCGTATGTACAAAACCGGCGACAAGGCCCGCTATAACGCGCAGGGCCAGATTGTTTTTCTGGGCCGTGTGGACGATCAGGTAAAGATACGCGGGTTCCGCATTGAACTGGGCGAGATCGAACATCATATTAAATCCCTGCCCTATGTCAGGGATGTTCTGGTGGATGTTTTTGAGCCGCAACAGGGTAACAGGCAACTGGTGGCTTACATCATCGCCCGCGGGACGGATGCCCTCCCCGAGGCGGAGACCCTTGGCCACGAACTGCAAGCCTATTTACCCGATTATATGATACCCAACTTTGTGGTGCCGCTGGAGGCCTTTCCGCTGACCCCCAACGGGAAAATAGACCGTAAGGCGCTCCCCCGTCCCCTGCGGGAGGGCGAAAAGAAAGACAACTATGTTCCACCGTCCAATCCCACGGAAGAGGCGATCCAAAAGATATGGCAGGAGCTTCTTGAAGCAGAAGCGATAGGCGTGCATGAAAACTTTTTCCATCGCGGAGGGCATTCCATACTGGCAACGCGGCTTGTAACGCGCTTTCGTCAACAGTTTGAGGTGGAATTGCCGCTGGCCGCCGTGTTCGAGGCCACCACCATCGCCCGTCAGGCTCTGCTTATCGAGATGGAAAAGGCCATGGCCCGCCGTCCGCAATGGCCGCCGTTACAAAAGGTCTCCCGGGAAAACCCGCTGCCCGTTTCGCTGCCGCAGCAACGGTTGTGGTTTATCGATCAGTTTAATCCGGGAACGACCGCCTACAATATCCATCTGGCTCTGAAGATCAGCGGCCCCCTCAATGTCAGCCTGATCGAACAGAGCATTCAGGCGGTCATCAACCGGCATGAGATTTTGCGCACCTCCTTTGACAATATCGACGGAGCGCCTTTTTTGCATATTCATGACCAATATGACTTTAAGCTGGAGTTCGAAACGGCCGACCCCGCCGAAGAGACGGAAACGCTTGCCGGCAGAGCCACGCGGGAAATGGCCGCCACCGTTTTCGATTTAAGCACCCTGCCCCTGATGCGGATGAAAATTATCCGCTTGGATGAAAACAGCCATCTGCTATGCGGCGTTATCCACCACATCATCAGCGACGGCCTTTCCATGGGCATTCTTATTAAGGAAGCGCTGGAAAATTACGACGCGCTGTTGCGGGGGGAAAAACCGCTCACGGAAGCGCTGCCCTTTCAGTACGCGGATTATGCCCACTGGCAACGCGGCTGGCTGAAGGATGAAATTCTTGAACAACATTTAAGCTACTGGAAGCAACAGATCGGTCTCCGTCCACCGGTTTTGGAACTGCCGACCGATTTTCCGCGTCCCGCGCTGCAAACCTTTAACGGCCGTCAGTTTGATTTTGATATCGATGAGGCGCTGTTATCCCGGCTGAACCGTTTCAGCATGCAAAACGGGGTTACCCTGTTTATGACGCTGATGACCGCCTGGCAAATCCTGCTGCACCGTTACAGCCGGCAGGAAACCATCCTGGTGGGCACGCCGGTAACGGGACGCCTGCTGGAAGAGGCCAATGAACTGATCGGTTTTTTTGTCAACACACTGGTGATAAAGGGGCAATTCACAGCCCAAACCACCTTAACGGAACTTCTGACGCAAATACGCGGCCACGTGTTGGAGGCCCACGCCCATCAATCCCTGCCCTTTGAACAGTTGGTGGACTTACTGCAACCCGATCGCGACCTTTCCCATCCGCCCCTGTTTCAGGCTGCTTTTATCCTGCAAAACCTGCAAAACACGGAGTGGGAGAGCGCCGGCTTACGTTTTGAAGAGATCATTCCCCAATCGGTTGTGGCCAAGGTGGACATCAGCCTGTATGCCAGCGAAACCCGCGACGGTTTGCGCCTGCGCCTCGAATATAACAGCGATCTTTTCCATGAGGCCTCCATAGGGAATATGGCCCGGCACTTCAGCCAACTGTTGTCCGTAATGACGGCAAACCCAACCACAAAGGTCAGCCGCCTGGCCCTTATGCGGGAAGAGGAAATAAAAGGATTGCGGGCCGGTTCCGGCCGTCCGGCGGACAGCCTGCCCCACGGGACCATAGCGACGGCCTTTGCCTCCGTGGCCGCCGGCCATGCGGATCACACGGCTCTGAGCATGGGCGGACGGCATATATCCTATAAGGAACTGGATCGCCTTTCGGATCATAGCGCGCGGCAACTGGCGAAAATGGGCGTAGTCTCCGGAGACATTGTGGGTATCTGCATGTCACGCAGCCCGGAAATGATAGTGGCCATGCTTTCCGTAATAAAGGCCGGCGCCGCCTATCTGCCGCTCGATCCCGCCTACCCCCGCGAAAGGCTGCGCTATATGGTGGAGGATTCGGCCGCGGCGCGCATTTTAACCAATGAAGAGACCGCGAAGCATACACGCGATGTGTTTGGCGACAGCGTTGAACAATACACCGTGGAAACCCTGCTGGACTTAAACAGGCCTGACGGGGAACTGCCTTCCCTATTCCCGGAACAGGCGGCCTATGTGATATACACATCCGGCTCCACCGGTAAGCCCAAGGGGGCCGTGCTGCATCACCGGGGCCTGCTCAATTTGGCGAATGAACAAAAAAAGGCCTTTGGCATCGACAGACAGAGCCGGGTGTTGCAATTTGCCTCCCTGAGCTTTGACGCGGCCACCTGGGAAACCTTTATGGCTCTGCTCAACGGCGCCACCCTGGTATTGATCGACGCCGAAACGCAAGCCTCCGTGGAAAAGCTGCAAGAGGTGCTGGTCAAGGAAAAGATCACCACCGTCACCCTGCCGCCATCCGTGCTGACCCTGTTTGACGACCGGCCCATGCCCGACTTGCGCACCATTATCACGGCGGGAGAAAAATGTCCGCAAACCCTGGTAAAGCGTTTTCAGCCCGGCCGCCGGATGGTAAATGCCTATGGGCCCACGGAAACCACGGTGTGCGCCAGCCTCTATGAAACCGACGCCTCGGAAGAGAACGACCCTCCGATAGGTTTTCCCCTGGGCGGCTTTGACCTGCATGTGCTGGATGAACATTTGCAACTGCTGCCCCCCGGCGTTCCCGGCGAGTTGTGCATCGGAGGCGTGGGACTGGCCCGCGGCTACCTTAATCGTCCCGGACTGACGGCGGAGAGATTTGTGGCCCACCCCCACGGAACCCCGGGAAGCCGCCTGTATCGCAGCGGCGACCTGGTAAAGCGCGGGCGGGATGGCGCCATAGAGTTTCTGGGCCGTATAGACCATCAGGTCAAATTACGCGGATTCCGCATTGAGCTGGGTGAAATTCAAAACAGTCTGCTGGAAATAGAAGGCGTCAGGGACGCCTTTGTGATGGTGCGGGAAGATCAGCCGGGTGAACCGCGTTTAACGGCCTATGTGGCTTCGGACGGGGAGATGAAAAGCGCTTCCGTTAAGTCCGTTCTGGCCAGGCAATTACCCGAGTATATGATCCCCTCCGCCTTTGTGTTTTTAAGCCAACTGCCGCTAAACGCCAACGGTAAGATCGACCGGGAAGCCCTGCCCGCGCCGGAACTGGACAGAACGCAGCTTTCCAGTGAATTTGTCGCGCCGCGCAATGAACAGGAAGAGACCATAGCGGGCATAGTGCGTGAACTGTTGCATCTGGAAAAGGTGGGCATTCATGACAACTTTTTTGAATTGGGCGGCCATTCCCTGCTGGCCACGCGTTTTGTGGCCCGTATGCGGGAAAGTCTTTCCGTGGAGCTGCCCCTGCGCCTGTTGTTTGAAAACCCCACCATCGAAGGCATCGCCCGGGCCCTGGCCGGGCCGGATGTGCGCCTTATCGATGAGGATGAACCGGCCCTGGAAGCGTTGACACGCGAGCCGGAGGAAGATGAGCAACTGCTGGAAACCCTTGAGGGGCTTTCGGAGGATGAACTTGACGCCTTGTTGAACGACAGTGATGGAGACGAAGAAGACGATGAGTAATGCCAAGGATAAACTGGCCCATCTTAGCCCGGAGCAGAAAAAGTTACTGGCGCAAAAGTTAAAGGAAAAAAAGCAGATTCATCTTTTTCCGTTGTCTTATGCCCAGCAGCGCATGTGGTTTCTGGAACGGCTGAATCCAGGCAGTCCCGTTTATAACCTGCCCTTTGCCATCCGCATTAAGGGCGGATTGCGCAAGGACCTTTTTGAACAGGCCCTCAAAAAGATTATCAGGCGACATGAAATTTTACGCACAACCTTTAAAGAGATTAAGGGGGAAGTGCGGCAGGTGGTCAGTCCCCGTTCATCCATTAAAATCGAAATATCGGAAGCGCCGGCCGGAGATGTGCCGAACCGGGTGCGTCAACTGGCGCAAACCGCATTCGATCTGGAAAAAGGTCCCCTGGGGCTGATAAACCTCATCACGGTAGGGCCGGACGACTATGTGATGATCATGGTCATGCATCACATCATATCCGACGGTTGGTCCATGGGCGTACTCATTCGCGAGTTCAGCATCTTTTATGACGCCCTGCTCAACAAGCGCGAGGCGGGTCTGCCTCCTCTAAAGATTCAGTATGCCGACTATGCCGCTTGGCAGAAAAAGTGGCTGGAGGGTGAGCGTCTGCGGCAACAGTTGGCATATTGGCGCAAAACGCTGGGGGCCGCTCCGCCCGTTCTGGAGTTACAGGGGGATAAACCCCGTCCCAGGCAGCTTTCCAGCCGGGGTAGGCAAATCTACCGCAAACTGCCCCCCGGAATCTGGCAACGCCTGAAGGAGAGGGCCGGCGGGGAACAGCTTACCGATTTCATGCTATTGCTGGGCGTCTTCTATCTGCTGCTGTTCCGCTATACCCGCCAGCAGGATATCTGTATCGGAACGCCTGTGGCCAACCGCAACCGCGCCGAGACGGAACCTTTGATCGGATTTTTTGTCAATACCCTGGTACTGCGCTGCGCCTTTGATGAAGATGACAGCGGCACAACCTTTTTTTCCCGCGTGCGCGAAACCGCCCTGGCCGCCTTTGCCCATCAGGATATTCCCTTTGAAATGCTGGTTCAGGAATTGCAACCGGAACGGGATATGAGCCACAGTCCGTTGTTTCAGGCCTTTTTTACCCATACCCCGGCCGGCGACCTGCCCGCCTTGCCCGGAGCCTTCACCATCGAACCGCTCGAAATGGAAGTCAACAGCGCGAAATTTGAAATATCCCTTTTCACCCAGGAAGCGGATGACGGACTTAACATCACTTTTGAATATAACAGCGATCTCTATTCCCCCGCCTTTGTGGAAAGAATAGCCGGCCACTTTTTACTTTTGCTGGAACAAGTAAGTGAAAAGGCCCTGGAGACTATTTCCGGAACGGAACTGTTGGCCGGGGATGAAAAGGAGACTATTTTAAACCGCTGGAATAAAACGGACAAAGCCTATCCCGCGGCGCGTCCCCTACTGGCTCTTTTTGAGGAACAGGCAAAAAAAACACCGGAAAGAACAGCCCTGCGCTACGAGGGAGAAAGCATCACATACGGGGAGCTCAACCGGGCGGCGGAGAGTCTGGCCGGACATCTGCAACAACGGGGCGTGGGGCCGGAAGATTTTGTGGGGCTGTGCCTGCAACGGTCGCCCCGGCTTGTCATTGCCATGTATGCCATACTGAAAACGGGCGCCGCCTATGTGCCGCTGGACCCGGACTATCCCGGGGAGCGCATCCGCTATATGATTGAAGACGCCGGAGCCCGTGTGATTATTAGCGAAGAGGCGCTTAGGGATCATCCCGCCCTGAGCGGGCAGGCCGTACTGCTGTGCGACACGATCCCCGACCCCGTCCCTTTACGCCCCGTGAAGCGGGATGTGGATCAGACGGCCTATATGATTTATACCTCCGGTTCTACCGGCAAACCCAAGGGGGTGGTCATCAGCCACCGGGCCATCTGGAACCGCCTGCAATGGATGCAGGAAAAATATGCCCTCAATGCCGAAGACCGCGTTCTGCAAAAAACGCCCTACAGTTTCGATGTTTCCGTCTGGGAATTTTTCTGGCCGCTGCAATGCGGGGCCACCCTGGTGATCGCCAAACCCGGCGGCCATAAAGACCCCGCCTATCTGCAACGACTCATGTCCGATGAAAAAATTACCACCGTACACTTTGTGCCCTCCATGCTGCAGGCTTTTCTGAACAGCGCGGATATCGCCGCCTGTACCGCCCTTAAACGGGTAATCTGTTCCGGAGAAGCGCTGTCACGGGAACTGGCGCGACAATTTTTCAGATCGGCCGCGGCGGAGCTGCACAATCTGTACGGCCCCACCGAGGCGGCGGTGGACGTCACTCAGTGGTCCTGTTCCGCCGGGGATAACTTCGCCAGCACCCCCATCGGTTTTCCCATCGCCAATACAAAAATCTATATTGCGGATAACCGACTACAGCTTTTACCGGCGGGCGTTGCCGGAGAACTGCTTATCGGCGGGGTGCAGTTGGCGCGCAACTATCATAACCGCCCGGAACTGACGGCGGAAAAGTTCATCCCCGATCCCTTTAGCGGCCGTGCCGGCGCCCGGCTTTACCGCACGGGCGATCTGGCCCGTTTTATGGAAAACGGCGCGGTGGAGTTTCTGGGACGTATCGATCATCAGGTAAAGCTGCGCGGCCTGCGCATTGAGCTGGGTGAAATCGAAAACGCCCTGAAGAACATGGAAGCGGTGGCCGACGCCGTGGTGCTGGTTAAAAACTTCGGCGCGGACGATCAGCGGCTGGTGGCCTACGTACAGCTTACGACGGATACGGATGAAGAGACCCTGCGCCGGACCCTGGCCCGCGATCTGCCCGACTATATGGTGCCCGCCCTGTTTGTTTTTATGGAGGATATTCCCCTGTCCCCCAGCGGAAAAGTGGACCGGCGCGCCCTGCTGGCCATGGATGTAAGCGTTAAAAGTGAAAAGGAATACGTGGCTCCCCGGGGAGAAACGGAGACGGAACTGGCGGCCATCTTTGGCGAGCTGCTGGGACTGGAAAAGGTGGGTGCCACGGATAATTTTTTTGAACTGGGCGGCCACTCCCTGCTGGCCACCCGCCTGATTACCCAAATCCGCGACCGTCTGGATTTGGAAGTTCCGCTGCGTCTGATTTTCGAGGCGCCCAGTCCGCGACAACTGGCCCTGGCCGCGGGCCAAAACGGGGGCCGGCGGATCGAATTGCCCCAGGCCGACCGTTCCGGGCCCATCGTTTTGTCTCACGCGCAGCAACGTCTGTGGTTTCTGGAGCAATTGGAGCCGGGAAGCCCCTTTTATAACATCCCCATGGCCTTTCGCCTTTTAGGCCACGCGGACGCGCATCTTTTACAAAAATCCTTTCAGGAACTCATCCAGCGGCATGAGACCCTGCGCACGGCGATCATTACCCGCGAAGGCCGGGGCTATCAGGAGGTGCGGGGCGAGGTTCCCTTTACCCTCGAGGTCATCGATCTGCGGGAGATGGCGCCCGCTCAGCGGGAGGAAGAGATCGCCCGGCACATGTCGCTCATGGCCCGGCACACCTTTGACCTGACCCGCCCTCCCCTGTTCAGGGCCTGGCTGCTGCGCGCTGCGGATGAAGAAAGTATCCTGCTGGGCGTGGTTCACCACATTATTTCGGATCAATGGTCCAATCAGATCATTTTGGCGGAACTTCTGGAGATATACGGCGCCCTGTCACGCGGTATAAGCCCCGCGCTGCCCGTCCTTGAACGCCAGTATGCCGACTTTGCCCTGTGGCAGCGTCAATGGCTTGATGGCGGCGCCATGGACAGTCAACTGGCCTACTGGAAGGAAGCGCTGCGGGGCATGCCCGCCCTTTTGGAACTGCCGACGGATTTTCCCCGGCCCAAGAGCCAAAGCTTTAACGGAGCGGTCCATCATTTTAAACTGGATGCTCAAACCGGCAGGAGGCTGAAAGAGCAGGGCCGTAAACTCAGGCTGACCGGATTTATGCAGTTTATGGCCTACTTTGGTCTGCTACTGCACAAACTGAGTGGTCAGGATGATGTGGCCATCGGCGCTCCCGTGGCCAACCGCGCCCTGGCCCAAACCCAAAAAATGGTCGGTTTTTTCGTTAACACCCTGGTGATGCGCCTGCGACCCGTCGCGGAGGCCTCCCTGGATTCCTATCTCGGGCAGGTACGGCAGACCGTTATGGCCGCCCTTGAACATCAGGATATTCCCTTTGAAAAGCTTGTGGATGAACTACAGCCACAGCGGGATATGAGCCACTCGCCCCTTTTTCAGGTGATGTTTGTCTATCATGAAAAGGCAGAACCTTCCGCCAACGCTTCCGCCCCCTGGCGGGTGGAAGCCCTGAGTGAACACAGCGGCACGGCTAAATTTGACCTTACCCTGTTCATCGCGGATACCCCTCAGGGCTTTGACGCTGTTTTTGAATACAATACCGATCTCTTTGAACAGGAGACTATCCGACGCTGGGCGGAATACTTTGTAAAAATTGTTCAACAGGCCGCCGACGATGCCACCACCACTGTCGCTCGCTTGTCTTTACTGGACGACAAGGCGCGGCAACAGGCGCTCTCCATGGGCCGGGTCCGGGAAAGCCACGACGGGCCGGACACGGTTTTCCCCCGCCTTTTTCAAACAACGGCGCTGGGTAACCCGGACGCCATTGCCCTTATCGCAAACAATGAAACCATGACCTACGGCCGGCTGGAAGCCGAGGCCAACCGCATGGCCCGCGCCCTTATCCGGAAAGGCCTGCGCCTGGAAACCCCGGTGGCCATCGCCCTGCCCAGGGGCATGGATCAGATACTTTCCCTGCTGGCCGTGCTTAAGGCCGGCGGCGCCTGGGTGCCCATCGATCTGGCCTATCCGGCGGAACGTATCCGCTATATGCTTGAGGACGCCAGTGTTTCGTTTGTTCTTTGCCGGGAGCAGGATAAAGAGAAGCTCCCCCAAACGGACGCTCCCCTGTTATCTGTTGCAGCCCTGAGGGAAGGGGCGCTCACGGAGGAAGAAACGCCGCCCGCCGTGAATATCCTGCCGGAGAACCTGGCTTATATGATCTACACCTCCGGTTCCACCGGCAGGCCCAAGGGGACACTGCTAACCCACGGCGGATTGATGCATTATATCGACTGGTGTCTGCGCGCCTATCCGTTAAAGGCCGGAGGCGGCGTGGCCGTCCATGCCACCATCGCTTTTGACGCCACCATTACCTCTGTTTTCGCGCCGTTGGCGGCGGGAGTGCCCCTTACGCTTGTTCCCGAAAGTCCCGATATGGATACGTTTATCAACGTGCTTACCGCCGGCTCCGATCCCTTTGCGCTGATAAAAATAACCCCCGCCCATCTCGGCGTGCTCAGTCAGCGCATCCGGCCGGAACAAGCCGCTTCCCTGTGCCGCTCTTTTATAATCGGCGGGGAGAACCTTACGGCCGACCGCCTGCATTTTTGGCGGGAAAACGCGCCGGAAACACAACTGTTCAATGAATACGGCCCCACCGAAACCGTGGTCGGTTGCGTTGTGTTTGATGCTTCCCATTGGCAGGGTAGCGGCTCGGTACCGATAGGGCGTCCCATAAACGGCACGCCCGTGTATGTCTTGGATGAAGAGCTTAACCCCGTGCCTCCGGGCGTGGCGGGCGAGCTTTATATCGGCGGTCCGGCGCTGGCCCGGGGCTACCGCAACCGCGCGGATATTACCGCCGAGCGCTTTGTGCCCGATCCGTTTAGTTCCCGGCCCGGGGCGCGCATGTACCGCTCCGGCGATAAGGTGCGCTTTCTTAAGGACGGACAGCTCATTTTTCTGGGCCGGCTGGATCATCAGGTTAAGGTACGCGGATACCGTATTGAGCCCGGAGAAATCGAAGAGGCCCTGAGCAGTCACCCGCGTATAAAAGCCTGTGTTGTTGTCACCCGGGGCGAACCGGC
>JALTKX010000156.1 GCA_027006055.1 Calditrichia bacterium | reverse complement strand
TCCAGGGCGGCATTGATTTTTAATACCCCGTTAATCAGTTGATTGAGTACAACCCGTTTTTCCTTCATGTCCACGGTAGTGAATTCTTTCAACTTGGGAAAGCGCCGGGAAAGCACATCCTTGTATTCCTCCTGCGTTATCTTCAAATCGCCCACTTCGGCCACGGTATCCGGCCCCATGCCACAGGATACGACTCCCAACACTACAACAAGAGCGACTAAAAATTGACGCATATCTGTTCTACCTCCATTTTGACAAATTTTAAATTAGGTCTATTGGATGATGCTTTGCAATACTTTTTTTGCAAACTCCAAACGTTGATGATTGTTTTCCCCTTTCAGGGTAACAGCCACGGCCAGGTCCTTTTCCTGATCCAGAAAGCGCACGGCGGCCTCTTTTTGATTGAGCAGGGCCGGTATGGTCTCTTTAAAAAAGCTCTCATCATCCTTAACGCGGGGATCAAATATCAGCCGCGTGGTTTTGGGTCCGACGATGATCCGACGCGCGTATAAACGACCGCCGAGGATTTTTAGTTTCATCACGTCAAGGAACAGGTTCACCTCATCCGGCACCTGCCCGAAACGATCGCGCAATTCCAGGCGCAACTGATCGATCTGATCCATGGTTCTGTAATTAACCAGTCGGTGATAGATGGAGATACGCTCCAGATCGTTTTCAATATAATCGTGGGGAATAAGCAGGTCGAAATTGACGTCGATTTCGGGGTCGGTACGCATATAGTCCGCCGCCCGTGCCTGCTCGGGCGACTCTTCCGGCAGACCTTTTTTCAATTCGGCCACGGCTTCATCCAAAATGCGGCAATACAGATCAAAACCCACCGTTTGCACAAAACCGCTTTGCTCCTTGCCCAGCAAATTACCGGCACCGCGGATTTCCAGATCGCGCAGGGCGATTTTATAGCCGGAGCCCAGGTCCGTAAAATCCTGTATGGTTTGCAGGCGCTTGCGGGCCAAGTCGGTCAGCTTATCCAACGGCGGCACCAGCAGGTAGGCATAGGCCTGTCGGTTGGAGCGCCCTACCCGTCCCCGCAATTGGTACAGCTGCCCCAGGCCGAATTTATCGGCACGATTGATGATCATGGTATTGACATTGGGAATATCCAGGCCGTTTTCAATAATCATCGAGGCCACCAGGATGTCATACTTATGATCCATAAAATCCAGCATCACTTTTTCCAGTTGCCGCTCCGGCAGTTGCCCGTGGCCCACGGCAATGCGCGCCCCGGGTAATATTTCTTCCAGGCTCTGCTTCATCGCTTCAATGGTTTCCACGCGGTTATGGACAAAATAAACCTGCCCGCCGCGCTCTAGTTCGCGTTTGATGATATGATGGAGTTTGGCGTCATTCCAGTGCAGGATTTCCGTATGCACCGGCAGACGGTTGGCGGGAGGCGTTTCTATATTAGAAAAATCACGCGCGCCCATCAGGGCCATGTGCAGGGTGCGGGGAATGGGCGTGGCCGTCATGGAAAGGATATCCACCGACAGGCGGTATTTTTTCAGCTTTTCCTTGTGGCGTACGCCAAAACGCTGCTCTTCATCGATAATCAACAAGCCCAGATCCTTAAAGTGTACATCGCCGGAAAGCAGGCGGTGGGTGCCGATCAAAATATCCACCCTTCCGGCCAAAACCCCTTCCAGAATCTCCCTTTGCTGTTTCGGGGTGCGGAAACGGTTAACCATCTCCACCTGAACGGGAAAGGAGGCTAGACGCTTGCGAAAATTTTCATAGTGTTGAAAGGCCAGAATGGTTGTCGGCACCAGCAGGGCCACCTGCTTGCCGGACATGACGGCCTTAAAGGCGGCACGCAGGGCCACTTCGGTTTTGCCAAAGCCCACATCGCCGCACAACAGGCGATCCATGGGCTTGGGATGCTCCATATCTTTTTTAACGCTTTCGATGGCCGTGAGCTGATCGGGGGTTTCCTGATAGGGGAAGGAGGCCTCCAGTTCCTTTTGCCAATGGTTGTCATCGACAAAGGCAAACCCTTCCTGAGCCTTGCGTCCGGCGTAAATCTGCAACAGTTCGGCGGCGATTTTTTTAAGGGATTCTTTTGTCTTCTTTTTGGCCCGCTCCCAGTCCCTGCCCCCCAGCTTGGAGAGCTGCGGACGGCCTCCATCCTCGCTGCTGTACTTTTGCACCCGGTTCAGACGATCCACGCTTACCAGCAGATGATCGCCGTCCCTGTAGGCAATTTTCAGGCATTCCTTGCGTATGTTCCCGTAGCTGACCACCTCCGGCCCCAGATATTGCCCGATGCCGTAATCCACATGCACCACATAATCGTACACATGCAATCCGCCCAACTGCCGCAGGTAGGAGCCGCTTTTAAAACTGCGGTAAACCTTATGGCGTCGTGAGCGGTTAAAAATCTGATGATCGGTCAACAACTCCAGACCGGCGTCGGGCAAAATAAAACCGGCATGCAGGCCCCCTTCCGTATAGCGCAGGGGCAGTAATATATCCTCTTCCTCGATGATTTCCCTTAACCGTTGGGACTGCTCGGCGTTATAGGATTGAATCACCAGACTACGGCGGGCGCCGGTCTCTTCCTGATGCCTGAGATATTCAAGGAACTTCTTTATGGAGCCGTTAAAATCGGGATGGGGACGGCCCTTGAGATCCACAACTTTGGAACGTTCATCATGCACCAGATCCGTATGTACCAGCGGATGATTTTCCATAAAGCCTCGAACATCGGAGGGACGGGCATATTTTCCTTCCGGCGGCGGTTCGGCCAGGCCCAGGGAGGGATCATTTTCGTAATTGCGGGCCGCTTGTCGGGCAAAGCTTTCGATATGGCCTAAAAAATATTCACGGTCTTCAAAAAACAGAATGGTTTCCGCCGGCAGAAGCTCATGTAAAAAGGTCTGTTTTTCCCCGCCGTTTGTATGGGGCAGCACAACCACCTCTTCGTATTTTCCCGTGGTACGCTGGGTGATGACGTCAAAACGGCGGATCGACTCCACCTGGTTGCCAAAAAACTCCACCCGCAGGGGTTCGTCATAATTAAAGGCAAAGATATCCACAATGCCGCCGCGCACGCTGTACTCGCCCACCTGCTCCACGATATCCACGCGCTCAAAGCCGGCGGCGCTCAACTGCTCCCGCAGTTGCTCAAAATCCTGACTTTTACCCACGCGCAGGTAAACCTGCAGATCAAGGAAACTTTCCGGCAGCGGCAGCGCTTCCATCAGGGCCTGGGCCGTGGCCACGGCGATAAAACGCTCTTCCTCCAAAAACACCTGCATGGTTTCCAGACGCATGCTGACCAGTTCCGGGCGGGCGCGGACCTGTTCATAAGGCTCGGTTTCCAGTCCCGGTAAAAAAGCGTTGGGAGCTTCCGGCGCTATTCTGCGGATATCCTCATGGATAAGCTCGGCCTGTTCCAGGCTGTTGGCCACATACAAAACAGGATGTGTATGCCGGCGGTAAAGGGACGCCAGGCCAAAGGCGGCCAGAGAACCCGGCGCGCCCCTTAAGTGCAGGGGATGTTTTCGGGAAACATGGGCGGCAAGACCCGCCAGAGGCGGCCATTGCAAAATCTGTTCAGTCAGTTTTTCCATCAGCCTCGGAATCGGATTCTTTTTTAGTCCCTTTTTCAATGGTGGCATTCAGCTTGTCCAGCTGTTCGCGATAGGGACTTTCCGGAAAATTTTTAACCATTTGGTGATAATACTGTTCAAAAACATCATGGCGCCCCATGTGGAAAAAGGAGGCGGCCATTAAAAAGCCCAGCGCTTCCTTATCATGAAAAGCGGGATGTTCCCGGGTGATCTGCTCGCACAGATTGATCACCGCCAGATAATCTTTTTTATCAAAAGCGATATAGGCCAGCCCGTAATGGCCGTTGGCTTTGACCACATCATCCCGGGCAATATCCACCAGATGGCGGAACACTTCCCGCGCCTCATCCAGCTTTTTGGTATAGTAATAGGAAAAGCCCTTGATGAACAGGGCGGAAAGCCAGTAATCGGGATTTTTATCTTTCAGGATTTCCTCCACCCGGGCCAGGGCCTCCAGGGTTGCCGCATAGTCCTGCTTGCGGAAATGGAGTTTAGCCAGCTCATAGTGGATAAGCTTTTGTTTTTCCGAGGCATTATCGATTTCCAGGGAACGAACCAGGTATTTTTCAGCCTCGTCCAGATCGTGAAGCATCATATGGCTGTAGCCCATAATACGGTACAGATCCTCGCGGGCGCCGTATGTGGGATCGAACTCCAGGGTGCTTTCCGCCGCTTCCACCGTTTGCCGGTAGTTGCCCATGCGATAAAAGGTCCAGGTCAGCTCGGCCCAAATGTGGGCGGTATCCTTATTGCTGGGGGAGCGACCTAGGGCCTGCAGATACAATTTCGAGGCGGCGGAGAAGTTGCCCTCATCATAGGCTTTGCGCGCCTTCTCCGTTATTTCGATAAATTCATTCATTCTTGTTACTCCGTATCAAATAGCCAAGCAGTTTAGGGAATCCGCGCACATTGTGCAAATGCTTGTGCCGCCCGCCCACACAATGCCCATTTTTCACAAAAAAAAGGCTCTGTTCTTTACCCCGGCGTGACCAAACGCACCGAAAGTATTTTTTACACATGTTAGATTGCCTGTTATGTTCAACACGGGAGCCTGCCCATGAAAAAGATCATCCCATTTCTTTTATGCGCCATTCTTTACGCCTGCTCCAACCCGCAGGAACAAAGCGGGGAAACGCTTGATTTGAGCGTCTACTATCCCCTGGAAACGGGGTACGATTGGTTATACGCCTCCTCAGCTTCACAGGAAGGCCTTATTCTTGAGCGGCTGATCACGGATACACTGCATGACGCGGCGGGCAATACCGTTTTTATGGTCAAAACCGGTACCGCCGGATTTCCCGATGGCGGTTGGCTATATGAATACTTCAGCCGGGATGAAGCCGGCCTGTGGCAATATTTCTGCCTTTCCACGGATTGTATCGATACCCTGAAAAATGAAATATCCCCCGATTTTAAGATATTGATCTTAAAACCGGAGGCGAAGGTTGGCGACACCTGGACCAGT
>JALTKX010000155.1 GCA_027006055.1 Calditrichia bacterium | reverse complement strand
CGATATCGGCCAGGGTCAGTTCTTCGTAATAATAGAGGGCCAGTATCAGGCGTTCCCGCTCCGGCAACCGCCGCACCACATCGCGCATGCGCTTTTTCAGATTTTTTGTTTCCATCAAATCTTCCGGGCTAAGCTGAGCGCTGTCCTGCAGCATATCAATTTTATACACAATACCCCCTTCATCATCCTGAACGGCTGTATTCAACGAAGTCATATAAGTCATCTGCGCCACGTTAACGATATTATGATAAACTTCGCTGCTTATATCAAGCCGCGCGCAGACCTCATCCGCGGAAGGTTCACGCCCCAACTCGGCCATCAGCTTGCGGCTGGCCTTTTCCACCATGCGCACCTTCTCATACATGTCCCGGCCGATCAAACCTTCCCGCCGCAGCGCGTCCACCACTTCTCCGTGTATGCGGCGATAAACATAGGATTTAAACGGCACTTTCAACTCCGGATCAAAGCGCTCCAGCGCCTTAAGCAAACCCAGTATGCCATATTGATACAGATCATCCGCGCTTAAGGTATTGGAAAAACGCACATTAAAACGACCCACAATGTGTTTTATCATCGGCGCGTAAGCCTGTATGATCTTTTCCTTGATCGATACACTGCCCGTTTTAATAAACTCGGCCACCAAAAACTCACCCGGATCGCTTACCGGCTTTGTTGCCGTACTCATCCGTTACCACCCTTAAGTAACATGCCTTCGGTCACCACCTGTCCCTTGTTTATTTTTTCCCGTTCCGGCGCCGGGGAGGCTTTTTTCTTTTCCGCTTCCGGCTGTTCATCGTCCCCTTCCAGGGCTTCCACTACCGTTGTCGCCACAATGACCCATCGCAACACATAAAGGGCAAGTATAAAAAAGAGCAGGGTCACCAAAAAAACAACGCCGCCCCGGAAAACCGCCGTCTCCAGCGAGGCCCCCTGTGTCAGGGCCAGAACGGTGGCCAGAATGGCCGCGAACGAGGAAAACTTATACATAAAACGATGCATTAATCCCATTCCAGAGGCACCTTTTTATTTACGATAAAACGATCGAATATATTTTTTTTGTCCTGATCCTTGCGTCGGGGCGTTTGCATGATCTTTTTGCTGATCATGCGGATATTGTTACTGGCCGAGGCGTTGGGTTGATGCAACACCACCGGCTTTTGCGTTTTCACCGAACGGGCAATCAACTCATGCTTGAGTACCGTGCCGGCGTAGTCGATGTCGGATTTTAGAAATTTGTTCACCATCAGACGCATCTTTTTATAGAGTTCCTCGCCCGCCTCGTGGCTGGGCATCATATTGGGCGTCATCAACACGGGGATATCCACATTCACGTTCTTGATCAGTTTTATAACCGCGTAGGCGTCGGCCACCGAAGCGGGATCGGACGTTACCACGATCATTATTTTATCCGCGCCCAGTAAAAACCCCAACACGGAATTGGCCACCCCCGCGCCCGTATCCACCAGCACATAGTCATAGCGGTTTTCTATCCGCCGGTATTCCTGGGCCAACTTACGTAAAAAAACATCTTCCATATCCAGCAGCCGGGCATTGGCCGAGGAGGCGGGCAACACATCAAGCTCTCCGGGGCCGGAAACGATAATATCTTCCAGATGCACCCCGTCCTCAAGCACTTCATCCACCGTATGCGTGGAGCGCAGGCCCAGCATCAAATCCACATTTCCCAGATGAATATCCGCATCCATCAGCAATACCTTTTTGCGCAGTTGTTTTATCATCAGGGCCATGTTGATGCTCAGGGAAGATTTGCCCACGCCGCCCTTGCCGCTGGTAATGGCGATGATTTCCGTCTGCTTATCTTTGGGCTTCATGTCCGTCCGCGCGGATTTCGTCAGTTCTTTGAGCATTAGGCTTCCCCGGTTTTAGCGCCAAAAATTTTATTAAACATATATTCCGGTTTTCCTTCCTGTGTATCCACAAAAATTCGTTTTCCGTCTCCAAAGGCCACAACGGGCAGGCTGATCACATCCAAAATGGAAAAGACCTTGCCCGGTTGCGTGGTTTCATCAAACTTGGTAAAAATGATCCCCGTCGGTTTTACCAGCAGATAATTGGCGCACAACAGCACCAGGTCTTTTAAATCCGCCCCCACGCTCATTACCAGAAAAATATCCGTGGGCTTGAGTATCTTTATATATTGCTCCCATTTTTCCAGTTGATTGGGAGCAAAAGGACTCTTTCCGGGAGTATCGACAATAATGACGTCACTCTTTTTATATTTTTCCAGTATGGTTGCTGTTTGGTCGATATCCTTTTCTTCGTACACATCGGTTTCGTGCATGCGGGCAAAAGCTTTTAAGGCTTCCGAAGGCCCGTAGGGGTCGGTGCTCAGTATGGTTGTTTTTTGATTGCCGTACATCCCGGGATGGGCGGCCAGCTTCATGGCGGCGGTGGATTTACCCGCGCCCGTGGGCCCCAGAAGCAGCACCACCCGCTGTTTGCCCTTGCGCCGGCGGCTTTTAAAGTTGTAGGTGCGCAGCATGGCCCGCATCTCTTTTTCTATCTGTGCCTGAACATGCTCCCCGCTTACATCGCGGCGGCCTTCGTTTAACAAAAAGGCCTGGTTCACCAGGGCATAGGCCAGGTCTTCCTGCACGCCGCTTTCCTTTAACTGCTCCTGGATGGAGGCATAGGGCTCGGGGTATTCGTTATAAAGCGATGGGGGCGCCTGTGGCCTTTCCACCCTGGGCGGCGGCGCGGCCATCTTCTCCTGTTTTTCCGCCTTTTGCGAAAGCTGCTTTATCTCCGCCCGCAACGAGGCGATTTCGTCCAGAATAACCTTCTCCTTATCCAGTTCCTTCGGCTTACGGTTCAGGATATCGGATATCATGGTGTCAAAGGAGTTGCTCTCCTCTCCCCGGGGCGCGGCCTTCTTTTTGGCCGGAGCGGGACGGGGTTTTTGCGCGGCCGGCCGGCCGTAGGCGGCGGCGATTTCCGAAAAACTCTTTTTGGGCGCTTTCACCTTTGTCTCCACGCCGTTTTCATCCACTCTGGGCGGAATCCATTTTTTCACCTTCTTTTTAGGGTTGTGCCCTACCGTAACCTGTACCATACGCACTCCGGGATTTCCTGAATAGTTTCTGATCTCCTTGGACTCGATGATAACAATATCATCGCCAAGGTCTTGTTTTGCCTTGAATAGCGCCTTGGGCAGCGATTCGTCTATAAATGTTTTAACCTGCATTTGGTATTCCTATGGATCCTACGGTTTTAACTTCGGTGTCCGGGGTCAGCTCCATGTACGAAATAACCATCACATTGGAAAAGATGGATTCGATGAACTTGCGAACCGCGCGCCGGATTTGCGGAGATACGAGTATGGCCGGACGCAGCCCCAGCGAGGACATGGCTTCCACCTTATCGGCAATATTTTGAAAAAGTGTATTCACCTGCTCCGGGGAAAAGCCCATATTTTGGGCTAAACCGTTATTTTTTATGGAATTCATAACATGATCCTCCAACACCGGATCGAACATGGCCACCGTAACCACGTTCTCTTCATTCTTTAATATGTCGGTTATGGTCTCGGCCAGGGCCTGACGCACATACTCGGTCAGCACCTCGGAGTCCTTGGAAAAGCTGGCATAATCAGCCATGGTTTCCAGAATAATGACCATATTGCGGATGGGTATTTTCTCCTGAAGCAGATTTTTAAATACCTTTTGCACCACGCCCAGGGGCAGAATGTCCGGAACCAGCCCGTTGACCAGCGCGGCATGGCTCTCCTTCAGATCATCCAGCATCTTTTGCGTTGCCTGGCGATCCACCAGTTTATAGGCGTTGTTGCGCAAAACTTCCATCAGGTGGGTAGCAATCACCGCCGCCGACTCCACCACGGTGTGGCCCATGCTCTCGGCCTTTTCCTTTTCCTTTTCCGAAACCCAGATGGCCGGCAGGCCAAAGGTGGGTTCGGTCATCTCTATGCCCGTAAGCCCCAGCCGCTCATCGGGATTGACCACCATAAAGTAGTCCATCATCACCTCGCCCCGGGCCACTTCGATGCCGTAAATCTTAAACACATATTCACTGGCGCCCAGTTGAATGTTATCCCGGATGCGGATGGAAGGGATCAAAACGCCCATCTCTATGGCCAGACTTTTACGGATGGTGGTGATGCGCCCCAGCAGGTTGCCGCCCTGGTTTTGATCCACCAGCGGAATCAGCCCGTAGCCGATTTCAATTTCAAAGGCGTCCGGATGCAAAAAGTTTTCTATGCGGTCATCCTCCTCCACCTCTTCCACTTCCTCTTCCTGTTCCTGCGCCTCTTCCTCGCGCTGCTTTTTGCTTTTGGCATATTCCGTCACCTGATAGCCGAGAAAGCCCGTCACCAGGGCCATAAAGGTAAAGGGGATAAAAGGCAGTCCGGGCAACAGGCCCATCATGCCGATAACGCCCGCCGCCGCGTAAACGGCCTTGGGCTGACCGATAAGCTGGTTGGCCAGATCGGCGCCCATGGTCGACATGGAGGAAGCGCGCGTAATCACAATACCCGCGGCGGTGGAGATGATCAGGGCCGGAATTTGGGCCACCAGACCATCGCCTACCGTTAGCAGGGTGTATTTTGCCGCGGATTGGCTCAGGCTCAATCCAAATTGCAGAATACCGATCAACAAACCGCCCAGCAGGTTGATACCGGTAATCAGCAATCCGGCAACGGCATCGCCGCGGACAAATTTACTTGCGCCGTCCATGGCTCCGTAAAAGTCCGCTTCCTTGGCGATCATTTCGCGGCGCGACTGCGCCTGTAAATCGTCGATCAGGCCGGCGTTCAGGTCGGCGTCGATGGCCATCTGCTTGCCGGGCATGGCGTCCAGGGTAAAACGGGCGGATACCTCGGCGATACGCGTGGCGCCCTTGGTGATTACCACAAAGTTGATGATCACCAGAATAAGAAAGATGATGGTACCCACGGCGTAATTGCCACCCACCACAAAATCGCCAAAGGACTCCACTATCTCCCCGGCATAACCTTCGCCCAGAATAAGGCGCGTGGTGGCAATGTTCAGCGACAGCCGGTAAAGGGTTAAAATCAGCAGCAAACCGGGAAAAACGGAAAAGTCCATGGGCCGCAGAATAAACAGGGTTACAAACAGCGTAACCAGGGCGCCGGTGATATTCAGGGCCAGCAGCACATCCATGATAAAGCTGGGCAGGGGCAAAATCATCACCCCCAGAATGAGGACGATGCCCCCCGTCAGCATCAGGTTGCTGGTGGAATCGAAAGAAAATCGCGATTCTCCCGCGGCCACGGCACTAGCCATTTAACGCTCCTTGTATTTGATTGTATCGTGTACGGTTGCCCTGAAATACCTGGCTTAACACTTCGGCCACGGCCTGGTACAACAGTTCGGGAATCTCCTGATCCACCTCCACCATGGCATAAAGCGAGCGGGCCAGGGGTTTGTTTTCAATAACGGGAATGTCATGCTCGGCGGCGATTTCCTTAATGCGGTGGGCGATAAGGTTTTTACCCTTGGCCACCACTTTCGGCGCGTCGGACTTGTTGGCCGGATCGTAAAGCAGGGCCACGGCAAAGTGGGTCGGGTTGGTTACCACCACCGTGGCGTCCGGCACTTTGCTCATCATGCGATCCATGGCCCGCTGACGCATGATGGACTTGATGCGGCTTTTCACCTTGGGGTCGCCTTCCGACTGCTTGTTTTCATCCTTAACCTCGTCCTTGGTCATTTTCAGGCTTTTTTCATGCTCATAGCGCTGATAGGCAAAGTCCGCTATGGCCATCAGCAGCAAAGCCAGCAAAATTTTAAAGGTTATCTCATAAATGGCGTCGGCCAGAAAAGCGGCAATCTCCGAAACGGCCCTGCCCGGCATGACCAGATAGCTGGCAAAAAAACCGTCCAGCACGGTATAGCCGATATAGCCGATAATGGCAATCTTCAGCACCCCCTTTAACAGTTCCACCAGGGAGCGGGTGCTGAACATGCGCTTAAAGCCCTTCATCGGGTTCACCTTGGAAAAATCCGGTTTTAGGGCCTTGTCGGCAAACACCAGGCCCGATTGCGCCACATTACTCATTACGCCGAACAAAAGCACCGTAAGCAGGATGGGCCCCAACACCTGTATGGTGGTCATCATGGTATGGGCCATTATCTCCACAAAGGAGTTCATGGTTAGCATAAAAACCCCCGACTCGCCATACATATAGCCCATATAGCTTTTTATGGACGTTCCGAATGAACCGGACATAAATTTAAACACAATCAACATGGCTGCGATTACGGCTACCGAGTTCAGTTCCTGACTTTTGGCAACCTGTCCTTTCTCTTCTGCTTCCTCCCTCCGTTTTGGGGAGGGCTGTTCGGTCTTCTCCTGACCATTCTCATTTTCAGCCATTATATCGCTCCCCGGATGCCCAGCATCAGGTTATATACGGTCTGCTCGATATGCTGCTCGAACATGCCGAAAATGGACTGAAAGATTTTCAGGGAAACCAGCACCATATAAATACCGGCGCCGATTTTTAAAGGCATACTGATAAAAAAGACGTTCAACTGCGGCATAACCCGCGCGGCAAAGGCAATGGCCACGTCCGACAGCAGTAAAAACAGGATCATCGGCGAGGCAAATTTAAGGCTGAGGGTAAACAGACGGCTGCCCGTGCCCACCAGCACCTGCCCGGCGGCGGGGGCAAAATGGGCCGTGCCCAGCGGTATGGCCTTAAAGCCGGCCACAATGGTTTCTATTAAAAAATGATGACTGTTGGTGATCAGAAAAAAAAGAACGATTACCAGAAACCAAAGGTTACCGATAATGGAAACATTATCCTGGGTGTTGGGATCGGCCACGTTCATCATGGCCAGCCCCATCTGAAAGCCCACCAGGGAACCGGCCAGACGAAAGGCCTCGAACAGTATCTTGGCGCCAAAACCGATCATAAGCCCTAAAAAGACCTCGCGCGTTACATCCACCAGTATGTGCCAGATGGAGGTATAGACGATGTTGAAGCTTTCCCCCACGGTGGGGGCAATGATCAGCGTAAGTACCAGGGCCAGGGCCATGCGTATACGCGGCGCCACCGTGGCATAACCGAAGACGGGCATGGTAATCACCATACCCGTTACACGGGCAAAAACCAGCAGGGTATAGGGCAGCCACTCGGCAATCCGGTCAATCAGGGCATACATCTTATTGAGCCACCATTATAATTTGACTGAAAATTTCCCGCGTAAAACCCATCAACAGCTCTAAAAACCAGGGCATCAGCAAAAAAATTACCGTAAAGACCGCTATAATTTTGGGTACAAAGGTCAGCGTCATTTCGTTAATTTGCGTCGTGGCCTGGAAAATACCGACCAGCAGCCCCAGAATCAGTCCCGTGCCCAAAATGGGTAACAGGATCAGTATCACGGTTGTGATGGCCTCGCGGGCGATAAAGAGAACAAAATCGGTTGTCATTTAAAATCCTTTCACCAAAGATTCCACCACCAGGTGCCAGCCGTCCACCAGCACAAACAACAGCAGTTTAAAGGGCATGGATATCATGACCGGCGGCAACATCATCATCCCCATGCTCAGCAGCACGCTACCCACTATCAGGTCGATCAACAACATGGGCAGATAGAGTAAAAAGCCAATCTTAAACGCGGTATTCAGCTCGCTGATGATAAAGGCCGGAATCAGCGTGGACATGGGAATCTCCTCCACGGTTTTGGGCCGTTCGCGTCCGGCGCGTAAATCGAGGAACAGCAACAGGTCTTCCTCGCGCGTTTGTTTCACCATAAAAGCCCGAACGGGTGAAACCGCTTTTTCCAGCGCTTCGGATTGGCTTATTTCCTTATTCAGATAAGGCTGCAGGGCCTTATCGTTAATTTCGTCGATCACGGGGCGCATGATAAAAAAGGTGATAAACAGCGCCAGCCCCACCAGAATCTGATTGGAGGGCACCGTTTGCGTGGCCAGGCTTTGTCGCAAAAAGTGAAACACGATGGTGATGCGGGTAAAGGAGGTCATCATGATCAGAATGGACGGCGCCAGACTGAGCACGGTGATCATAAACAGTATTTGCAGCGTGGGCACCAGATCATTGGGGTCCTTGGATTCCTCCACCCCGATGGTCAGGTTGGGAATGATGTTTTGCGCCTGCGCCGCGGCGGCCAAAAGCAACACCAGCAATAATGCGAGCCGTATCTGTTTCATTTTCATCTTATTTTGTTACCATTTTTTTTATCAATTCGCCAAACTGGCTGATGCCGGGAACGGCGGGTTGTTTTAACTCCTCCTCCGTAAGCGGGCCCAGTTCCGCCAGTGTGTTTATCGCGTTCTCCGTTGAGCCGAGCGCATATTTTTTATCTTCTATGGCCACAATCAGTATGGCCTGCCGGGAGCTAAGATGGTAACGGGACAACACGCGGATGGCCGAAGGGTTTATCTGCCGGTTTTTTGAAGCCATTTTTTTATAGAGCCCCAGGGCGATGATCAGTACAATCAAAAACAGAATGGATACCCATATGGCGCGCCCATAGCTGTATTCCACGGGGGTCATCACTCTTTGCGCGGCGGCGCTGTCGCTCCGGGCCGTGTACTTTGAGTAGTCGATGGAATCACCCACCTGGGCGGAGAGGGGAGAAAAGACAACCAGTGTCAGCATCAGGCACAACGGGCCGATAAGTCTGTTACGCATCATATATCCTTAAAAGTGCTGTCCCAGGCTCTGAACGCGATCCTTGGGACTTAACAATTGGGTTACCCGGATGCCGAAGCGGTCATCCACCACAACCACTTCGCCCTCGGCAAACTTGCGGCCGTTAACATAAACATCCAGGGCCTCGCCCGCGGATTTGTCCAACTCCACGATGGAGCCCTTGCCCAGTTTTAAAAGATCGGAAACAAGGATGGTTTTTCGGTCAATCTCCACGCGGATTTCCAATTCCACATCAAGCAGCATATTTACATTTTTGGGGTCGCCCTTCACGTCCCCCTGATTCATGGATAAATCACCAAACTCAGCGCTTTGGATATCAACGGGGTCGGAATCCATAGCGGATTGATTTTGGGTCATTGGGCTGTCTCCTTTTTCAACAAATTGCTCCGGGTGCTCCGGCCACAGATAGTGGTTGAGTTCAAATTCAATATCTTCCGTTTTTAAAATATAGGTGCAGGCCGCGCCGTCGCCTTCCAGTACCAATCCGGCCATATCTTCCGCCGATTGCGCCAGTTTTATATCCAGCCCTTCAAACTGAAAAGTGCCGTTATCATCGGTGACGGCCATTTTAATCTGGCCGAATACCTGCTCCAGCCCTTCCCTCAGGCCGTCAAAATGTTCTTCGGTCACCTCTTCGGCCGGATCGTCCATGATCATCCAGGCGTAAAAGTTGAGAATGAATTGCGGATCGGTTAAAATGACGTTTTGCAACACCTTCTGACCCTGGCCGGATTTAAAACTGATCACCACCCTCGGGAACTCTTCCCCGGCGATTAATTCCGATAAGACGGCGTCATCCGCGTAACGTACTTCCGCTTCCATGGGCCGGTTAAGTATCTGCCCCAGGGCATTGCCCACAACCGGCAATACATCATCGATGTTATACCGCGCCCGTTCCAGTAAATAGGGATTAGCCATAATTTTTTTCCTCGCTCACTTGATCTAAAATTCTTAATGCAAAGCGCTTTTTATGCGTGCCGACAATAGAGTTAAACATGTGCTTATTATTGATATAAACCGGCAGGGGGTGATCGGTGCGCGTTTCCAGCTTAATCACATCGCCCTCTTTTAAGCCGATAAATTCATCAATGGAAATATGACCGTGCCCCAACACGGACTTCAGGTCCAGCGGGGTTTTAACCAGATTTTGCCGTACCAGGCTGGTCTCTTCCTCGCTGGGCTCCTTGGCCCCAAACAGGATTTTTTCCTGCACCTCGGGACGGCTCAGGATATTCGAGATCAGCATATAGGGATAACAGATATTCATCAATGTGGAATTGCCGTGAATTTTCACCTCCATGGAAGCCACGACCACCGGCTCCGAGGAAGGAACGATCTGCACAAATTCAGGATTGGATTCAAAACGGGTGGGTGCGGACTCAAAGGGCGCCAGCATATGCCAGTTACGGTTTATCTCATAGGCGATACGGTCTACCACCCTCTTCATCACTTTTTGTTCAATAACCGATATGGGCCGCACGTTGGCCACAAAACCGCCCCGACCGCCAAACAGACGCTCCACCACAAAAATAGCCAGTTGCGGGTTGACCTCCAGAACAAAATTGGCTTCCGATTGCTGTTCTTCCAGAACATAGATGCAGCTGGGCGGGGCGATGGACATAACAAACTCGGAATACATAATCTGGTCGATGGCCAGCAGATTCATCTCCACAATCATGCGCAGTTGCGCGGAAAGAAACACGCCAAAGTTCCGGCAAACCGCCTCGTGGATATTCTCCAGCAAGCGCATCTGCTCCTTGGAAACCAAATTGGGGTGTTTCCAGTCATAAACGGATATCTTCTGCTCCTGATCCAGTTGATGAAGCTCTTCATCTTCTCCGCTTACATTCGATAATAAAGCATCAATTTCATCCTGGGATAATATCTTGGCCATGCTTGCTTCCTATTGCAGTACAAATTGTGTAAAGTAAACGTTTTTAACCACTTCCCGGCCCAACAGCTCATTGGTCAGCATTTTAAAACCCACCTTCAGGGAATCCATGGTGGACTCTTCGGCCAGTTCCTTCATCGTGTGCTTGCGCATATAGGCGATGTAATTATCCACCAGCACCGTTTTATACTGATCCAGTAAGGGAACGTCCTCCTCGCTGTCCAGTTCGGCGCTTAAACCCACCACGGCATAACGCATTCCGCGCGATCCCTTGGGGTTCACGGTTAAATTTTCAAATGCGTATAAAGGACCCAACTCCTTTACTTCGCCATCTTCTTCCTCGCCGGCGTCTTTGGCTTCCTTTGGCGCTTCGTAGCGTCCCAAAGCCACGTCATTCGCGGTCTTGATCTCTTCATATTCGGGGAATACAAATTTCCAGATCAAAAACCCGGCTATCAGAAGCTGCACTACGATGATGGTTAGATACAGGCCCGTCTTGGATTTTTTAGGCGCCGCTTCCGGAGCCGCGGCCGCTTCCTGAACTTCATTTTCTTCTGCCATGATAACCTCTTGGTGGTAAATAACAATTCAACTGCCTTGTTATTTGTCAATTACCATGCCAAAAGATTTTTTATGGGGACAGGGGGGAACCCCCGGAGGGATATATATTGATAAAATATTGTTTATTATACACTTATACACTATTGTGGAAAAAAGGAATAAACTCCGCGTAAAGATACACGCCCACGGAAACTGGAAAAGTGAACCGTTAAAGAGGAAAGATTTTCCGCCAAGTTTTTTTTTGCCCCCGGCGCTTATTTCATCTTAAAAAAGAGTTCCACCCGGCGATTCTTGGCGCGATTGGCCGGTGTGTTATTGGGAACCAACGGGCGATGCTCGCCGTGACCCACCGCGGCCAGTTTTGCGGCGTCTATTTTACAAACGGAGTTCAGGTAACGAACCACGTTCAGGGCGCGCATGGCCGAAAGCTCCCAGTTGGAAGGAAAACGGGAGCTGCGGATGGGCACATTGTCGGTATGCCCTTCCACATATATCTCCTTCGATTCGGGATTAAAAGATTTTGCCACGGCGTCCAGAATGGGATAGGCCTGTTTTTTTACAAAGGCCTTGCCGCTGTCAAACAACAGGTTATCGCCCATGCGCACAATAACCCCCGTGCCGGTGTATTCAATTTCCACCATGTTCTCCAGGCCCATTTCCTTGGCCAGGGCTTCAATCTCTTCAATTTGATCCCACACTTCCTGCTTTATTATCGTATCCTCATCTTCATAGTTGGGGTTAACTATTTTAAAGGTGCTGTTATTTTCCGGCATAACGCCCAGGGCACCTTTCATGGAGCTCATGGCCCCTTTAAACTTTTCCAACTGGATGGTTGAAAAAGAGAGGATGAGGATAAAGAACACCATCAGCAGTGTTACCATGTCGCTAAAGGTTACCAGCCAAAACGGCGCGCTGGGTTCCTCGGTTTCCGGTTTTTCTTTTTTTGCCATTATAAACCTGCTTACTTAGGATCAAGGTTTAACTTATCACGCTCCTTGGGAGGCAAAAAGTTTAATAGTTTGCGGGAAATGGTATTGGGGTGCTCGCCATACTGTATGGCCAGAACCCCCTCGATGATCATCTCCTTTTCCAGTGTTTCCTGATCGTTATGTTTACCCAGCTTGGTGGCCAGGGGCAAAAAGATCAGGTTGGAAAACAGGGCTCCGTAAAACGTGGTTATCAGGGCCACGGCCATACCGGGTCCGATAGCGGCCGGATCGTCCAGGTTCTGCAACATGGCAATCAGCCCCATCAGGGTACCGATCATGCCAAAAGCCGGGGCATAGGTGCCCAGGGTATTCAACAGATTTTGCCCCGTGGAATGCCGTATTTGCATATAGGAGAGCTCGGTCTCCATCACCTGGCGTATCAGTTCGGGTTCCGTTCCGTCCACCACCATTTCCATGCCGCTTTTAAGAAAGGGGTTTTGAATTTTATTGACCTCCTTATCCACGGCCAGCAAGCCTTCGCGGCGTGCCTTGCGGGCCATCTCCACGATGGCTTCGATAAGATTTACAAAATCCAGCTTGGGGCCGAGAAAGGCATTTTTCACCACATTGGCCACGGCAATTACGTCACTGAGCGAAGTGGCGATCAAAGTCGCCGCAATGGCGCCGCCCACAACCACAATAAAGGAAGCCAGGTCCAAAAAAGGACCGAGAGGACCGCCAAGCAGAATACCAACAACCACCAACAGTGCTCCGGCGACCAGACCAATTGCGCTTCCAAGTTCCATCTGATACTCCTTAAAGTGTTAAAATAACCGGCGCCACCTGTATTGTGACGCCGGCATTATTTATTATCGTTTCAAACGGATCAATTCATCAAGAATTGTGTCCGCGGTGGTAATAACCTTGGCATTCGCCTGAAATCCCCGCTGGGCGGTGATCATCTGGGTGAACTCTTCGGCCAGGTCAACATTGGACATCTCCAGCGCGCCGGAAACGACGCCGGTGGATAAATCCGCCTCGGGATTTATAATCATGGGATCGCCGGAGGCGATACTTTTGGCATATAAACCGTCGCCCAGATCGCTAAGCCCCACATTGTTGGCAAACTGGGCCAGGGCAATGCGCGCCATGCTTTGGATATCCCCATTGCTAAAGGAACCGGAGATAACGCCATCGCGGTCGATGGTTATACCAATCAACTCTCCCGAGGGATTACCATCCTGTTCGCTCACGGTAAGGGTGGATACGGCTTCAAACTGAGTGATACCGGTGGATTCCGCCGTGCTTTGCGCATGCAGTAAAATGGAGGTCTGCGCGGCGCCGTTCCCGGGATTCAGGGTAAGCTGGTTCACACCGCCGTCATAGGTAAAGGAGGTCAGGTTACCGCTTTGATCAAAGGTCACCCTGCCCGATCCGCCGCTAGCTATGGAGGCGTCGCCCGTGGTGGTGGCCTGCCAGGTCCATTCGTTATTGGAACCGGTATTGGTAAATTCCAAAATCAGGTTTTGGCTGGCGCCGAGAGAGTCGTACACCAACACGGAAGCTGTAGCTTTTCCCGTATTACCGGGAACGGGGTTTACAAACCCGGGGAAGGTCATCGAACCGGTGTTATTTGTATTATTGGCCAGAGTGACCGTGGTTTCGCTATCGCCCGGAACATCGTCGGTCATAGTTATAATGCCATCGCTCAGGCTGACCGTAACGCCGCTATAGCTGTTGCCCAAAACGGTCACCAGGTCTCCCAGGGTAGTGCCGTCATTGGTCGCGCCATAGGTAAAGGTAGAGGTTACCGCGCTGCCATCGGGGTTGGTGCCCGAAATATCTATTTTATCTCCGTCCTGAAGTCCCTCAAGAAAAGTGGTATTTTCCAACAGATCATTCAGCGCGGTGGTGGAAGAGGCAATGGCGGCCGAATCACTGTCGCCATCCGCATAACCGATGCTGGCCAGGGCACTGTTTGTGCCGTCATTAATGGTGATGGTAGTGTTTTCGTCACCATTCACCTGTTGAAACTCCAATGTTCCCCCGTTGTTAACCGCCGTAACGCGGTTGCTGATATTCGAGGTTGCCGCAATCTGGGTATTTATTTCGGTCACTAGGGCATCCACATCCGCGTAACTACCGGCGGACAGGGTCAAATCTCCCTGTATGGACGAAGTGGCGTTATCCTGAATGACAATGGAGAATTCATCGTTGCTACCGGCGGTTATGGTAACCGGATAGGTGGGGGCGGTGCCGCTGCCGGTAACGATGGCCCGCTCAATATAGGCTTTGGGCGACTCCCACACTTCGGCCACGGTTTGGTTGCCGGCGTTGATATTACCGGTCAGATAGACATTTTGCGTGGCGTTAGCCGGAGAGGCCATATCAAAATCGATGGTAATATCCGACGTATTGCCAAAGCCCAGGCCGCCCGCGTTATCCGCCAAGGGCAGCAACCAGCCCTGAACCGCCAGACCTTTTTGGTTAACCAGCTTGCCCTCTGTATTAAAGAAAAAATTCCCGGCGCGGGTAAAGAGGTTGGTATCGCCGTTTTTGAGCATAAAAAAGCCTTCCCCTTCCAGGGCCAGGTCGGTGGAAACACCCGTATTTTCCAGAGCGCCCTGGGTAAAGATATTTTCTATGGAAGATGTGTTCATTCCCAGGCCCACCTGAACCGGGTTAATAAAACCCGTGCCCACGCCGGGCTTGGCATTTTTCAGCGTCTGGTTCAGGGCTTCGCTAAAATTAATGCGCGAGCCCTTAAAACCCACGGTATTTACATTGGCAATGTTGTTACCCAACACATCGATTTTCATCTGATAGTTACGCAATCCGGATACACCGGAACTTAAAGACTTTAACATAATATATTCCTCCTTGAGATTACCGCGTCAATCGTTCGGCGGCATCAAGGGCTTCCCTCGGAAAATTTTCCCTGGGTCCAGCCCGGTTTCTGTTATTTACATAATAGCTACGCTATCGATATTGGTGAAAACCTTTCCCGTCGTTCCCGATTTGTCGAGAGCGGTAATCACCGTGTTATTCCTTACGCTTACCACAAAGGCCGTGTCATCCACCAAAACCAGGGAATTAACCGCCCCTTTGGCGTCAGCCTGTTTCACGCCTTCATTCAGCCTTTCCAGCCTGTCCGGCGTCAGCTCAAGCGAACGGTCCTGCAGGCGTTTAGCCGCGTGCGCGGAAAACTGCACCTGCCTGTCCTGATCCACCTGTTTTTTCAGCATGTCGCCAAAGTCAACCCGCGGCCCGGCAACCTGTGCCGGATTTTTAGGTGTGTTTTGTGGTTGGCGTATTTTTTGCGGGGCGCCTATATGCGCCGCGCGTATTTGCAGATCGGCCGCTTTCATATTATCCTCCCAATCCGCCGCTTATTTCCAGCACATCTCCAAAGCTCACGTTAAGCGCGCCAATCCGCAGATAAGCGGCGCCCCCGCTATAAAGCAGTGAGCCGGCAACGCCTCGAATCAGGGGCTGCGATACAATCTCCGCGCCCGTGGCGTCCGTCGCCTTAACGCTAAAGCTGTATATCCCGTCCGGAACGGCGACGCCGTCGTCATCCCGACCGTCCCATTCCAGGCTTTGTATGCCGGAGTTCAGGCCTTGCCCTTCCAGGGTGCGTACCACATTGCCCGCGCTATCGGTGATGGTGACGGTAACGTCCTGGGCGGCGGTTTGCAGTTCAAAGGAAACCTTTGCAGGCGTTCCCTCAACTAGCTCAACCTGGTTGCCCGCCGCCGTCACCTGCTTGCCTATCAGGGTGGTTGCCAGCGTGTTATTGATCGTCTGACTGAGAACAACGTTCGATTGAATGCTCTCTTCCAGATTGTTGTCAATATTGGTCAGCTGTTCCACGGAACTAAACTGGGCCAATTGCGCTGAAAACTCCTGACTTTCCAAGGGCGACAGGGGGTCCTGATTCTGGAGCTGTACCACAAGCAGTTTTAAAAACTCCTCCTTACCCAGGCTGTTTTGAAATACCCTGGTATCGGAGAGAGCGCTTGTGCCCGTGGTGGCTGTGTTTATGGAACCGGTATCCATTGTTTTTCCTTTCTGTTATGCCACAAATTCAACGGTATTGTAACCGTATTTTCTTGGTGACCTTATATGGGATGAATGTTCTTCATTCTCTTCCTCCTTTTTGTTTATGGTTATGTTTTTCTCCTGTGGTTTTTGCCGAGGGCCCTTTTGGCCGTCACGGTTTTTGTCATAATCCACTACCACGCCTGTCAGGGGAATGTCCCTGGCCTGCAATCCGTTAAGTATGGCCGGAGCCATTTTTTGCACTTCCTGCCGGGCGCTTTCATTATCCACATAGATATGCAAAGCCTTGCCCCTGGCCTGTTCCTCAATGCGCACATCCAGATCGCCCAGGGCCCCGCCGTCCACAATCATGCGTTGATTGCCCAAAACACGGTTTCGGTGCCTGGCAATTATATCCACCAGGTTTTGTGTTTTCAGTGGCGGTTGCGTGCGTTGCCCGCCGCTTGCCGGATGCACGTCCCTGACGGCTTCCCGCATATGGCGCGTAAAATCCACTTTGCCGTTTTCATCGGGCGAAGTATGCTCCACCCGTTGTGTGTTAGCGGAAGGGCTGCTCTCCTTAAAGGCGTTTCCACTGTTCTCCCCGCTGCTGTTTTTGGGAGTATCCGCGTTCTTTTCCGCCGTTGCCGCCCCCTGTGCCGGCCGGCTTTCGCTTACCCTCGAGGGAGTGACGCGCGCGTTTTCCCTGTGAGAGGCGCTCATCCGGGCCTCATCCGCATTTAACGGGCGCGCGCCGCTTTTTTCCGGCGTCAACCTGGTGGTTTTCTCCGTCATTTCATCACCGGACACATCCGTTTTTTGCGGGGAGGCTGCCTTAGCCCCGGCTTTCTCTGAAACGCTCTTTTTAACAGCCGCCTCCTTTACCGGAGTAGAAGCCGATAACGTTTTTTCCGCGGCACCGCCGCTTTTCGCCTCTTCTCCGGCGGAAAGACGCGCCTGATCCGCTTTTATATCCGTCCGCTCACGGGTGGCGGAAGCTTCATTTATGGGAACTTCCGTCTTTTGCGCGGCGAACGCGCCTTTTGCACTCAACGGAGTCCTCTTCTTCACACTTTCATTGGTAAACTCTTTGGGCCCGTCTTTTAAGGAGACCCTTTCACCGGGGCCGCCCTTCTCCGAGGGAGCCGCTTCCCGTAGCTGTTTTTCCGCTCCCGGCGGGGTCTTTTTCGCGGTCACCACCGGGCTTTCCTTTTTCTCCAACATCTGCTTTTGTTCCGGCATTGGTCTCATTTCCGCCTTAAGGGGCGTTCGATTTTTCTTATCCGCCTTAAATTCATCCGCAACAGCGGTCTCTGTTTTAGGCATCGCTTTTCCCCGTTCCCGAACGGTTGTGTTCTTTTCACCGGCAGAGGCCACCGCGCCTTTAACGGACACACCGTTTTCTCCCTTCACCTTCCTGCCTGTCGTCGAAGCGGAGGCGCTTGGCGTTCCCGTCGTTTCTTTCCCCACTGATGCCGGAGTCCGGCCATCTTTATCCGGGACGGAGGCGGACTTACCTTTTTTATCGACCGAGGGCGCCAGCGGTGAAACCCCGTCCTTAACAGGCGCGGCCGTTCCCTTTAACTTTATGCCCGTGGAAGAAGCGGTAGTGCCCGGCGTTTCCGTCGTTTCCTTCCCCACTGATGCCGGAGTCCGGGCCGCTTTATCCGGGACGGAGGCAGACTGACCTTTTTTATCGGCTGAAGACGCCGGCGCAACCCTGTCCTTAACAGGCGCGACCGTTCCCTTTAACTTTATGCCCGTGGAAGAAGCGGATGCGTCCGGCGTTCCCGTCGTTCCCTTCCCCACTGATGCCGGAGCCCGGCCCGCTTTATCCGCGACGGAGGCGGACTGACCTTTTTTATCGGCTGAAGACGCCGGGGACGCAACCCCATCCTTAACAGACGCGGGCGTTCCCTTTAACTTTATGCCCGTGGAAGAAGCGGAAGCGCTCGGCGTTCCCGTCGTTTCCTTCCCACCTGATGCCGGGGCCCGGCCACCTTTATCCGGGACGGAGGCGGTGTGACCTTTTTTATCGGCTGAAGGCGCCGGGGGTGCAACCCCGCCCTTCACGGAAGGTCTGCCCTTTCCCGATTTTTGCCGGGAGGCTGTTTCTTCCGCCTCCGGCATATTTTCCTTATAGGATATTTTCAATTTTAAAGGCCCGGCATTGCTATCCCCCGCGGGTTTAAAATATTTTTGCAGCATCTGTTTAAGGGCCGGTTTCATTCGGTTCAGGGAGGTGCGCAACTCCGCCGGCGCCACCAGACGAATCACATCACCGCTTTTTTCCATACGAACGGGCCTGTCTGTACCTTTTTCCATCATTGTGAATGATGCAGAAACACTCTTCCCGCCCGCGGCGCTTCCGGATTTTTGACCGGTCAGGGTCGACTCCAGTGTCTTAACCATAGAGAACAGCATCTTCCTGTTATCGGAACTCAAAGCTTTCATATCCGCACCGGATGCGGCAACATCCCGGATAAATTGTTTCAGGGAACCGGGCACATTGGCCGCCACAAACGTCGGCCCCGTCTCCGGGGCGGTGCCACCCGCCTTAGCTTGCGGGTTCTTTTTTATAAGGGATTTTTTTAAAGCACCGGAGGCGGAACCTAAATCGGGAGCCTTACCCTTCGCGGGCGCAAGCAATGTCCCTGAATTTGCTTTAATCTTAATATGGGCCATCTGCCGCGCGCCCCCCGGCGCCGCGCTCTGTTTTTTTACAGAGACCGCGCTGTTTTGTATAAGACGAGCAAAGGCTTGTCCCTTTTTCCCGGGACTGTTTTTGGGCTGCAAGGCCTGAGCCTTACCGCTTCCGGCCGGTTTAAGCATCTCTCCGATGTTTAAATTCTTCATAAGCTTACCTTTGCGTAATAAAGTTTTTCGTCAAAGCCGCCGCCCGTTTTTCATTAATGGCCAGCAGAATGTTTTGTTTAAAACGGTTACCCGTATGCCTGTATATCAACAGGATGGTGGCGTCATCCAGATTTTTCAGAATAGGCGCGATTTGGTTGACCTTCATTTTGGAAAAGGTTTTAGCCATCACTTTCGCCTGTTCTTCCTTGTCGATCTCGGCCTGTCTTTCCAGGGCCAGTTTTTCGGCCATGGCCTTGGCTCTTTGGGCTTCCAACTCACTGTTTTTTGTAATGTTGGTCAGGCTGTCCATCTTTTGATCGCGGCGGGCAATCTCCTTTTGGTAGTTTTCCAGCATCAGGCGCAAACTGTCCGCCTCGGAGAGCGGAAGCTCCAGCGTAAAGGTAGAGTCATGCGCGGCTATTTCCGCAAAGGCCTTCTGCTGCTCCTCCTTAAGATACTTAACCGCCTGGTAAAACATTCCCACGCTCAGCATGAGTCCGATAAAAAAGACAAACAAACCTTTCATCGTTCTTACACGGTTTCCTTATTTAATTGGCGGCGCAGGGCCACTTCGTTTTCAAACAGGGCCAGTTTTTTATTAAGCTCTTTTTTAAACTCCAGATACTTTTTTTCCTTAAGCAGTTCTATGGATTTTCTCTCCTGCACTTTTTGCACAAGCTCCTTGCGCCTGGCGTCGGTTTCCTTCCGGGCTTCGCGAATTTTACCATGCTGTTGGGCAATCTGATTGTTTTTTTGCCGCAGATAGTCATGAAACATCTGTGTCAGGGTCAGGTCAACCGTATCGCTGGCATCCCGCCGGGACATCAACTCCCTTTTCTCGGACTCCAGCAATTCCAGTTCCTTTTCCTTTTCAACAAGAACCATTTCCGCCATGTGCACCTCCAGTGCTTTTTCATTTTCAAGATGTTTGCGTATTTCCAGCAAACGTTGCATTTTAAAATTAAAACGGGCCACCCTACGCTCCGGCGCTTATTTTCCTCAATTGTTCCATCATCCCCAGGTAGGGGCTGCCCTCTTCAATATCCTGCCGCAGAAAACGGTTGATATTTTCTATATTGTCCATGGCGGCGTCGATCTGTTTATTGGTTCCCCGGGTATAGGCGCCGATATTGATAAGGTCTTCGGATTCCCTGTACACCGCCATCTGGCTTAGAACCTTTTGGGCCATTTTTTTATGCTCATCGGATATAACATCGCCCTTTACGCGGCTTACACTCTCCAGCACATCAACGGCGGGAAAGTGCCCCTGCGTGGCCAGGCGGCGCGAGAGCACAATGTGTCCGTCCAATATGGAACGCGCCGCGTCGGCGATGGGCTCGTCCATGTCATCGCCATCCACCAGAACCGTGTAAAGTCCGGTAATACTGCCCCGGTCACTGGTTCCGGCCCTTTCCAGCAGACGCGGCAACAGCGCAAACACCGATGGCGTATAGCCTTTGGAAGCCGGAGGCTCGCCGATAGCCAGCCCTATTTCCCGCTGGGCCATGGCCACCCGGGTTAAGGAGTCCATCATCAACAGCACATTTTTCCCCTGATCGCGGAAATACTCGGCCAGGGTGGTGGCCGCCAGGGCGCACTTAATGCGGATGGTCGCCGCCTGGTCGGACGTGGCCACAACCACTACCGAACGTTTCAGGCCTTCCTCGCCCAGGTCGCGTTCAATAAACTCCCGCACTTCGCGTCCCCGCTCGCCAATCAGGGCAATCACATTGACGTCGGCGTCGGTGTTTTTTGCCATCATGCCCAGCAGAACACTTTTACCCACGCCGCTGCCGGCAAAGATACCCGCTCGTTGTCCCTTGCCCAGGGTAATCAGTCCGTCAATGGAGCGGATTCCCGTCTCCAGCCGCTCGCTGATCCTGCGACGGCGCAGGGGATTCGGCGGACTGTTATAAACATGGCGATAATGTTTCGTCAACAGCGGCCCCCGATCATCCAGCGGATGGCCCAGTCCATCCAGAACGCGACCCAGCACGGCCTCGCCCACAGCCACCCGCAGGGGTTCCGGCTGTATGCGCACCCGGCTGCCGGGCGCGATGCCAACGGTTTCTCCGAGGGGCATCAATAACAGGTTCCGGCCCCGGAAACCGACGATTTCCGAACGGATGGAGGCGCCGTTACCGGGCATGATTTCGCATATATCCCCCAGCGTTCCGGTTTTGGAGGAAGCCTCGATTACCAGACCGGTAGCCCGTGTCACCTTACCATCCACCAAAATAGGATCCAGATGCGCCACACGGTTGGCATAGTGTTCAAATCGTTCGGCCAGGGTGCTCATTTCCTTTCCTCCCCCGATAGTCCGGCGTCCAGTTTTTGCAGATGGTTTTCAAAGCGTCCATCCACAACATAATCCTCCGTTTGAACAAAGGCCTCTCCCGGTTTCAGACCGGGGTCCGGGGTTATATTGACCCGCGCGTCATCATGCATATTCAGTTGTTCTTTAAGCTCCCGTCCCTCTATCACATTCAACTGATCGGGGTTCACTTCAATCCATACATTATTTTGATCCACCACCTGCCGCAGCATTAGACGCAAACGATCCATCAGGGCCCGGTCGGCTTCTTCCTTTTCCTCTAGCCTGCTTTGTATAACGGCTATGGCCATTTCCCTGGCCAGCATCATCAGGGGGCGTTCCAGATTTTCCAGCGTTTCCCGGAAGTGTTCTTCCTGTTGTTTCATCTCCAGCCTGACCGCCTCTATTCTGTTTAGCGCCTCCTGCATGGTGCGATGCTTGCCTTCATCATAACCGGCCTTAAAGGACTCTTCCCGGGCGTTTTGCAATTCCACTTCCATCAGATGGAGGCGATCCTCGAGTTGTTTTATTTTGCGGGCGTCATCGATAATCTGTTGCGGGCTTTTATTCAGGGCCTCGTTCTTAATATCCTTGTCAAAGGGCCTGCCCGGGTAGACATTATGATCTTTTACACCCTTGAGCTTTCGCCCCAGCTTTATTACGGTCTGGCTCATTTTAGATCAGTTCCTCTTCTTCGCCGCGCGTAAGTTGAATCTCGCCGGACTCTTCCAAACGACGGGCCACATCAAGGATATCCTTTTGGGCATTTTCAACTTCCTTAAGCCGCACGGGACCCATGTAGTCCAGCTCTTCCTTCAGCATGGCCGCGGCCCGTTCGGACATATTATCAAATATTTTCTGGCGCAGATCCGGCGTTGTGGCCTTAAGGGCCAGGGCCAGGGTGTTGGAGTTCACCTCTTTCAGGATCATCTGGATGGTTGCCGCCGGCAAGGTGATCAGATCCTCAAAAATAAACATGAGGTCGTTAATTTCATTGGCCAGATCGGCGTCGCGCTCACGCAGGTTGGTAAGGATATTCTTTTCAGCGGTACGGCTGACCGAGTTAAGGATTTCAGCCACCGTATCAACGCCGCCGGTCTTGCTCAGGCCGCCGCCAAAAATGCTGCCCATCTGTTCACGCAAAACATCCTCGATATCTTCAATCAGTTCGGGCGAGGTCTTTTCCATGGTGGCCACCCGATAGGCGATTTCGTACTGGTATTCTTCCGGCAATTCGGAAAGGATGCTGGCCGCCTGGGTCGGTTTAAGGTTGGCCAGTATCAGGGCCGCCGTTTGCGGATGCTCATTCTGCAAAAAGTTAAGCAGTTGCTTATCATCCACCGTCTGTAACAGATAAAAGGCGCTTACTTCCGTGGCCGCTTCCACCCGTTTCAAAATCTCTTCCGCTTTTTTTATACCGTAGGCTTTTTCCAACGCCTCCCGGGCATAATGCAAACCACCCTGAATGATGTACTGATTGGCCTGCATCATCTGATAAAATTCTTCTATGGTGCTGGTTAACACATCCACCGGCACATTATTCAGCTTGGCGATCTCGATGGAAATTTTTTCGCCTTCCTTTTCCGTAAAATTACGCATAATCTCGCCCGCGATTTCCGGGCCAAAGGCGATCATCATCAAGGCGATTTTTTGAATGGGCCGTAAGGATACCTCGGCAATTTCCGTTTTAGGCTCCTGTGTGGCCAATGCTGTCTCTTCGGGCATAACGTACTATCCTTTTTGGGTTAACCAGGCGCGCATAAGCGAGGTGGCCTGATCCGGGTTTTCCTTGGCAAAGGTTACAACTTCGGTGGTCATTTTATCACTGGCTTTCATCCGCGCGCGGGCTTCGGGACTCAGTTTAGAGATAAAGGCGTTCTCATCCATTTCATCTTCTTCCTCCAGGCCGCTGCTTATGCGTTCCGCTTTTGTTTTTTCCATAAGTGCCTTCTGTTGTATTTCGATGGGCAACAAAATTTTACTGGTGGCCTCGCTGTTCATTAAGCCCTTGATAAGATTGAAGGCCATGAACAATCCTATGCCCACCAAAATATAGGTAAGCAGTTGTTTCCACAGATCCGGGGATTTAAAAACATCCAGCAGGCTGTCTTCATAAACGGGCTGTTCGGCAAAGGGCATGTTAACCACCGTCACCTGGTCGCCGCGCTGTTCATTAAAACCTATGGCGTTTTTAACCAGGGCCGTCAGCTTATCAATATCCTCCTGGGAGCGCGGCTGATATTCCTTTACCTCGTCGCCATTGGCGTCCGTGGTGGTTTTGAATTCACCGTTTACCAAAACGGACACGGTGAGACGCTTTATATTGCCCGTTCCCGTGACTATATTTTCCACCACCTTACTGAATTCATAATTGGTGGTGCTGTTTTCGGCCGTGGCCAGGGAGGAATCCGTATTGTCGTGGGTAGACTCATTGATAATTTCCTCGCTGACGACGGTAACATCATCGGGGTCAATATCCTGGATGGTTTTGCTGACCTGATCAAAATTGAGTTCCGCGCCCACCTGCACCTTTGCGTTGCCATAGCCCACAAAGGCTTCCAAAATGCTGCGTACCTTTTTATTCAGCTCATTTTCCACATTTTTAGTCAGTTCCCATTGCGTTCCGGACTGCCCCAGACTGTTCTCATTGTCGCCGTTATACAGTAAATTTCCCCGGGAATCGACAACCGTTACATCCTCGGGAGCAATATTTTCCACACTATGCGCCACCATCTGGGGGATGCTCATCAACTGTTTTTCGGAAACGCCGCCCCGCGATAAAATCAGGGTTACGCTGGCCGAGCCCTTGCGATCCTCTTCAAACAGGCGCCGGTCGGGTATATTCAAATGTACCCGTGAGCCCTTAACCCAGGTCATCATATTGATGGTTTTTTCCAGTTCCCCTTCCAGGGCGCGCAGGGTTTTAATGCGCATCATGGTGGTCGTTTCTCCGATATTATTTTTTTCGGGATCAAAAATATCATCCCAGCCCTGAGGCTGGTTGGCGCCGCCGCCCATGTTATGGAAACGTATGCGCAGTTCATCCACCATATCCTGCTGCACATAAATGGTGGTGCCGCCCGTTTCCAAACGGTATTTTATTTTATCGTTAGAAAGTTCGGTAACCACCTCCGAGGCATCCTGCGGGTCCATATTGGCAAACAGCAGTTCATATTCCGTTCGATTGGCCCACATAAGCATGGCCACCACGGCGGAAAGAAAAACCAGGGCAATCCCGGTTACCATAATCCGCTGTTTGGGCGTAAACTGCATTACAAATTGTGTAAGTTGTGCAACGAGCTGATTCATTAATCATTCCTGTTTAGATTTATACCGACATCCGTTCTACTTCTTTAAACGACTCCAGCAGCTTATTGCGAATCTCTACCATAAGCTTAAAACTTAAGCCGGATTCTTCCAGCGCGGCCATGGCTTCCTGGAGATTATCCGAGCGTCCCTGAATAACATCCTGGGAAATTTGCGCGGCTTCCCTGGCCTGGTCGTTCACCGAGTTGATGAAGTCCGATATGGTATCGCCGAAATCCTGTTTCTTGTCTTTATTGGCTTCGGGCCGGGTTGGGTTTGTTTGGGCCAGCAGTTCCCGCAGGTTTACCGAGCCCAGTTGATTTACAGCAGACATAGTTTATCCTTTCACATCCAATAACATGCCGGAATGTATGTTTTTAGGGGCGCCTCTTCCGCCGTAAAGCGATTGCCGGTTGGTATGCGGATCGCCAAAAAAGGCTTCGAGGGTTTTAAGCTCCCGGGCACTCAGCACCCCGCGCAGGGAAATCGTCCCCGAGGCTTTTTTTTCCGGGGCTTGCTTGTTGTCAATGTTCCTGGCCTGTTCCGCCGGGGCGGACTGTACCTTTGTCCCCTGCCGGGCATAGCTTTCCGCGCCGTATAAATCCGATATTCCCCCAGATATTCTCATCGCTAGATCTCCAGAGATTTTTTAGCGATATTCTTGGCAGCCTGCATAACGCTTACATTGGCTTCATAAATGCGCGTGGCGGATATCATATCCACCATTTCCTCAACCACGTTGATATCGGGTTTTTCCACATAACCGTCCTTGTCGGCCATGGGGTTATTCGGTTCAAAGACGCGCAGGGTGCTGTCCTGTTCTACAACACGGAAGCCGTCCGTGCCACCCTTTAGGCCTGGCAGGCGCCGATCTACGGTATTAAAATGCCCCTGATCCGTTTTTTTCATTTTTAATGACAAACGATCGCCGAAATTCTTATTTCTCACAGAGTTTTCCCCTTCGGAGACCAGCACCTGCCTTTTATAGAGATTACCCTTTTTATCGGCAACCCGGTCGGCATTGGCGATGTTATCGGAAATAAGACGCAGGCGCTTCATCTGCGTGGATAGTCCGCCCATGGTTGTATTAATGGCGGAAAGAATTCCCTCTGTTTTCATCCATGAACTCCTTTAGTTTGTTTTTCCTGTTATACTGGCATTCAGACTTTTATAGGTTCTGTTGAGCAGCCTGCTGACGAAGTCAAAACGAATCTGATTGACAGCCAGATCACCCATCTCCTTGTTCAAATCCACCGTTTCACGGGTTTTATCCTTATCCAGCGTGGGAAATTCTCCAGGACCATTGGCGTCAAAATGGCGCGGATCCGATTTTTTAAGTTTCTCCGTCAATGCCGTTTGCAGTTGATCGGAAAAATCGGTTTTAACCGGGCGATAGCTATTATCATGCGCATTGGCCACATTTTTCGCGATCGCCTTATGCTGCTTGTCATAAACGTTCAGCGCTTTTTTGTATAGCTGTATTTTATCAAAATCAAATAGCTTCATCGTTCTTCCTTTCATCTCTTACATGTCAAAAGCTGTGCCAAACGTAAACCACTCATATCTTATCAACCATAAACATTTAAAATTAAAGAAGTTACAAGATATCTTCCGTACCAAGCCTTCCCCGGAAACAAATCGATTCCCCGCCGTCGATGGCAAAACTTTCCTGTTGCCGGATAAAAACTTCCTCATCCGCTTTTCAGGGATCGGAGATTAGAAACCAATTGCCTTTTAAGGAAATAAACAGGTGTTTTATAACGCTTTATAATAAAATTATTTTAAAATATGCCGATGACGGAAAGAAGTTTTTTACGGGAACAATAAAGTGAAAAAAATAAATGCGCTGATTGTAGAGGACGTTTTCCTTATTCAAAGGGTGATTGAGCGCTTTATTGAGCCCTACGGAGTGTTTACCGTCAGCAACAACGGTAAGGAAGCCCTGAAAAAATACGCGGAATTCTTTTTTAACGGAAATGCTTTTAACTTGGTATGCCTGGATATTTATCTTCCGGAAATGAACGGACTGGATGTTCTGAGCAACATCCGCAAATTTGAGGATGAAATAAAACTGAAAAGCGAAGAGCGTTGTAAGATCATCATCATATCGTCGGTAACCCATCCTGCTACCGTGCAACAGGCCTATAAACTGGGTTGTGACTACTATGTGGCCAAACCCTTTTCAAAAGAGGATATCGTAAACGCCCTCAAAAAAATCAAGATGATTTAACCCACCAGTTTATCTATGGTCGCCTTCAGATGTTCCTTGGTAAACGGCTTATAGATCACATCCGAAATACCTGCCTTAAAGGCCTCGGCCGTTTCATCCTTGTCCGTTTGAGTTGTGATCAATAGAATCGGCAATTCTTCCGCACTGTACTTTTCACGCACCTTTTCCGTCAATTGGATACCGGTAAGCTTAGGCATGTTCAAATCCGTAATAAGCAGATCGGGCTTTTCGGCCAGGATATGATCCAGCGCGGTTTCGGGAAATTCAAACAGGCGCGAGGCATAACCGATATCATGCAGATTGCTTTTATAAACCTTAAGCAACATACGCGAATCATCCACAACAATAATGTTCAACCGTTTTTGATCTTCTTCGGAACGCGGTTCTATTTCGGCGGCCAAATCGTTATAGCCAATCTGTTTTAACAGATCGCCGAAATGTTTTTTAAGATCGGGATGGGCATCCTTTTTCAGATAATCCATGGCCAGTTCCCGGAAGGGGCTTTCCATAATCATATTTCTGAATATGGAATCCGCCTCGGCGTCAATAAAGGCGGATACGATATTGCGCGCCTCGGCGTCGTTATTACGGATAAGATTGCGTATGCCCGACCTCAGGGTAGAGGTATTGTTGCGGTCTATGGCCCGTGCCGCGGCCTTACGCACCAGGTCCACCTCATCGGACAGGCCGTTGGACAAAACAAAGATACCCTTAAGAATGGGCAACATGCCCAGGGCCTCAAACGCGGCAAAGCGTATATTGCCGTTAGGAGGATGATCAAAGAGAAGCTGCCGGATGGCATTGACGGCACTGGCGTCGCCCAACATACCCAGAATATTCAGGGAATGAATTACAAACTCGGAATCATCATCACGTAAATTGTCGATAATAATCGGTACAACCTTGGGCCCGATCTGTATCAGTTTTGTCTTGGCATAATTTCGCAGTTGCGGATCGCCCGTTTTTAAAACCCGGTTCAGCGCTTTCAGGCTCGCCTCGTCCTGTATTAAGGCAAAAATATCCACTATCCGCGCATCGATCTCGTGGTCCGTGCCGATACGCTCGGTCAGGGCCTCCAGGGCATTGGAGCTGCCGATTTCCTTCAGGGCCTCTATGGCGGCCATGATAAGCGGACGGTTTTCGGAATAGAGATACTCGCTTAAGCTGTTAACCGTTTCGGGATCGCCGATACTGCCCAGGGCGCGAATAATACGGATGATATTTTGCTGATCCTGTTCATTATTCAACCGTTCCAGCAGGTAAGGCACCGCGCCGTCATATTGCAATTCCGCGATCAGGTCGATTATATCAAACTTTTCCGAAAGAGCAGGATTTTCCAACAGAAAGCGGATATTCTCCGGTCGTTGCAAAAGCATATCCTGCAAGGTTTCAATTATCTCGCTTTCATCGATATCCAGCGTGGCGGCAATTTCCAGAAGATGGATAATATAACTTACGGTAAAGTCCGTGTTTTCGCGGCTCAGGGCCTGTAGCATCCGGCGTTGAACATCGGCCCCCATCCGGGCGATATGGGAAATAACCAAATCGGCCTTGATCTTATCCTTCTTGCGGATATTATCCACGATTTCATCGATATAATCTTGCGTATCTATCTCGGCGTACACAGGCACCTCTCATTATAACTTAGTCTTTTAGTTCATAAAACACGGAATTCATATAACTTTTTCTTTCGTAGCGATCACTCACCCCAAACAGCGATTCCGTGGCGCCGATAAGCAGCGCGCCCCTGGGGTTCAACTGGTCCGCAAGACGGTCAAAAAGACTTTTGCGGTCTTCCATGTCAAAATAGATGGCCACATTACGGCAGAGTATGATGTCGAACTTGCCCATAAAGCCAAACGGCTCCAGCAGGTTCAAACGCCGGAAGTTTGCCAGGTAGCGTATTTCATCGCTTACTTTTGTATAATTCTCATGCTCTTCAAAATATTTTTTTAATTGATCCGGTCTTAATCCCCGGGAAATTTCCGTTTTATTATAGCGGCCATAACTGGCCTGGGCAATGGCCGCGTCGGAAATATCGGTTCCCACCAATTGAATGCGCCAGCGTTTTATGTCATCCCCCAATAGCTCCTTAAGGATAATGGCCACGCTGTATACCTCCTGACCCGTGGAACATGCGGCGCTCCAGATTTTCATTGTAGGAAAGGAGGCGCGCGGGCTATCCATTATGCGATCAATCGTATCCGGAATCACTTTATGCCTCAGCAACTCAAAGGGACTGTTATCCCGAAAAAAGAAGGTTTCGTTGGTGGTAATGGCGTCTACAATTCTATTGGCGATACGCTTACTGGGATCTTGCCGCGCTTTAAAATAAAGTTCGCTGTAATTTTTACAATTATATTCCTCGGCCAACGGTCCCAGGCGGCTCTCGACCAGATAGGATTTAGAGGTATCGAGAACGATTCCGCTTAAGTCGCGCACAAATTTTGAAATAACCGAAAGCTCATTACCGGATAACTTTAACATAGTTAGTAACCTTAATTTAAATACCGGCGCAAATCCGGTTTATCTCCCCGGCCAGGGAAGACAAAGGGGCCACCTGATCCACAACACCCGCGCGAATGGCCTCCATGGGCATGCCAAAGACCACGGAACTTTTCTTATCCTGGGCCAGCACGGCGGCGCCTTTTTTCTTTAACACGTCCAGTCCCTTAACGCCGTCGCGCCCCATGCCCGTCATTATCACCCCCAGTGTTCTTTTGCCGTAAACATCGGCAACCGACCTGAACAGATAGTCCGCCGCCGGCTTACAATAATTTTCCGGCGCATCATCGGTTATTTCTATACTCACCTGCCCCGCAAGGCTTTTAACCACTTTCATCTGCTTCCCACCGGGGGCGATATAAATATGCCCTCTTTGAACGGCCTCGCCGTTTTCGGCTTCCTTGACCCGTAGTTGCGCCTTTTCATCAAGGGACTCCGCCAGGGCTTTTGTAAACATGGCCGGCATATGTTGCACGATAAAAACGGGCTGACTAAGCCTTCCGCTAATATGCGGAATTACCTGGGCCAGGGCTTTCGGCCCTCCGGTGGAAACGCCAATGGCCACGGCGTCGGGGCGTAATCCGCTTTTAATGGGCTGCCCGGTAAAGGTATCCGGATTAATATTTCCGCTACCCGCCGGGGGGGCGGTCTCTTTTTGTACCACCCTACCCCGGCCAAGATTGCTTTTTATGGCATAGGCCTGCAATATGGGCTTAAACTGTTGTTCCAGGGCCTCTATATTTGCCTGCATGGTATTACCGGCCGGCTTTGTAATAAAATCAAAAGCTCCCAGTTCCAGGGCCTGCATGGTTACGGCGGCATCCTTGGTGGTATGGGCGGAAACCATCACCGTGGCCGGCATTTTTCCGTTAAAGGCTTTAAGCATGCGTAAGGTCTGAACGCCGTTCAGCTCGGGCATCTCCTGATCCAGGGTTATCAGGTCCGGTTTAAGTGCGGTAATTTGTGACAGGGCAATTTTCCCGTTAGAGGCCGTGCCCACCACATCCACCTCGGCAAAGGATGACAGGGTGTCCCTGATTATCTTCCTGTAAAGAACCGTATCGTCGACAATAAGAACTTTTATTTTTTTGCGGCTCATCGCATCGCATCCCTTAGTTTAGTTTAAAGTGCGTCAACCCTTTTTTCAGCTCCTCGCTTATGCCGACCAGTTGATTGGCCTTTTGGGTAAGCAGGTTCCCGGCGCTATCCACCTGGCTGCTCTCCTGCTGCACCGTGGAGATATCCTCCACAATGGCCCGGGTGACGTCCGCAATTTCCGAAACGCCCCTGCTTACGTCCTGCATGGCCCGGTGCGTATCGGTCACCTTGCCGGCAAAACCGTTTGTGGCTTCATTTTGATGGTCAACCTCGTAGGAAATGGCATTCACAATCTCGCTAACCTCGCGGATGGAGCCTGAGATCGACTCGATGTCCAGTACCGTCTGGCGTGTTGTATCCTGCATGGCGGTAATGCGTTTTTGTATATTCTCCGTTGCGGCATTGGTTTGCTTGGCCAGTTCCTTTACTTCGTTGGCCACAACGGCAAATCCTTTTCCGGCCTCGCCGGCCCGCGCCGCCTCGATGGTGGCGTTAAGCGCCAGCAGCTTGGTCTGTTCGGCAATCTCCACTATCATATCGATAACCAGGTTAATTTCCCGCGCGGCCGTGCTGAGCGCAGAGATGCTGGTGCTGGCGGTTTCCACCTTCTCAACCGAGGCATCGGTTAGAGTTTTGGCCTTGCCCGTATTTGCGGCGATCCCCTGAACCGTGTTCTGTAACTCGCTGATGGTATTGTTCAGATCGCTCAGATTCTCGCTGGAATGGCCCACCCTGCCGGATGAATCATGCATGTTTACATTCAACTCTTCCGAGGCGGAAGCCAGAGAGTTCACTTTTTCATTTAGATTGCCCGAATTTGAAATCAATTCCCGGGCCATTTGTATCAGTTCACCGGAAGAGTCTGAAAGCAACTCGCTATTGCTTTTTATTCCACCGGCAAGATTTTTTATATTGCGGGACATCTCTCGGATGGCCGACGCCGTTTGTCCGATCTCATCCTCGGACGCTTCCGGGGGCTCCGCGGTAAAGTCACCGGTTCCCAGGGCCTCCGCGTAACTTTTTAGTTCATTAATCTTTTTTACAATACCGGTTATCAGGTAAAGCGCCAGAATAAACACCAGTGCCCCGAAAACAGCACTGATCTTTTGAAAAGTTAAAGCAGTTTCCGTTTTATCCTCGGAAGCCTTTTGAAATTGTCCCACGGCAATATTCATCTTTGCCAGTAGATCCATGTTGTGATCCAAAATCCAGTCCAGGGAGCTGAATACGGATTCACCCCGCAATATATTTTTTATATGTGGGCCGAACTCCCGCCACACGGCGGCAACGGTTCTAAGGGACGCTTGTATCTCCTTGTCCGCCGCCGGCAAATATGTTTGCGGCCCTTCCACCGAAAGTGTTAATGGCGCTTCTCCCGAATGCATCAGGCTGTTTAAGGTTTTATCAAAAATTGCGCTGGTTTCCAGAATGGACTTTTTAAGGGCTTCGGGAGTGGCGCCGTCACGCTCTTTTTTTTCAACAAAGGCCACCAGTTCCTTGGAAAGTTTCTGACTGAGCATTCTTTCACGTCCGGCCAGATTGATAACCCGCGCATCCAGTTCCTGGGATGAACTGAGCTGCCAGTTAACCAAAAACATAAACATACCCAGGGCGGACAGCGTAACGATAACTGCAAATAATTTCAGTCTGATGGTCATTTTTTACTCCGGATTTCAGTTCAGGCGAAAGCGTTGGACTATGGATTTTAACTGCTCACTCATTTTGGCCAATTCTCCGGCATTTTCACTCACCAGTTGACTCTCCTGCAAAACCAGATCGTTGGTTTGGTTAACCATGGATATATCCGCCGCGATGGATTGTGACGCCATGGCCGATTGTGTTACGGAATCGGAAACGGTGTTCAGACCATTTGCCGCGTCTTTTACATTATGGGCAATGTCATTGGTGGTTACCGATTGTTCTTCCACGGCCGTGGCAATATTATTCACCGTATCGTTTACCTCTCCGATTACCTTGCTGATGCTGCTTATTTCGGCGACGGTGTCATCCGTGGAGTTTTGAATGGCTTCTATTTTTGTACGAATTTCTCCGATGGCGTCGTTAGTTTGCTTGGCCAGTTCCTTTACCTCATTGGCCACAACGGCAAATCCCTTTCCCGCTTCGCCGGCCCGGGCCGCCTCTATGGTGGCGTTCAGGGCCAAAAGTTTCGTTTGCTCGCTGATATCATTTATCACTTCCACAACCTGAGTAACCTGGCGGGCCGCTTCGCCCAAAACCGCCACCTTTGCGGAGGCCTGTTCAACGGACCTGACGGCCTTTTCCGTTATAGAGCGGGCATTTTCCGAGTTTTGCGCGATTTCGGATACCGTGGCGCTCATCTGTTCCGTGGAGGAGGCCACATGATTCATATTGGCGGTGGCATGTTCGCTGGCACTGGAGACATCCTTCATCGTCATGCTCATCTCTTCCGCGGCGGAAGCCACCGTATGGGATTTTTCATTTACCTGCGCCGTCTCCATAGACATCTTTCCCGCGGCTTCATTCATCTGCTCCGAGGCGCCGGCCAGTTGATCCGAATAGCTCAGCACATCACCCAATATGGATTTTAAATTCTCCCCCATGTCATTGAGGGCTTTTTGCAATTCACCGATCTCATCGCCCCTGTCACTGTAGAGGGAAACGGTTAAGTCTTCATTCTGGATGGCCTGGGCATATTCCACGCTCTCCGCCAGAGGTTTTACAATGAGATTTGAAAGAAGAATACTGATTACTATAAAAGCAAAAGCCGCAAAGATAAGAAGACCATATCCCCACTGGATGGCGGACCTTTGTATATCTTCAAGCTCCCGCCCCGCGGTTTGGGCCTCTCCGCTTAGTATTTCTACCGCTTTTTGCAAGCCCGCCTGAACATCCATAAGCGCCGGTGTGGTTTTGTTTTTATAGTAATTGGAGATGGCGACCTGGCTGACCTTTAATTGCAATAGCTTTTCCAGGCCCAGGGCAGAGGCATGAAGACGGGCATGGGGTTCTTCCAAGGCACTTAATATTCCCTTCAATCCGGGAAACATATTTATCGTTTTTTGCCGTCCGTCGCCATACAGCCACTTGCCCAGGGAACAGGCATGATCATCTTTTTCCACGGTCAACCCCGTACTTTGACGCACGATATCTTCATTAACCCTGTTCACCCATTTAAAATGATCGGTTATTTTTTTAAGAAAAAGTTGTTGCAGTTCTACCATATGATTTACCTGCAACTCTTTTTCATGAATGGTTGTAAGCGCGTACTGGGATTTAATGGCCACGGCGGCTAAAATTAAAAATGCCAAAAAAAAGCCGCCAAAAAGTTTATATTTTATTTTCATATCCTTAAACATTGCGCACCGCCCTTCTAGCGTACATGTTCATTCAGTTCACCCTGAAGCAGCGCCTCCGTATTCAGTACCGCGGAGAGGCCGCTTTCCATTTTATATATGCCGGAAAAGAAGTCACGGTTTACACCGTTAATATTGGAAGCCAACGGCTCCATGGCATCCGTATCCACCATATGTACATCCAGAACCCGGTCCACAAGCAGACCGGTGTTTTCTCCCTTGTAGGAAGTAACAATGATGCGCATATCCTCATTGAGCGGAACGGGTTCGAAACCAAATTTTTCCCGCACGTCCACCACGGTTATAATTTCACCACGCAGGCTGGCCACCCCGCGAATATAAGGCGGAGCGTTATGCACCCGGGTTATTTCCAGATGTTTGATGATTTCCTTTATGTTCAGGATATCCATGGCGCAGTTGACATCGGCTACCTGAAAAATAGTAAGCTCCATCCATTCCTGATCATTCTTTTTCATGACTGTATCCTAATTTTGACGTCCGTTTTGCAGATAATTTTCTATATTAGATAAAACCTTTTCACGATCCAGTTTTATCAGGTATTCATCTATGCCCACTTCCAGGGCGGCCTTTTCCGCCTCCTCGCCGGCAACCGACGTGAGGGCAAGAATGGGCATATCCTGAAACTCCCTTTTAGCGCGAACCTCACGGGTAAAACCAATACCGTCAAGATTGGGCATTTCAATATCGGTCAGGATAAGGTCGATCTCCTTCTCCATGGCTTCCAGCCGTTCCAGACCCTCCACGCCGTCAAGCGCGGTGACAACATTATAGCCGGCATCTTCCGTGAAGCCTTTTATCTGATTAAGGAAGAATTTTGAATCTTCCACGATAAGGATGGTGTTTTTCTTATGACCGCTGCCACGTTGTACTTCTTCTTCCAATTCCACCAGTCGTTCGGGCATGGCCGCGGCGGCCAGGCCATACAAATCGATCAACAGGGTTATCCGATCCATAATAATGGAAGACCCCACTATGCCGGGTTGGCGGAAAGTATCCTCGTCAATATCCGTGAGGAAGTCGACAACATCTATAATATGCGAAACGACAACACCGACTTCCTTGCCGCCATATTTAAAAACAACCACATAGGGTGTGTTTGTCTCTACCCTTGGTTTTACCGGAGCCACATCCTCAATAGCCAGAACAATCAACGTGCCTCCGCGGTACTTTAAAGCGCGGCGGCCGCTTGTTTCCGTCAGCTCCTCCTTACGGATTTTTTCTATACGGGATACCAGTCCCAGGGGAATGGCAAACTGTTCATCGTGTCCGTTGCTAAGCAGTAGCATGGACTGGCTGTCCTTTTGCCCCAGCAGGTTTTCCAGTTGTTTTTCTTCCTCTTCCTGCTTCTGCTTAACCGGTTTTAGTTTCATGGCCTTGCTTATCCCCACAATATCCAGGATAAGCGCGGCGCGGCCATCCCCCAAAATGGTCGCGCCGGCATAGGTCTCCAGATGATGTAAATGCAGCCCCAACGGTTTAACAACGATCTCTTCCGAATCGAGCAAATCATCGACGATAATACCGTAATTAAAGCTACCCGCGTTAACAACCACAATATTGGTGGCCTCGTTATTCTCTTCCAGATTGGTAAAGCCGCTTCCCTCGCCCCGCAGTACCTGGCGCAGGTCGATAAGGGGAAGCAAGGCGCCGCGTAAACGCATCACCACGGCATTGTCTATTTTTTCAATACGGTTGGCGGCCTGACCGGCGGACACGCGCACCAGTTCCACCAGGTTAACCTGGGGCAGGGCAAAACGGTCTTCATCCACGCGGACAATGAGCGACGGAATAATGGCCAGGGTAAGCGGCAGTTTAATGCTTATGGTGGTACCCACATCTACCTTGGATTGAATGTCTATGGTACCGCCCAGCTTGGAAAGATTGCTAAAAACCACATCCATGCCCACGCCGCGGCCGGAAATATCCGTAACTTCCCTGGCCATGGAAAAACCGGGACGGAAAATCAATTTGATTATTTCATTATCGCTCATCTCCTCCAACTCGGCGGCGGAGATAAAACCGTTCTCCAGAGCCTTGGCCTTGATCCTTTCCGGGTCTATGCCCGCTCCGTCATCTTCCACTTTTATTACCACCTGCCCGGCTTCGTGCAGGGCGCTCAGGCGCAGTATGGCCGTGGGCGATTTGCCCTTGGCGGCGCGTGTTTCCACATCCTCGATGCCATGATCCACGGAATTTCGAATAAGGTGTGTCAGGGGATCGCCAATGGCTTCGATGATGGTCTTATCCATCTCAACGCCTTCGCCTTCTATCACCAGCTCCGTTTTCTTATTCAGCTTTTTGGAAAGGTCGCGCACCACCCGTTGAAATTTGTTAAAAACGATACCGATGGGCTGCATGCGCGTGGCCATGATGGCTTCCTGCAATTCGGAGGTGATCAGATCCACCCTTTGGATGGCATTCTCCAGTTCCTTGGCGTCATTCTGATTGCGTGTCTGCAATAACTGATTGCGGGTAAGCACCAGTTCTCCGGCCAGGGTCATCAGGGTATCCAGGTCCTTCAGATTAACCCGCAGTGTTTCATTAACAAATGTAGGATGGCTTTCCTTTGCCGCTCCGCCTGTCTTTGCCCTGGATGCGGTGCTTTTTGGGGGAGTGGCGGGAGCGCTTTTCCCGACGGGCGCCGCGTTTTTCTCTTCCTTAACCTCGGGCGCGGGAGGAGGAGGCGCTGCTTCCGTTTTTTCCTGTTCGATGTTGGGCCCGGGAGCAGGGCTTTCCTCAGACCCCTTTAAATTTCCGGCAAGTTCCTCTGCCGCGTCATTGGCGGCGGAGAGGGGAAAAATATTACGCTCCTTATTGAAATAATAGATGTGGGAGTCATCCAGATTTATCAGCTTACCCACAAGGTCCTGCTCCAGCACCGTGGCAAAGAGGACATAAAAGGGAATGCGCATGTTGTTATTTTGCTCATCGAGGGTGCCCACGGCGGCAATATCCACCTTGCTTTCAACCAACTGACCCGCCTGTTGTATTTCCTTAATGATATCAAGAGGGGACTTGTTTTTACGTTCGATATCACGAAGCAGATCGAACTCGGCCAGATAGAGGATACGGCCCGCCTTTTGCGCCTGATCCAGTTCAAGCTTTTTAGCGCAAAAAACATGGTAACCGTTAGGCAGGCATATCTTTTCTTCGATTTCCACACTGTCTTTTTCTTCCTCGGGTAGCGCGGCGGTTGTGGCGCCCTTAAGCATAACCACTTCCTCGGCAATATCCATTTCATTGGATTCGGCATAGTGTGTGATCAGTTCGTTCAACTTATCATTACCCGAAAGAAGGATACTGATGATCTCCGGCGTGGGAACCAGTTCGCCGTTGCGCATAAGGTTCAGCAGGTTTTCCATTTCATGGGCCAGTTCCTTTATTTTATCCAGCCCTAAAAACCCGGCGCCTCCCTTTACGGAGTGAATGGCGCGAAAGACCTTATTGATCAGGTCCACATTCATATTGGCGCCATCCTTTTCTATCTCCAGGAAGTCACTTTCAATACCATCCAGATGTTCGGTTGACTCCTCAATAAACACCCTGATGATTTCATCATCTTCGATCATGGCCATAATATTGCCCTCGTAAATTTATCTCTTTTGCCGGAAAAAGGCTTAATTCACCTGAAAGTGCTTATCCAGCCGGGTAATGGCCAGCAGCCTTTTTATATCATCGGAAACATTGACTAATTCCAGCGGATGTTTATCCTTAATTGTGTTGTGCGTGGATATAAGCACGCTCAATCCTGTTGAATCGATGATCTTAACCTGCGAAAAATCCACAACGATATGCTCCGCGCCCTCTCTGATGTGACGCAACAACTCGTCCTTTAACACATCACTGCTGGAAACGGTTATATTATAATCCGGTTGTACTGTAATAGTTTGGCTCATTTTCCCCTCTTAATTTGGATGTACTTTTACCTTCTTTTTTAATAACACCATGTTTTTCTCCGACACATAACTGCATTCGAAATCAAGCCCTTCAATAATCGACATGCCCATACCATGGGGTTCCAGCGTTCCGGATTCCCTTTTCAGGCTGTCTCCGGACGGGAGTCCCGTTCCTTCATCCCTGACTTCAATCCGTAACAGGTCATCTTTCCAATACAGATTACAATAAACCTTTTTTTCCGGGTTATTCTTGTTGCCGTGGCGCACCGCGTTGGACAGCACCTCATGCAATGTTACGGAGAGGTCAAACTCACTGATATCCAGACTTTTTTCACGAACAAAACCAACACAATTCTCCACGGTTTTATCCACATAAGTATAGCTTGAGCTAAACTCAAAGCACAGACCGTCTTCTGTCCGGTTGACATTATACATCAGCATGGGATCAGACCGTTACCGCAGTGCAGCCCAGTTCGGCGAGCCGGGCTTCTATTTGTTGTTTGCTATAGGGTTTTACGATATAGGCCTCGCAGCCGGCCTTAAAGGCATTCAAAATATCATGATTCCCTTCCAGGGAAGAGGTCATTATAATTTTCACACCGTCAAGCCCCATAATACCCTGTTTTTCTTCATATTCCCGGATATCCCGCAAAACTTCCATGCCATCCTTGTTGGGCATCATAATATCCAGAAATATCACATCATAAGGTTTCTCTTCGTTCAGGGCGTCCTTGAAGGCCGTAACAGCCTCCAGTCCGTCCACGGCGATATCCGTTTCAAACTTATCCTCTAAAAATCTTTGCAATATTTTACGGTTCGTAAAATTATCTTCCACAATTAACGCCCGCATGGATACAATCTCCTGTTAGGTTTTCTTAACTATTCGGACGCCGGGAACCGACTCTAAAGGGAATTCGGGGAAGTGAACAAAATTTGAGTTATTCGTTGTTTTTTATAAAAAGAGGAAAGAACAGGCAGATTTACAAAACGTTAAACAAGTGTAAAATGTTTATTAAAATAATATGAAAGCGCAAAAGGAAAGAGCGGTCAGACCGCTAACTCACGGCCTCTTCTTCATACTGGTGTAGTTTATTGCGCAGGGTGCGCACGGTAATACCCAACAACTCCGCGGCCTGATTACGATGATTACCCGTTTTTTGCAAAGCGGCAAAAATCATCCGTTTTTCCATTTCAGCCAGGGGAACAATATTCTCCGGAGAAATGGCGGGGGCATTCTGTTTACTGAAGTCTTCCTCAAACCTGAGATGTTCAGGGCGGATACGCTTTTCATCCGTGGAAAAAAGAATGGCCCGTTCAATAACGTGCTGCAATTGCCGGATGTTACCCGGCCAGTCATACTTCAGTAACACATCCATGCAGGAGGGGTCAAGTACCTTTTCCGCGTACTTGTACTTCTCTTTAAACTTTTTCAAAAACGTCTCCACCAACAGGGGGATATCTTCCTTACGCTGGCGCAGCGGCGCCACGTCGATAGGAAAAACATTCAGGCGGAAAAACAGATCCTCACGGAATTTTCCCTCGCGGATCAGTTCGGTTATGTTATGATTGGTGGCGGCAATAATGCGCACATTAACGGGGATTTCGGTGGTGGTGCCCACCCGGATAATTTTCATCTCCTGCAGAACCCGCAACAGCTTTGCCTGCATATTATAGGGGATTTCGGTCACCTCATCCAATAGCAGCGTTCCGCCGTCACACTCTTCAAAAATACCTTTTTGCGCCTTATAAGCACCGCTGAAAGCGCCCTTTTCATGGCCAAAAAGCGTGCTTTCAAAAAGCGTATCCGGCACGGCGGCACAGTTGATTTTTAAAAAAGGCTTTTGGGCGCGATCGCTTTGGGAATGGATGGCTTCCGCGATCAGTTCCTTGCCGGTTCCGCTTTCTCCCTGTATAAATACAGGGGCATCGCTCCGGGCAACTATTCCAATATGATAATTGATCTGCTCAGCCACACTGCTGGTACCTATCAGCTTTCCCGGTTGGCGGGTCTGCTCAAGCTTCTTTTTCAGTCGGATATTTTCCTTTTTCAGGGATTCATACTCAAAAAAGCGTTGCACGCGCGATTCAATATGCGATATGGAAAAAGGCTTGGTAATAAAATCGAAAGCGCCTTCCTTCATGGCGTCAACCGCTGTTTCGATGGTACCGTAGGCCGACATAAGCAAAACGCCGGTTTCAGGATGTTGCGCCTTGACTTTTTTCAGAAGATCCAGTCCCTTTATGCCCGGCATCATCAGGTCACTAATGATCAGATCGTATCTGTTTTCCTCCAACATCTTAAGGGCCTTGTCACCGGAGTCGGCGTCAAAAACCTCATACTCACCGCTATCAAGTGTTTCTTTTACTATTTCCCGGAGATCATCATCATCATCCACAATAAGTACATTCTTAGCCATTAGGTCGAATCTCTGTTTTTGGTATTAAGGATTGTTTAGGTTCTGTTGTTTTCTGTATATATCGGCAGCATTGCTGTTGGATATAAGTTTTTTTGAAGCCTGACTTATGGTTCGCATAACATGCTCCTCGTTTTCACTGTTTTTCAGGCGTTCACATTCTTCCTCAAGCTCAATGATCTTACGATAGAGCATTTTATTTTCCTCCAAAAGCTGATACTCGCGCAGGGAACGTTCAAAGGAAGAGATCACCTGGTCGATACGAAAGGGCTTGATCAGGTAATCAAATTTAAAGTTACGCATGGCGTCCACGGCATATTTAATATTTTGATAACCCGTCATGATCAGGATGATAACATCCGGCTGGGCAAAACGGATTTTCTGCGACAAGTCGACGCCATTCATTTCAGGAACACATAAGTCATAATCAATCAGGGCAAAACGTATGTCCACCTCTTTTATTTTTTGCAGGGCATCCTCCGGATTTACGGCGGCCACCACATGATAGCCCTGTTCCGTAAGCCCCTCGCCTATCATTTCCAGAATACTTAAATCATCATCCACGATCAGGATGGTTTTATTAACGCTCATGTCAGCTCTTGTTGCATAGTGTTTTCCAAAAAAACCCGCTGGGCGTTTAATCCTTCCTGAAGCATCCTGACCCATAAGCGCCACAGCAGGGAAGCGGCGTCATCGCCGGATTCCGGGTAGCCCAGGCAGGCATAACTGCCGATGACGTGGAAGGGAGCGTCCACCTTATCAATATAGGATTCTATTTCCGCCATTAACCCGCGGCTAAAGGATTCGCTTTGGAAATAATCTTTTTCAGGAAGTATAAACAAAACCGTGTCCACGGAACGCCAGACCACCTCTACATCTTCCTGAACAAAGGCGCGAATTTTTATCTGGATGGATTCCAGCGCGTCACGGATCAGGAAGGGTTTGTCGCCATCATAGATAACATCGAAACGGAAAAGACTGAAGCCCACCGGTTTGAGTACATGGGCCGCCTCGCGAATATGCTGCCGGATATGTTCGTATAAAAGCTGATCGTTGTAGCCTCCGCTTAGGTTTTCACCCAATCCATTTATAACCGGAGCGATCAGATTGGCCAGAATCGACAACAGGGCTTCCACATCCCCGGAGATACCTGTCTCCCGCCCGTCATCAAAGGTGGCCAGCCAGGCCTGTACTTTTTCCTGGAAAACAACGGGCACCAAAGTCAGCACACCGTTATCCACCTTATATTTTTTTTCACCCACGGAAAGCGTTCCATGACGGATCGGTATATGTAGCGGCCGGCCGGCATCGGTTGCCTGCCCGTTCAGTTGATCTCCGGCGGAAAAGGAAAATCCGGACCAGTCACCCGCAAAACCCTTTTGCAAACTAAACCGGTAGTCGCCGTTTTTGGCATCCAGTTTTAAAAGCGCGACCCGCGGAAGATTAAAATACTCTATCATGGTATCCAGCACCATCTCCCCCGCCGCGTTTTCGTCATTAAGCTGATACAGAATTTTACTGATATCCAGCAGGGTTGAGATATGGTTCAGTAAGCGGTTATTTTTCCGGGTTAGCCGTTCATTGTGCCTTTGCAGTGTAAGTTTTTCGGCAACACGGGCCACAACCTGACGTAGCTCTTCAGCGTCAAAAGGTTTTTGAATATAATCATACACGCCCATTTGCAAAGACTCTATGGCCGTTTGCACGGTGGCATGGGCCGTAATGACCACCACCTCCGTATCGGCCCGCTCCAGGCCGGCGACATAATGCACAATATCCATCCCCGAAACCCCGGGCATCATCAGGTCCGTCAGAACAATATCAAAGTTTTCCTTTTTCAGTCGGTCCAGCGCCCGGCGCGGATCGCTTTCCGTTAGCACGGCATACCTGTCCGAACGAATGCTGTCGGCAATGGTTTGTAAAACATCCGCCTCATCATCTATAATTAAAATCCTGAAACGCTCTTCCTCCGATGATCTCGCAGCCATGGGCTTACCCTTCCTTTGTCTTATCGGGGATAAAAATATTATAATCGCTGTTTTTATCCCTTAAAGACTCTATTAAGATTTCATCCTTCACCCGGAAAATACGCACGCCCTTTAGGTCTGTCATGCTGGTATAGTGCCGTCCGCCGATATCAATGTGCACGTTCCGGTATAATACGTCCCTTATCTGGACTTCCTTAACCATATGTTCCTTGGAAACGGTTTGCTGCAATTCCGCTTCTTCCCGCTCCAACTCTTTTAGTTTTTCGGACAGTTCTTGCATTTCACCGTCAATTTTTTCAAGCTCCGCCTGTTTTTCGGCGGAAAGTTTTTGTTTCTTTTCCCTAAGAACATCAAGAAATTGTCTGCGTTTTTGCAAAAAGGAAAGTCTTTTGCCGGTTTCCAGGCGGGTTTTGCTTAATTTCCACAAGCGTCCGGTGCTATTGGCCTCGGAATAGTGGCGTATCACCAGGTCGGTCATTGTTCCTCTTTCGCTGCCGGCATTGGCCGTAACAATCCCTTTTTCCGCCGTAATGGTTCCTCCCCGTATAACGCCCTTGCTATCGGTAACGCGAACAAAACCACCGGCGGAAACAGTACAGTTGATGGCATAGCTGGTCAGTTCCACATCCTGCCGCGCCGCCAATCGCGCATCCTGGGCAAAACCGCAGGTCAGCTTTCCGCCGCACAGCACCTGGGCCCGCCCCTGCCCCAAAATACCGTCGCGAACGATAACATCCCCATGGGAGGAGTAGATATTGGCCGCGTCCACCGAGCCGTTTACGACAATCGTCCCCTCGGATTCCACCCGGAAGCCGGAACGCACATCCCCGTCGATAACCACGGGTCCCTTAACCTTAATGTTGCCGGTGCCGTAGCCCACGTCCCCGCGAATATGATACACTTCGGATATTTGTAAGCGGTCTATGCTGCGAAAGAGGTAGCCTGTTTTAGCGGCGCGCAGGGTTTTGCCATCCTTGTCCAGATAAAAGTCTTCCGATTGGGGAATGTTAGTATATATCCCGGCCGGTTCCACCGTTTCCCCGGTTACTTTTTTTCCGGGCTCAACCGATTCCGCCGGATGATAAACGGCCACTACCTGACCCTTTTCAACCGGTGTATTCTGGTTAAGGTTTTTAAAGTCGGCACGATTTTTTGAAGTGATATAGGGTTTTTTTGCGGTGCGCACGTCCATCTGCCAATGAAGGCGTCCGCGGGGGTAACGGCCCCGGGCCACGGCCTTCATGGTTACGGAGCGTTTTTTGGAGACAATTTCCTTTATGACCTCTTCATCGATGCCATAAACAACGCCGGCCTTTTTAAGCTGACGCAAAATATCCCCTTCGGAGGGGAAATGTTCCGGGTCGCTCAGGATGGTAACATAGGCTGAATATTTATCATCCGCGATATGGATACGAATTGGTTTCACGTTATTCTTATTCTAAGGATTCATCATAATCAAAAATCACCTTGGCAATTTCACCGCAGGAACATTGGTAAATAAAGCCAATAACCTCTCCCGCTTCCGTTAAAGGGGTAACCTTGCCTTTATTAACCGGGATATGGCTATTCTCGAGCGGATTGATGATTCTTGTAGATTTTATTTTTATATCTTTGCTTTTAATGATGGAGCTGCGCTGCCGGCTGCGTTTCAGCTTAAAGGTTTCTTTTTGATCTTCAACCGTCAGTTCATCGAACATAGACATTCCATGACTCCTTATTTAAAAAAACTGTCAATATCTTCCTGGGAGAATTCATGGTTTTGATGTATAATATCCTCCGTGCGCTTCTTAAAGCTCTCCATGTCTTCCTTATGTTTACTTAACTCCTTATTGAATTCATTCTCTATGGCGCGGGCCACTTCCGCTCCCAGGGAGCTGTTATTGCGCATGTAATCAAATGATTCAAACAAAGTATGAAATTTTTCATAAACAGCAGATAAAATGCGATTGGTATGCTCCAATTGCTGTGTGGTAATATCCTGGAACTGGAAAGCAAAAACTATTTCATTAGCCTCATTGGTAACTTCGTCCAAAAGGGCTGTCTGTTTTTCCTTGTCGGTTCCTTCCTGAATCATCTTTTTCAGCTCAGCCAGCTTACCGGAAATACTGTCTACCTGATCCAATACCTGGTTGGTGGCATTTTCCGTGGTTTGACTGACACTGTTTAAATTATCCGAAGCCGTAGGCAGATGATTTGTACTTTCCTTTACGGATATATTCGCCTCGGAAAGAATGGGAATCATATCCTGAAGGAACTTAAAAAGATCGGTAACAATGGGAAACAATTCTTCATTAAACTCCATGGAGTTATGAATCTCTTCGATATGTTTCAACACATCGTCAATCGAATTTATCGTTAAAGCCATTTGCATTCCTTTCCGCTTAGGAGGCGCTAAAAATCTCACCCATTTTTTTCTTGAGAACTTCCGGAGTAAATGGCTTGACAATATATCCGTTTACACCCATTTTAATCGCGGACATCACATCATCCTGCATGCCGCGCGTGGTAATCATAAGTATCGGCGTTTCCTTATACTTGCTGTTGGAACGGAGTTCCTTTACCAGTTCCTCGCCATTCATTTCAGGCATGTTCCAGTCTGTAATTACCATGTCAAAATCCTGATCACCAATTTTTTCCAGAGCGTCCACGCCATTTTCGGCCTCAATGATTTGACTGATACCGATTTTATTGAGTGAATTCATAATAATGCGGCGCATTGTAGGCGAATCTTCCACAAAGATTACTTTTTTATCTTCCATAATACATCTCCTGTTACAAATTATATATTCACACTCGGCCATCCAGGGCACGAATATAAGTCCCGCGATATTCTGTTCAGCTTTTGTTCAGTTAGTTTTGTGACTCCAGAATGCAATAAATATGATATTCCTCGAGATCCAAATCATACAAACGGGTTTTGTCGTCCTTTTTCCGTCCATACTTCTTCTCATCATAGGGTTCACATTCAGGAAAGCCTAAACTAAACTCCTCTCCCTCATCCACCACATGGGAAAGAAACCGTCCCACAACCGTATTACCTATTTCAGCCAGCGCATCGCTCATAATTTCTTCACTTACTTCCTCGATATCGCCTCCGTACATGTCCAGCACCAATTCCTCGGAAGCTTCGCGATCCACAATAATGGCCACCTTGCTTTTAAACGGTTCCAGGGTATCCACCGTTACACAATAGGCGTCTATACCGGAAGGCAGACTCTCCACATCCTCGCAGCTTTCCACCTCCGCAAAGGCCATATTCTCAAAGGCCTCGGTCACGGCGTCGGTCAGCCCCTCGCCGACCATGTCTATATTAAAGCTCATATATTCCACCTCAGTTTTTTTCTATGGACAAAGATTGTTCCAAAACATCGTTAAGCTCGGGCAAAACGATAGGCTTGCCCAAAACCGCCACGGCATGCTCGGCGATAAGCTTGCGTTCCGTTGCGGAACTTTTTTTACTGGAGATGACCACAACGGGAATGTGGTTCAGCCGCGGCGAGCTTTTTATCCTCTTTAACAGGCCCTCCCCGTCCATCTCCGGCATGTTTAAATCCGTAAATACCATATCAATGGGGTTATTCCTTAAAACCTCCATTGCATTCACCCCGTTAGAGGCTTCCAAAACGTTCAATTCATCAAAACCACACACTTCCAGACTGCGCCTGATTAAGGTGCGGGCCATTGAAGAATCATCGACGATGAGTATTCGGTTCATCCCTTACCCCGGTTTATTAAAGTTTCCATTCGCCACGGCCGGGTGACGAAACAACAATATCTTTTGTATCCACCGAAACGCTGACGGTTCGGCTAAAATTTTTCCCCACATCTTCCTTTATGGCGCCCAGCTTGTATTTCCATAGTATCTTTTTAGTGGCCAGCACATTGCGTTTACCGATATTAAAACGGCCCTGGGGGTCCATTATTTTTGCGCCGCCGGTCATTTTTACAACCACTTCTGAATTTTTTTTGACGCCCAGTTTTTTAAATTCATCAATCAGCTTGGGTATGGCCAGGTCCGCAAAATAACCGGGCAGTTCCCGGGACTTCCCGTTGGAGAAAGTTGAATCGGGCAGGGCAATATGCGCCAGGCCCACGGCATTGTATTTTGGCGCAATAAAAATCAAGGCCACGCAGGAACCCAGGGCATATGTTTTAACCACGGAACCCGACTTATTGGAGACACCGATCTCGCCAACGCCTACATTGATCACATCCATCAATTCATTTCCTGTAATATGGTTTTAATCTTTTCCGGAATTTTTGGCAGGGGAACCAACTTCTCCGCGCCCCCCCTTTCATAGGCTTCCCTGGGCATGCCGAACACCACGCTTGTCGCCTCGTCCTGGGCAAAGGTACGGGCGCCGGCCTCGCGCAGCTTAACCATGGCGTCGGCGCCATCGCTGCCCATGCCGGTCATCATAATGCCAATGGCATTGCTACCCGCCGCCCGGGCCACGGAGCGGAAAAGAACATCCACCGAGGGTTTATGGCCGCACACCTTGGCGCCGTCGCGGATAACCACTTTGTACTCGCCGCCGGAACGCATAAGTTGCAAATGTTTTCCGCCGGGGGCGATCAGTATGCGCCCGTTATACACGCGGTCACCGGATTTCGCCTCGCTTACCTGCATTTCACAGAGTTCGTTCAGGCGATCGGCAAACATTTTGGTAAATTTTTCCGGCATGTGCTGCACCACCACAATCCCCGGCGTGGTGGCCGGCAGTGCGGTGAGCACTTTCCTCAGCGCCTCCGTCCCTCCGGTGGAAGCGCCAATGGCAATTACCTTGTCCGTGGTTTTGCTAAGCGCCGTTACTTTCCGAACATCCGCCGAGGCCTTATAATTTTTATTCTTATAGTGGGAAACATCTACATAAGAGGCCATTTTCACCTTGTCATGCAGCTCGTTCATCATGCCGCCCAAACCGCGGGTCACGTCCGATTGCGGCTTACAAACAAAATCCACCGCCCCGGCGGAAAGCGCATCCAGGGTGATGCGGGAGCCGCTTTCGGTCAGGGAACTGACCATCACTACCGGCATGGGATATTGCGGCATCAGCTTTTTTAAAAACTCCAGGCCGTCCATGCGCGGCATCTCCACATCCAGGGTAAGCACATTGGGTTTTTTGGCCACGATCATATCACGCGCCTTATAGGGGTCGCTGGCCGTGCCCACGACCTCAATATCATCATACATACTCAGACCGCGCGACAGCAGGTCGCGTACCAGGGCGGAATCATCCACAATTAAAACGCGGGTACGTTTCATACGGCGCTCCTTTTATAAACAGCCGGCTTCATATATTCAAAATAGGCGTTGTCCCGGCCCAGACTTTCGGAATGCCCGATAAACAGAAATCCGCCGTCAGCCAAATGTTTATGGAATTTAACAGTCAACTGCTTCCGGGTTTTCTGATCGAAATAAATCATCACATTACGGCAGAATATTACATGAAATTTATTCTTGAAAGGAAACTCGGGGCGCATCAGGTTGAGCCTTCTAAAAAGCACCTTTTCACGGATTTCATCCTTAACCCTGTAATGGCCGGCGCCCTCCTTGCCATAATATTTCCTAAGCCAGGCGGGGTCTGTTTTTTCCACGTTCTCCGCCTTATACAGGGCTTTTTCCGCCACGGAAAGGGCGCGCCCGGAAATATCCGTGGCCAGAACGCCATAATCCATATCGGCATGGGCACGGGCCAGCCCTTCGCGGGCGGCGATGGAGAGCGTGTAGGCCTCTTCTCCGGTGGAACATCCCGCGCACCAAATGCGCAGCTTTTTCTCCCGCCGGAAAACATCCGAGGACAACAGGCCGGGGATAACCGTTTCCACCAAATAACTGAAGTGCTCCGCCTCGCGCCCAAAAAAGGTTAGGTTTGTCGATATCTTGTTTATAAGAACATCCAGGGCTTTTCCAGTGCGGTCATTGACCAAATGGTTATAGTATTTATCAAAGCTGGAAAATCCTCCCGCCTGCACAACCTTTCGCAAGCGGTTGCTAACCAGGGACTCTTTTTTATCTCCCAGATGTATGCCGAAGCGGTCATAGACAAGCCGCGCTATTTTTTTATATTCCGCGTGTGAAAGCGAAATTTCCGACGTCATCATGGTTTCCATCCTAGTTTAATCCACCCGGAAAATCATCCCACTTTTGTCCGAAGGCGCCGGACTCATCATTTTCCGCCCCGGATACAAGCTCCGCGGCGGTTCCCTGCCTCAGGGTAAAATTATTGATCAGCGTGCGCAGTTGATTGGCCTCCGAGGAAAGCTCGGCCGCCGTTGCCGCGCTTTCTTCCGCGTAGGCGGTATTGGACTGCGTTACCCGGTCGATCTGCTGCAGGGCGTTATTAACCTGCTCAATGGCCGATACCTGTTCCTGCGAGGAGGCGTTTATCTCCGTAATAAGATCGGTCGATTCGGTAATGCCACGAATAATGCTGTTGATGGCCTCCGCCGTCTGCGAGGCTATCTCCGTGCCATCCTCAACCCGGTTAACCGATTCTTCAATCAGTTCCGTGGTTTCCCGGGCCGCCTTGGCACTGCGCTGGGCCAGGTTGCGCACCTCTTCGGCCACAACGGCAAAGCCCTTGCCATGCACGCCCGCGCGGGCCGCTTCCACGGCGGCATTCAGGGCCAGCAGGTTTGTCTGAAAGGCGATTTCATCAATCACCTTGATGATGCGGGAAATTTCGTTGGAGGATTTATTGATTTTATTCATGGCCTCAAGCATCTCGGTCATCTGCTGATTGCCTTCTTCCGCGGATGTACGCGATTTTTCCGAAATATTTTTGGCATTCAGGGCATTTTCCGCATTGCGCTTGGACTGGCTGCTGATTTCCACCATGGAAGCGCCTATCTCTTCCAGGGAACTGGCCTGATCGGAAGCCCCTTCGGATACCGACTGGCTGGAAGCGGACACCTGTACGGCATTGGAGTTAACCTGCTCGGAAGCCAGGGCCACCCGTTGCAGGGTCTCGCTGATATTATGAATTGTTTTATTCAGGGCGTCCTTCAAACGGGCATGATCACCCTTATAATCCCCGGTCATCTCAACCGTAAAATTACCCTGACCCAGATGTTCCAGAATATTGATTGCTTCGTTTATGGGTGCAATGGTTGCCTCGACGGTATCGTTTAGACCTTCGATAATTTTACGATAGTCACCCGAATGATCTTCAACATCCGCGCGGAAGCTCAGGTTGCCTTCCAGGGCATACTGCGCGGTCAGCCTGGCGTCGTCAATCAATTTTGTTATGGCCTCAATCGACCTGTTGAGGTTATTCATCAACGGAGCAAAATCACCCTTAAACTTTTGTTGAATCGGCGCAGGGATATTACCTTCGGCAATGTGCGCGATATATTCCGCCGCCAGGCTGACAGGCTCGTTAAAGGCGTCCAGGGTTTTGTTTACGCCAAGAATAATCTCGGCAAACTCGCCGCGATGCCTTTCCGCCTCGGCCCGTTTTTGCAGATCACCCTCCAGGGCGGACTGTACCAGCATATGCACGTCGCGCACCATATAACCGATGCGTCGCTTCATGGCCTGCATGGCCTGACCGACCGCGTCATTTTTATGAAGATTGTCAAATTCCACATCGATGTTCCCCTGGGAAATCTCATCGGCAATACGCGCTTTTTCCTTCATACTGGCAATCATGGCCCTGAAGGCGTCCGCCAGGGTACCCAGTTCATCGCCGCTTTCAAACTCAACGCTTTGCTCAACATCCCCCTCGCTTAGGCTACGGGCTATTTCCGCCAACATGCTTATGGGGCGACTGAAGCGGTTGGCCAACACAAGCAGCAACAGAGCCAGCAAAACCACGCCCCCCGCCGACAGCATGAAAAAGATATTCTTGGCATAACCCAGGGCTTCGTTTCGCGCCTGAAGTGATATACCCACGGTTACCTCACCGATCTTGTCATTACCGGAGAGAACCGGCTTTGTGCTAAATATTTCATCTTCCGACTGATAGGAGCTCAGGTCTTTTCCCGAGAGGTTTTCATAGCCGTCGCGACGGAATTGGTAAACGGTTTCTCCATCGGCGTTTCTTACATTCAGATAGGATACCTGGTCGTCTTCCGTAAAATTCTTTAAGGCGGAGGCAATCGTTTCGTTGTCCGCGAATTCAAGCCCCGTTTGCACCGTGCCCGAGGCAATATTGCTTACAATCTCAATGGAGCGCTTCAGATTCTGGTCCAGGGCATTGCTGGTAATGCCATTGATTATACTCAAACCAATACCAATCATTACGATCAGGACCGGCACAAAAACCGCCAGCATTTTTCCTTTCAGTTTCAACTCGGAATATCTCATCAAAAAAACCCCTCTTGCGGATATTTTACTTACTTTATTACCTGGGTAACGCCGATGGCCACATTAAATTCTTCCGTAAACTTGGGCGCGTATTGGGCATAATTTTGCACATTTACCAGCAAATCCTGCATCTTAAATTTATCATTAACAATGATGCCCAAAAAAGCGCCCGCCTTGCTGTACTCTTCCATGGGCGTTACAACAGGTATGTTACGCTCCTTACATTTTTTCAGAATGAACAGACGGCTGCTTTTAACGCTGGTCACATCGGACTCATAAACTATAAGCACTTCGTCATCTTTTAATTGTTTAAAGCCCTCGCCCAGGGAGCGCGCGGTTTCGATTAGAAATATCTTAACCTTTATACCAAAAGTAGCGGCGGCCCGCTCAATTTTGGGTTTTTCCTTGCTGAGCAGTTCTGCCGGTAGAAAAATGGAGACACTCTTCTTTTCCGGGAGCACCTTGTTAACCATATACAAATACTGGGCGGCGGTGGCATTTTTGGCCCACAACGGAGCGCCTAAAAACATCAGTAAACCCAAAACCAATGATAACTTACGCATTATTAAATCCTCCATGATTTAAATTTATTTACACCCCATTATTCGAGTGATTGCCAACAACTCTTGATGAAAAGTTTATAGGTGACAATTTTTAAACCAATCCTTTCCTGGTGGTTTAAAAGTATACACACCCCTGATACAGAAGGGTTAAAACATCATGGCGTTACATTGGAGTGTTTTTCGGAAAACAGGAATAAGAACGAAGATATTTTGGCCGGCATGAATGACGTATCCGGTGAAAACTACAGATTTTTTAACATCGTTTATCCGCATACGGACATACGGATGTCACAGGTAAAAACCAAGCCCGCTCATCCGGGATGGCACATCCATAGAGAGGAGCGGAAATGAATAAGAGACAATGACCGTGAAAGCGACGACCTAAAACTCACCAAAATCGGGATCATCCAGTTCGATATTTATCGAACTTTCCTCCAGGGCATGGTTTTCGTCCCCATTCTCCGCTTCCTTCGAAGAGACCGTGAGCTCGTGTGCATCCCCGCCCGTAGATAAAGAGAGTTCCGGCTGTTGCCTTAACGGCGTCACCTTGTGTTGAATCATAAAACGGGAATCCAGCTTAAAACGGGTCATCATCTGTTGCAGACGATGCACATAGCTTGTTATATCCTGGGAGCTGGCCGCGCTCTCCTCGGCGCGGGCGGTATTCTCCTGGGTTACCTGGTCTATTTCCCGGATACTGCCTTGGATTTCAACAATATTCTCCGTCTGTTCTTTGGAAGAATGCGTAATCTCCTGTACCAGATCGGAAACCTTGCCGATCTGTCCGTTAATTTGCTCAAGAGCGCCGGCGGTTTCATTGGCTATACGGGTACCGTTTTGCACCTTGCTTACGGTATCGCCGATGAGATCGGTTGTTTCATTAGCGGCGCGGGCGCTGCGCTGCGCCAGGTTGCGCACCTCCTCGGCCACAACGGCAAAGCCCTTGCCATGCACGCCGGCGCGGGCCGCTTCCACCGCCGCGTTCAAAGCCAGAAGATTGGTTTGAAAGGCAATTTCCTCTATGGAATTGATAATTTTTGAAATCTTTTCGGATGAAGTACTGATCTCACCCATGGCGTTCAGCATCTCATTCATCCGCGTATTGCCCGATTCGGTATAGGATTTGGTTTCCCGGACCAAATCATTTACCTGACCGGCGTTTTCCGCATTGTGCTGGGTTTTACTGGTCAGATCCTCTATGGCCCGTGATATTTGCTGGACGGAAGCCGCCTGGCGGGTGGCCCCGTGGGCCAGGCTCTCATTATTTTCGGCAATCTGATTCACTCCGCCGCTTATCTGCCGGGTCAGGTTGAATATCTCCCCCAACAGACGATTAAAGTCCCTGATTGTGGCATTAAGGGTGTCATGCAGGCGGGCATGTTCGCCCTGATAGCTGCCCTCGGAGTAGGCATTAAAATTACCCCGTGACAACTGTTCGATGATGGTTTCGGCCTCGTGCAACGGCTGCAACATATTTTCAAAAAGCCTGTTCAGGGAGTCAATCACCTCGCGGTATTCTCCCTGGTAGCGGTTTATATCGCCTTTTGTTGAAAAGTCGCCTTCCAAGGCGGCGGTGGCCAATACCTTGCTATCCTTAATAAGGTTTTTAAGATTCTCTCGTATATCCGAGGTGGCGCGGCTTAAATGCCCCAGTTCTCCGGGCAGCACTTCCAGGCTGTTATCAAGATTACCATGGGCATATTCTTCCAGCAAAGCGCTCGTTTGACGGATGGGCTCCACAAGCGTTGTCACAACTTCATTCAGACTTGCCTGCAACTCCCTTAAATTTTCATAGGATGTATCCGCTGTTGTTCTGCTGTCCAATCGGCCCATTTTGAGTTCTTTTATGACCTGGCCGATATCGCCGATCACCTGTTCCACCTCACGGATGTATTTTTGGTCATCCCGATGGTTTTGGTTTAAGGTATCAACCATGCTGTTTATGGAAACGGCCAGGCTGCCCAGTTCATCGCTCCCTTTATAAGGGATTCGGGCGTCAAGGTTGCCCCGGGCAATCCCGCGGGCGATGGATTCAAAATCCGCCAGCGGCCGCAACAACATTTTGGCCAGCATGCCGTAACCTACCGTAATTAAAAGTAAAATGGCCATGGCCATACCCATAATAAAGGTTCCATAGCCCGTGGTAAATATCAGCCCCAAGATGGCGGATATAATTACCAGGGCGCCAAAGGCGCTGCAAAAAATCTGAAATTGTTTACGTATTGTCATGTTATTTTAACCGGTCCTGTCTCAATCCAATTCAGCTTAAGCCCATGGGCATTCCGAGCCTTTTCATGAATACAGACAAGCGCCGGAACGTCAACAGACCCGGTTACCTTATGTTATTGCCGATAGCTGTTCCAGCTCTTCATCGAAGAGCAGTTTTTGAGTATCGAGCAGAATTTGTACATTGTCCTGAACCTTGCCCAGTCCGTAAATAAAGCGGTTCCCGTTGGCCTTGCTGTTCACCTTGGGCGGCGGTTCAATGCTTTCCTCGGGAATGTTCATCACCTCGGCCACGGTGTCCACAACCAGTCCCACATTGGTATCGTTGATGCTGACGACGATAATACAGGTGCGTTCATCATAGTCGCGTTCTTCCATGCCAAAACGCAGCCGCACATCCACCACCGGAATGACCTTGCCCCGCAGATTGATAATCCCTTTCATAAAATGCGGCAAATCCGGGAGCGAGGTGATATTCTGAATACCTATGATTTCGGTAACATACTTTATTTCAACGCCATATTGTTGTTCACCGATCATAAAGGTTAAAAACTGTCCTTCATTAGCGGCGTTAACGCCCGGTTCCAAAACAACAGCTTCTTCCACTGCTTCCATTTTTTACTCCTGTTTTAATTATAGTCAAAAACCGTTTCATTTTCCCGCATGGCGCGCTGCCCCATGCCGTTCACTCTCAATTTAAAGCGAGACACCAGGCCTCTCAGCTCCTCGGCCTGGGAAGAAAGTTCTTCCGCCGCGGCCGCGCTCTCCTCGGAAAGGGCCGTGTTATCCTGGGTGGCCCGGTCTATCTGGGCTAAGCCTGTATTTACTTCTTTTAAACCTATGCTTTGCTCCCGGGAGGCCACGGATATCTCGTCGATCAGTACGCTGATTTTATCTATGGCGCTTACAATTTCATTAAAAACAGCCGAGGTCTCACCCGCGTAACGAATCCCTCTGTTCACCTTATCGTTATTGCCCTCGATGAGCTCCGTGGTTTCCCGGGCCGCCCTGGCGCTGCGCTGGGCCAGGTTGCGCACCTCCTCGGCCACAACGGCAAAGCCCTTGCCATGCACGCCCGCTCGGGCCGCTTCCACCGCCGCGTTCAGGGCCAACAGGTTGGTCTGAAAGGCAATCTCATCGATAACTTTTATAATTTTACCAATTTGATCCGAGGACTTCTTTACTTCATCCATGGCCTCGGACATACGGATCATGCGTTCCTTACCCTGTTCACCCTTTTCCTGGGTTTCACGGCTCAGATCATGCGCCTGACCGGAATTTTCCGCGTTTTGCTGAACCTGTCCCCCAATTTCCGTTAAGGAAGCGGTGATTTCCTGCAGGGAACTGGCCTGCTGGGTAGTACTTTGAGAAAGGGATTGGGAAACGTCCGATACCTGCGAGGAGCCGCCGGCCACCTGCTTTACGGCGGAGGCGATGGATATAAGAAGTTCATTTTGCCGGTCAATCGTGGTGTTGAGGGAATCCTGCAACTGTTTATGATCCCCTTCATAGCTACCGGTCATCCTTACATCAAGATTACCTTCAGCCATCTCTTTTAAAACAGACAGAGCCTCGTTCACCGGCTCCAGAATCACATCCATCACTTCATTTATGGAAAGCAAAACATCGCGTACTTCCGGATCATATTTGTGGGCGTCGATACGTTGCTCCAAATGCCCATGGCGGGCATTTTCCGTCAGACCGAGTATCTCGTCGCTAAGATTTTTAAGCATCTTCTCCTGCTTTTTGCGTCCCGCCTCCACCTTTTCCAGACGTGCCGCGTTAAAGGCGCGTATGGTAAGGGCGGTATCCACCTGAATCAGTCGATTGAATGATTCCGAAAAATCCTGAATCTCTTCATCCGAGGCACAGATATCTTTCAGCGTATTAAAAAAAACGGTTCGTATGATTTCATACATGGCGATATAGTAGCTGGAGCTAAGATCGATACGCTCATGAACGATACCGACGCGTTGGCGCATTTCCAGATAGTCGTCATCGATAACGCCGGAAAAGAGCGTTTTAACATAAGCGGTTAAAAGCGGGCGCTGCCGCTCCACCGAGGAGTGTTTGTGTAGTATATCGCGTGTTTGGGGGAAGTTTTGCACATGGGCATAAAAAGCGTCTATCAGCTCGTCCATATTTTCCTGGGCCACATCCTTCCAGGCTTTTACCACGCCCAGGTCCCGCTCTGTCAACCCTAAAAATTTCAGTTCCTCGCGGATGACCGCGTCACTAACCGCAATTTTTCCGGGAGGATAGCTGCGTTTTTTTCGATGCAGCTTAATTTCAGTAACATCTTTATTTTCACCGGGAGCGGACGGTGTAGGAGCTTTGTTTTTAAAAAACGGGAACATGTGTTTCTCCTATGGCACTTCAACCATCTTTATTAAATTGCTTAAATCCAAAATCAGGCAAATCTCCCCATTACCCAACACGGCGCAACCGGAAACGCCCTTTATATTCCCCAAATATTCCGGTAACGGCTTTATAACCAGTTGTTGTTGTCCCAGTATTTCATCCACCAAAAAGCCAATGCCCTGCGCGCCTTTCTCGGTTACCACCACAATGCCCTCGGAAAGGGGCTTGGCCTTAAAACTCAGTTCATGCAATTCATGCAGGCGCAGTATCGGAATCAAACGCTCGCGGATTTTTATAACCTCCTGCCCGTCCATCAGGTCGACCACGTTCTGCTCACCCACTTGCAGGGATTCCTTGATATCGAGGGTTGGGATGGCATAGATGGTTTCTTCCACGCGCATCAACATACCGTCAACAATGGCCGTGGTCAACGGTATGCGCAGGTTAACGCGCGTGCCCTGCCCCTGGGTGCTGTCCACTTCCACCCGGCCCCGTATTTTTTCCACATTACGAACGACCACGTCCATGCCCACGCCGCGGCCGGAAATATCGGAGACCTTATCCGCCGTGGAAAATCCGGGTTGAAATATCAGGTTCCAGACCTTTTCATCGGCCATATCCATATCATTTTCCGATATCAGTCCCTTTTCCAGGGCCTTTTTAAGGATTTTTTCCCGGTTTAATCCGTTACCGTCGTCCTCCACAATAATCCAGATTTCGCCGCCCACCTGTTTTGCCGAAAGCTCAATACGTCCCGTTCCGGGCTTTCCTTTTTCCTCGCGCGCGGCGGGCGCCTCGATGCCATGATCCGCCGAGTTCCTTAGAATGTGTACAAGCGGGTCCGAGATGTGCTCCAAAACCGAACGATCCACTTCCGTTTCCCCGCCGTTGATAATAAGATCGATCTTCTTATTGTTTTTAGTGGCCAGGTCGCGGATAAGACGTTTCATCTTTCCAAACAGGCCGCTTAGGGGAATCATGCGCATGGCCGTGGCCAGTTCCTGCAATTCACGCACGTTCTTTTGTAAATAGCTGATGGATTTCTCCACGCTTTCCATCTCCAAAGCACGCAAATCGGGATTATGGGAAACCATCGACTCGGAAATTACAATCTCGCCCACCAGGTTCATTAGCTTATTAAGCTTTTCCACATCCACGCGAATCACATCGCTGATGGAAGAGCGTGTTTTTTTTGCGTTACTCGCCTGAGTCTTTGCTTCCGTTTTTTTCGGGGATACCGACTCTGTTTTTTCTTCCCGGGATGCGCTTTTTTTGTTGGTTTCGTCCGGTTCCTGTTCGGCAGCCGCTTTTTCCGGCCTTTCTTCCGACGCCGTTTTTTCCTCCGAAGAAGCCTCGGCCTCTTCCAGCGAAAGAACCTCGGTCATAAGGTCCAGCAGACCTATTTTACCACTGATTACGGCCGGTTTGCCGGCGTCAAGATTCTCTATGGCGCTGCGCAGAAAATCCAATACCTGCAATATCAGGGAGATTTGGTTGGCCTCGGCCCGGGCCTTGCCCGAACGTACCAGGTCCAAAAAGGTCTCCGCCCGGTGGCATACCTGGCTGATATCGCCGTAATTAAAAAAACCGGCGTTGCCCTTAAGGCTATGCATGTTTCTAAAAACGCTTTCGATCAGTTCCATGTTATCCGGCGCTTTTTCCAGAGCTAAAAGGTCCTGTTCCATGCCGTCAAGCAACTCGGAGGCATCCACCACAAATTGTTTGACCATTTCCGGAGAAATCAGGGCGTCCAACATGGCATCCGTAACTTTTGCCTCCGTTCCGTCCCCGTTTTTCCGCGGAGCGGGCTCCGTTTTTTTGCTTTTCTTTTTTTCCGACTTTTGAGCCGGTTTGGTTTTGCCCTTATCGGCGGTGGAATCATCAATCAATCGTACGATTCTTCCCTTCAGTTCATCAATGTCTCCGGGAAAGCCTTCTTCCGTAAAATTCTCATGCAGATGATTCATCATCATCATAAGCGTGTCGCTTACTTCAAGAAAAATATCTATATGGGCTTTTTTGAGGTCGGTTTTACCTTTCCGGATATTATCCAGCAGGGTTTCGGCTTCATGCGTAAGCTGGTTCATGGATACAAGGCCGATAAAACCCGCGCTGCCCTTTATGGAATGAAAAGTGCGAAAAATGGAGTTGATATCATTTTCATCCACATCTCCTCCGGCGGCGAGATTTTCCTCCAGCCCCAACAGTACCAGCTCTGTTTTTTCAAGGGCTTCGTTGCTCTCGTTAATAAAATCTACAAGTATTTCCTTGTCATCGTTCAGCATAGTGCTCATACATTTTCTCCATGGGAAGAATACCGTTATAGGTCTCATTAACGGATATATGGCGGGCAATCTAAAAAAATAGGAGAGAGTTGGTTAATTTTGTGTCACTATGAAAGGGGCTTAACTTCCAGGGTGCCGCTGGACTGGTTAAGGGAGATGGACACATGTTCCATTACCTCCCTTACTCGAAGCGTTTGGTGCGGGGCATAAATGGTACAACCCGGAGATAATTTCCCCACCACGACAATCTCCGGCTTTTTATCGGTACGGGTGTGGGAATGATAAAAATTGAGTTGGCGCAGCTCTTCCTGATAAACCAGCAGGGTATCCTGGCATTTTTCAATTTCCAGGCGAAACTTTTGCAGGTCTTCTTCTATATTCACAAAAAAACGGCTGAGCAATACATCCGATGAGATACTGGATTTGGAAAGTTTATTAAGCTTGGCCAAATGGCTCAGGGCCTTTTTCTTGGTAAACTCCACCTCCAGCTGCTTTTCATCAAGGCGCATAAAGGCGTCAAAGAGTTTCTTTTCATGTTGACGATGATAGTTTTTAATATTCTTCAGATTAGGGTCCACCACATAGTCCGGCCCCAGATAGATCTGGGTACGTTTATCTATATTCCTGCAAAAAAGTTTTGTGCCAACGCGTATCTCCGAACTGTTAATAACAGGGGCCACAATGCTGTTAATGGCCTGAACC
>JALTKX010000154.1 GCA_027006055.1 Calditrichia bacterium | reverse complement strand
GGATGGACGTGCTGTCCAACGGCAGTATTTCAATGGCGTTTACCCGGCCACCGTAAACCCCCTCAACCTCCGGCGCGCTCATCTGGGCCTGAAGCTGGGAAAAAGCAAATAGAAAAAGAAAAATTAAAAACGTAACTCTGCAACGCATGGTACAGTCTCCTGATGAATATGAAACAAACAATCCTAACTGTCGGGCATGGCCCTTTTTATTTTACATTTATACAGAAACTGAAAATATTCTGAACATTTTCACCTTCCGACCTTCACTTAGACAATGTGTTGTGAACTTTCTCACTTTATAGACAAAAAAATATTCAAATTCTCAAACCTGAGAAAATAAAATCTCCCGTTTAAAACCATTCTTTCTCTAACTGTTGTAAATAAAGCAGTTACACCGATCCGTACTTTTGGCACCATTGTTGAATATCTACATTTCAAAATGTAGAAAACACAAATCCTGAAATGTAGGGCAAACATGAACGAGCAACCTTTAGATAAACACGAACCGGTTTTTTCCATAGGCCTTGTTGCCGAAAAGCTGGGCGTTGCCGTGCAAACCATACGGTTGTACGAGCGCGAGGGGCTGATCATTCCCTATAAAACGGAGAGCGGTCAGCGGCGTTTTTCCCTGCATGATCTGGAAAGGCTTTCCTGCATACGGCAGATGATCACCGACCAGGGCGTTAACCTGCAGGGCATCCGCCGCATCATGGCCCTGATCCCCTGCTGGGAATTCCGCGGCGGCCTGGACGATCAGTGCCGGCAATGTCCCGCCTACTATGAGGCTTCCGGGCCCTGTTGGAGCCTGCGCAATGTGGGTGAAAAATGTCTGCGGGAAGATTGCCGCGACTGTACGGTTTACCGTATCAGCCTGCCCTGTTCAAAAATGAAAGAAGTGATTTACGGTCACAAACAAAAAACTCAATCTCACAATGAAAGGACTGAAAGATGAAACAGCTACTAATCGTAGGCGGAGGCACCGCCGGAACGATGATGGCCAACAAGCTTGCCCCGGTTTTGGATGATTCCGAGTGGCATATCACCCTGATCGACGAACATGAAACCCACTACTATCAACCCGGTTTTTTGTTTATCCCCTGGGGTATTTATAACAAAAACGACGTCATCAAGCCCAAAAGGGATTTTTATCCTTCCGGTATCGATGTGATCATCTCGCCGATTGAAATTATCGAACCCGATGAAAACCGCGTTAAGCTGGCGGACGGGCGCGTGATCTCCTACGACCTGATGATCGTGGCCACCGGCAGCCGGATCAATCCCGGGGAAACCGAAGGCATGCTGGGCGACAAATGGCATAAAAACATCTTTGACTTTTACACCATAGAAGGCGCCACCAACCTGCGTAACTTTATCAAGTACTGGGAAGGCGGCAAGCTGGTGGTCAATGTGGTGGAAATGCCCATCAAATGTCCCGTCGCCCCGCTGGAGTTTGCCTTTCTGGCCGACTGGTACTTTACCGAGCAGGGTATCCGCGACAAGGTAGAGATAGAATATGTAACGCCGCTGCCGGGGGCGTTTACCAAGCCGATCGCCGCCAAATTTCTGGGAGAATTTCTGACCAAAAAGAATATTAAACTGACCAGCGACTTCTCCGCCGGACGGGTGGATGCGGAAAACAACAAACTTTATTCCTGGGATGAAGAGGCCATCGATTATGATCTGCTGGTTACCATTCCCACCAACATGGGCGCGGAAGTGATCGGACGCTCCGGCATGGGAGACGACCTCAACTTTATCCCCACGGATCACCATACCCTGCAGTCTAAAAAATGGGAAAATGTGTTTGTTCTGGGCGACGCCACCGACCTGCCCAGTTCCAAGGCCGGTTCCGTGGCGCACTTTGAGGCCGATGTGCTTTTTGAAAACATTCAGCGCTATATAGACGGCCGTCCCCTGAAACCCGCCTTTGACGGACACGCCAACTGCTACATCGAATCCGGTTTTGGCAAGGGTATTCTGATCGACTTTAACTACGATGTGGAACCCCTGCCGGGCAAGTTTCCGCTCCCGGGCGTGGGGCCCTTCTCCCTGTTGCAGGAAACGCGCATGAACCATTGGGGAAAAATGACTTTCCGCTGGGTATACTGGAATCTGCTTCTTAAAGGCGCCGAACTGCCCATAGAAGCACAAATGACCATGGCCGGCAAAAAGAGGGTATGACAATGGAAACAGCAGAATTACAACAAGAACTAAAATCCATACATGAAAAACTGGATTTTTTAACCGGGCAACTGAAGCAGCAGCAACAGTATCAACGGGAGATGAAAGAGCTGAAGGACGACCTGGGCCTTATCAGCAAGGACATGTTCAATGCCGCCGTTGTGGAGTTGGAGGACGTGGCCCCTTATTTCGATACCGGAGATATTGTTCATCTTTTAAAACGGTTGCTGCGCAATGTACGCAATCTGAACAAAATGATGGAACACCTGGAAAGCGCGCAGGATCTGTTTGCCGACCTGCAACCCCTGGGCAAGCAGGTTTTTGATGAGATTATGGAAACCATGAACGAGCTGGATCGCAAGGGTTACTTTGAGTTTTTCAGCGAAGGCTTTAAAATTCTGGATACGATCGTTACATCCTTTAGCGTGGACGATGTGCGCCATTTGCGTGAGAACATCACCACCATCATTCTGACGATTAAAAACCTGACTCAGCCGGAAATGCTTTCCTCCGTGGATAACGCGCTTTCCTTCTTCAGCAAGATGGATATCGACATAGACCATGAGATCAGCATGATAGAGTTGTTCCGCAAAATGCGCGATCCCGAAGTGAAAAAAGGGATGGCTTTTATGCTTGAGTTTGTAAAAAGCATGGCCCAAAACGGCAAAAATATCAACGCAATCCAAAATAAGGAGGATTAGAAAATGGCAGAAGCAACATTAGCAGGCGTTACGGTTGAACGCGACGATGAGGGATTTTTTAAAAACCCGGATGACTGGAAAGAAGAGATGGCCCCCGAACTGGCCAAGGAGATCGGTATAGACCCCCTGACCGAGGAGCACTGGAAAGTGATCCGCTTTATGCGCGAAGACTACAAGGTAAAGGGACAGGTACCGTCCATACGGCGCATGAAAAACGAGGGCGGCATATCCACAAAGGATCTCTACAACCTGTTCCCCAAGGGTCCGGCCAAAAAAGCAGCTTACATCGCCGGCCTGGGTAAACCACACGGCTGTATCTAAACCAAGGGGGGTAAAATGAGCAGCGACAGAATTGAAAAGGTATCCATTGTAATCTCCAAGGGTTCCCTGGAAGGGGTATACCCCGGATTGATCATGGCCAACGGCGCGCGCATGGAAGGTATTGACGTGAACCTGTTTTTCACCTTCTTTGGCCTGGACGCCGTAATTACCAAGCGGATGGATAAACTGAAAGTAGCCACCGTGGGCAATCCGGCCATGCACATCCCCACAATGGTGGGCGGCCTGCCGGGCATGTCGGCCATGGCCACTAAAATGATGATGAAGGAGATGGACAAGCTGGATATTCCGCCGGTCAGTGAATTCATCGAGATGATCCATGACACCGGAGCGGGGCTTTATGCCTGCAAGGCTACCGTGGATATGTTCCATCTGAAAAAGGAAGATTTTTGCGAGCACATGGATGACATCATCACCGTGGGTGATTTTTACGAGATGTCCCATGGCGGACAGATAATCTTTACCTGATAAGAAGGACAGCTTAAGGGAAAGGGGTTCCCGCCGGAACCCCTTTTTTGTAAACCATGAAACGAAATGACGAATTATACTACCCCATCGGCATCGTGGCTGAAATGTTTGACGTTTCCGTGGGCACCATCCGCGCCTATGAAAAGGAAGGGCTGATTTTGCCGCGAAAAACCGAGGGGAAACATCGCTATTTCAACCGCAACGATATCAGCCGCATCGCCTGCATCCGTAAAATGATCACCGAGAAAGGGCTGAATATTGCCGGTATAAAAATGATCTTTTCCATCATCCCCTGCTGGGAAGTAAAACAGTGTTCGACGGAAGACCGCACGCATTGCCCGGCCTATCACAACGCGGACGCCCCCTGCTGGGAAATTAAAAACATGGACTCCGTCTGCGGCCCCCTGGATTGCCGGGAATGCCCCGTATATATCGATATGCACAATTGTGATGATCTGAAAAATACATTAAAACGTTTTTACACTCTCAAAAAGGAAGCAAAAAAAGGATAGAGAGTCCCGGAGGACTTGCGTTCATCGGCCCCGCGTCCTATATTTGAGCAATCACTCAAATATAGGAGCTACGTGTCAACAAAAAACGAAGTATGCGCGGTAACCATTATCGACGAGAAGAAAGTGGAACGGGTGCGGGCGTTGCTGCCCCCGGCCGTCGATACGGAGAGCATGGCCCGTTTTTTTAAGGGCCTGGGCGATACGACCCGGCAGAAAATATTGCAGGCGCTGTTGATCGAGGAGTTGTGCGTCTGTGATCTGTCGACCATTACGGATGTATCCATATCGGCCATATCGCACCAGCTTAGGATGTTGCGCGATCTCTCCATTGTTAAAAGCCGGCGCGTGGGCAAAATGGTCTACTACTCCCTGGCGGACAAACACATAGAAGAATTAATGCGCCAAACCGCGGAACATTTAAATGAATAAGTTTGGAAATAAAGCGAAGGTTTATTACATTTGAACAATCGCTCAATTGAAGATAGAAACATGATAAAGATAAAAACATTCCTGCTAAGCCTGTTGCTTCTGTCGCAAACCCTGTTGTATCAGGTTTCCCTGCCGCAACTGGTGCTGTGCATCGGCGAGGACGGCCATGTGGCCATAGAAGGAGCGACCGAGGAGGCGACCTGTCTCGCGCATCCCCTCTCTTTCAGCGGCGTGGCGCCTAACGCTACTCTATATCAGGCTTACCACGAACAAGCGGACGACTGTGTGGACATCTTCCTGGACTGGCATATGGGCATCGCCCAGTACAAGCATGAATCGAAGCTTGTAAAAACAATGCCCCTGGCTCTCCGCAATCAAATTATACCCCACGAATACACAAACAGAACAAACATCATCAACAACGATGATGAGCAAAGCGCCATTCATATTTCGGGAACACAGATCGCCCGGTCCATTATACTGCTGATTTAGCCTTTTCACTCCTTTTGCCGGACAATTTCCGGCAGTCACAAGAACTAACATAACACCATAATCATACTCTAAATTAAACGGAGGCAAGGATGAAATATACCTTATCCCTTCTTTTAATGGGTGCGCTGATCGGTTGCTCGCCAATCGTCCATAAGGCGCGGAAACCGGCCTCGCCGCCCCTGTTAAAGGAAATTACGGAAATCGAAACGACACACGGACAGGAAACACGAAATCCCGAAGGCGTTCTTACGCTAAAGGAAGCCCTGGCCCTGGCCCTTGTTCAAAACCCCGGATTAAAGGTATTTGATCTGCAAATCCGCATCCGGGAAGCGCAAACCCTGCAAAGCGGCCTGTTCCCCAACCCCGAGTTCGGGCTGGAGACGGAAAACATTGCCGGCAGCGGAGGCTTTAACGGCCTGGACGCCTCGGAGACCACCGTCTCCATCGGACAGTTGATCGAACTGGCCGGCAAGCGGGAAAAGCGCGCCCGCGTGGCCGCCCTGCAAAGCGACCTGGCCTATTGGGACTATGCCACCGCCCGTCTGAATGTTTTTAGCGATGTGATGGCCGCCTATGCCGCCACCCTGGCGGCCCAGCAGCGCGTGGCCATTCAAAAGGAGTTTTTAAACATCGCCGAAACCTTTAAGGAAAAGATAGACCGCCGGGTCAGCGCCGGCCGTCTCTCGCCCGCCGAGGCCATCCGGGCGGAAATTCTGGTAAAGAATACCCGTGTGCGCCTGGCCGGCCTGCAAAAGGAACTCAATAACAGACGCTACCGTCTGGCCGCCACCTGGAACAGCTCCGAACCGCTGTTTACGGAAGTGGAAGGTACGCTGGAGGCCAACCCCTCCCTGCCCGATGCCGCGGAGTTACGGCAAAAACTGAATAACAACCCCATGCTGGCCCGCTGGGTTACGGAATTTGAAGCCAACAAGGCGGAAGAGGAACTGGCCGAGGCCGGCGCCGTGCCCGACCCCGTGGTTAGCGGCGGTTTCCGCTACTTTAACGAAAGCGGCGACAACGCCTTTGTGGCCGGGGTTTCCATACCCATCCCCCTGTTCAACCGCAATCAGGGCGCCATTGAAGAAGCCCGCGTGCGGCTGGAACAAAGCCGCTGGAAAAAGAAGGTGGTTGAAAACGACCTGCGGAAACGGCTAAACCAACTGATTACCTCCCTTAATCGCCTGATGGCGGAAAAGGAATCCCTGGAAACGGGCATCCTGCCCCAGTCGGAAGAAGCCCTCAGGGTCATATCCGATGGATTTGAGCAGGGCAAGTTCCAGTTTTTGGATGTGATGGACGCCCAGCGCACCCTGTTTGAAGCGCGCGAACGCTTTTTGGATGTACGGCTGGGACTGTTCAATCTGGTTGTGGAAATCGAAAGCCTGATCGGGCAAAAACTGTAAACAGAAATTGAAAAAGGAATAGAGACATGTTAAAACTAAGTAAAATATTTATTGTGCTTTTCATTTTAACCGCGCCCCTTCTTTACGGCTGCGCCACGGAAAATGAAAAGGGACAGACGGCGGAACAGGCCCAACAGCACGATGAGGGTGAAAACCATAACGAAGGCGATAACCATGACGGGGAAAAAGGCCATGAGGAGGAAGAGGGCCACAATGAGAATGTGGTCATGTCCGACGAGGAGCTAAAGGAATTTAACGTACAGCTCAAAACCGCCAGCCCCGGCGAATTGGAAACTCACGTAACGCTTGCCGGTGAATTGGTAATTCCTCCCGCAAACCTGGCCCACATACGCCCGCGTTTTTCCGGGATTGTAAAAAAAGTCTATAAAAACATCGGTGATCATGTAAAAAAAGGCGAGACGCTGGCCATCATCGAAAGTAATGAAAGCCTTACCGACTATAAGATACTTTCCCTGATTAGCGGAACCGTCATAGAAATGCACCTGACCCAGGGCGAGGTTGTGGAAGATGGCAGCCATGGTTTTACCATAGCCAACTTAAAAACCATCTGGGCTTACTTTAAAGTATATCAAAAAGACCTGCCGTATGTAAAAAAAGGCAGCAAAGTTACCATACGCGCGGGCCGGGATATGCCGGAAGCCCGCTCTGTAATCGACTATATCTCCCCCGTTATGGATGAAGAAACGCGCACGGCAAACGCGCGGGTTGTCATCGATAACCGTAACGAAATATGGAAACCCGGCCTTTTTGTAAACGGCGAGGTGACCACCTCCACGCAAAAAGTGGACATACTTATTCCTAAAACAGCCATAGAGGAAATCGATGGCAAGCCCGTGGTTTTTGTTAAAACCGCGGAAGGCTTTGCTCCGCGTGTAATAAGCATAGGAAGAAAAAATACCGTAAATGTCGAGGTGGTTTCCGGTCTTAAGCCCGGCGAGGTTTATGTAAGTCATGGCGGTTTTACCCTGAAGGCCCAACTGCAAAAATCCGAATTCGGCGAAGGGCACGGTCATTAATTCCAGGGTGGCAAACCGTCGCCCGGGAAACGCACAGATAAAAAAACTAAAATTCCGGAGATAAATCTCATATGAAAGCCTTAATAGAATTTTCGCTTAAAAACCGGCTGTTGATGCTGGTGTTGGGCGTGCTGGTGATGTCCGCGGGCTATCTCAGCTATACCCAGCTGCCCATCGACGCCTTCCCCGATGTATCCCCCAGCCTGGTGCAGGTGTTTACCGAAACCGACGGCCTGGCCCCGGAGGAGATCGAGAAGTACGTCACCTTTCCCGTGGAGGCCTCGATGAACGGCCTGCCCAACGTGGAAAAAATTCGCTCAATCTCCAACTTTGGCCTGAGCGTGGTCAATATATATTTTAAGGACGGCACCGACATCTACTTTGCCCGGCAGTTGGTTAACGAACGGCTGCAGGAAGCGCGGGAGCAGATTCCCGAGGGCTTCGGCAACCCGCAGATGGGGCCTATTTCCACAGGCATGGGGCTGATCCTCTTCTACTATCTGGAAGATACCAGCGGTAAATATTCGCTGACCGAACTGCGTACCCTGCAGGACTGGCTGATCAAGTACCAGTTGCAGACCGTGCCCGGCGTAACCGAGGTATTGGGCATCGGCGGCTGGGAAAAGCAGTTTCAGGTGGTCATAGACCCCAATGCCCTGCTGCGTTACGACGTCTCCATTCAGGACGTTATACGCAAAATCAAGGACAACAACCTGAACGTGGGCGCGCAGTTTATCGAACGCAATTCCGAGGAATTTATCGTCCGCTCCGTCGGTTTGGTTTCCGATGTAAATGATATTGAAAACATCATCATCAAAAGCATCGACGGCACGCCCCTCTTTTTAAAGCAGTTGGCCAAAATCGAGGTGGGCGGCGCCATCCGCCGGGGCGTGCAAACGCGCGACGGCCTGGAAGAGGTTGTTGCCGGCATGGTGGTTAAGCTTTACGGCAGCAACTCCTCCACCGTTATCGGCAAGGTGGAAACCAAGCTGGCGGACATACAGAAATCCCTGCCCGAGGGCATAAAGATTGTTCCCTACTATCAGCAAAAAACCCTGGTGGAGTCGGCGGTGACCACCGTTACCGACGCCCTGCTGCAGGGTATTTTTCTTGTGGCCCTGATTCTGCTTATTTTTATGGGATCCTTCCGCCCCAGCCTGGTGGTGGCCCTTTCCATTCCCTTTTCCATCCTGTTCGCCATGGTGGGCATGCGTTATTTCGGCATCTCGGTCAACCTGATGTCCTTTGGCGGTCTGGCCATCGCCATCGGTATGATGGTGGACGGCACCATTGTGATGGTGGAAAACGTGGATCGCCTGCTGCGCACCTCCGGCCGGGATGAACCGCGCATCCATATTGTGGCCCGCGCCTGCCTGGAAGTGGCGCGTCCCATACTGTTTGCCATCACCATCATCATCGTTGTTTTTCTGCCGCTGTTCACCCTGCAGGGCGTGGAAGGCAAAACCTTTCGCCCCCTGGCCGAAACGGTCTCCCTGGCCATGCTCGGCTCGCTGATCTTTGCCCTGCTGCTGGCGCCGCTCTTTTCGGATATGCTGATGCGCCGGCCCAAGGATTCCGGCAAGGAGGAAAAAGAAGAAGCGCGGGAGAACATACTTATCCGTTTTATCGGCCGGCTCTATAAGCCGGTGCTAAGCTATTTCATCCGTAAAAGAAGCATGGCCATTGTTTTGGCCTCTGTGTTGTTGGTCATCGGCGCTCTGGTTTACCCGCGCCTCGGTTCGGAGTTTACGCCCACCTTGCAGGAGGGAACCATAGTCCTGCGGCTGACCATGGCCCCTTCCATCTCATTGAACGAAAGCACGCGCATCACCCAGATCGTGGAGCGGCGCGTGATGCAGGTTCCGGAAGTGGTGCATGTGGTGACCCGTATCGGACGTGGTGAGGTGGGCGCCCATACCGACCCCATCAACAGCGCGGAAATGTATATTCTGTTAAAGGACAAAAGCGAGTGGCGCACGGCCACCACGCAGCCGGAACTGGAAAATGTGATCCGTACGCAGGTGGGCGAAATCCCCGGCGTGCTTTCCAACTTCACCCAGCCCATTCAGATGACGGTGGACGAGCTTTTGGAAGGCGTGCGCGCCGAGCTGGCCATCAAACTGTTTGGCGATGATCTGGATGTGCTCAAAAGCAAGGCCGATGAAATCGTGGCCGCCATCAGCACCGTGCGCGGCGCGGCCGATGTTCAGGCCGATCAGATAAGCGGCACGCCGCAGTTGCTGATTAAGGTGGATCGCCAGGCCATCGCCCGCTACGGCATCAACGTATCGGATGTGCAGGAGGTTATCCGCGCGGCCATTGGCGGCGAAACCGCCGGACAATTATTTGAGGGCGTGCGCCGCTTTGATATCCTTGTGCGTTATGACGAAGCCTTCCGCGGCAATGTGGAAGCCATCAGCCAGATTCTGATTGAGGCTCCCAACGGCGTTAAGCTGCCGCTGAGCCAACTGGCCGATATACGCGAACTGGTGGGCCCCCGGCAGATCACCCGCGAAAACAGCCAGCGCTTTATCGTCATTCAAAGCAATGTGGTGGGCCGCGATATCGGTTCCTTTGTGGCCGACGGGCAAAAAGCCATCGAACAGCAGGTTGACCTGCCGCCGGGTTACATGGTGACCTGGGGCGGGCAGTTCCGCCTGCAACAGGAGGCCAATAAGCGGCTGGCCGTGGTGGTGCCCATCACCCTGCTGCTGATTTTCCTTTTGCTCTTTTCCAGCTTTAACTCGATAAAGAACACCCTGCTCATCCTGTTAAACATTCCGCTGGCCCTGGTGGGCGGCATTGTGGGGCTGTGGCTTACCGGGCAAAACCTTTCGGTACCCTCGTCGGTGGGCTTTATCGCCCTCTTCGGCATCGCCCTGGAAAACGGCATGGTGCTGGTCACCTATCTTAATCAACTGCTTAAGGATGGCGTGCCCATGGACGAAGCCTCCGAACGCGGCGCCATGTTGCGCCTGCGCCCGGTATTGATGACCGCGCTGACCACCGGCCTGGGGCTGATCCCCCTGCTGCTGGCCACCGGTACCGGCAGCGATGTGCAGCGTCCCCTGGCCACGGTGGTGGTGGGCGGTCTGATCACCTCCACCGTGCTGACCCTGTTGGTTATACCGGCTATTTACAAGTGGTTTGCCATTGACCTTAACGGAAAAGAAGCCAACTAACAACAAAGGCGGGGAGTATGCTCCCCGCCCTTTTACAAGGAGTATGAAATGCAACACATCATTGCTTACATCAAACCGCACAAGCTGGATAAGGTCTCTTTGGTTTTACACCGTATAGAAGGACTGACCGGGATGACCGTAACCCACGTAAAGGGCTGCGGACGCGGCAACCTGCCCATAGAGGCGGAGTCCCATCTGCGTGATTTGGTTCCCCATGTAAAGATCGAGATATTTTGCCGGGACAGCCTGACGGAAACCATCGTAACGGCCATCCGGGAGAACGCGCATACCGGCTTAAAGGGCGACGGTAAAATCTACATCTGCCCCGCCATGGACGCGATACGCATCAGTAACGGCGAACGCGGAGAAGCGGCCGTGTAAACAAACAGGAGGTGACCCATGTCGCATCACAGTCCGAGTGAGTTTGAAGGAAAATGGTACGCGCATCCGCCCATGCGCAACGCGCTGATCGCCGGTTTTATAACCGTTACAACATTTATGCTCTCCTGGAAAGGATTGATACCCCGGCTGCCGGGCATGGCCCTGTATATCACGGCCATTATCATCGGCGGCTATCACTGGACGCGGGAGGGGTTGGAAGAGCTGATCCGCGAGCGGGCCTTTACGGTCGACGCGCTGATGATTGCCGCCACCGTCGGCTCGGCCATCCTGGATATGTGGGAAGAGGCCGCCTTTCTGGTGTTCCTTTACGGCGCGGCGGAAGGCCTGGAGGAATACACCTACGCCAAAACGCGCGCTTCCATCCGTAAATTGCTGGATCTGGCCCCGGCCGAGGCGCGTTTGCTGCGCGACGGCAAGGAGGAAATCGTGCCCGCGGAAAGCCTGCGGGTGGGCGACGTATTCCGCGTTTTACCCGGAGAATCCATCCCCACCGACGGCGTGATCCTTAAGGGCGCCTCCAGCGTTAACGAAGCAGCCATTACCGGCGAGTCCATACCCGTGGACAAGGCCGCCGGGCACAAGGTTTTTGCCGCCACCCTGAACGAAACGGGCATGCTGGAGATCGAAGCCGCCGCCGCCTTTGCCGACAATACCCTGTCCAAAATGATCCATATGGTGGAGGAGGCCCAGGAACACAAGGGCAAAACCCAGGCCTTTATCGACCATTTCGGGCGGGTGTACACCCCCTGGGTCTTTATCGGTTCCGTGGCCCTGCTGCTCATCCCCCTTATCTTTAACCTGCCCTTTGACACATGGGCCCAACGGGCCGTGGTATTGCTGGTGGCCGCCGCCCCCTGCGCGCTGATCATGTCCACCCCCGTGGCCATTGCCGCCGGCATCGGCCGGGCCGGGCGTAACGGCGTGTTGATCAAGGGCGGCGCCTATCTGGAGCAATTGGGCAAAATAAAAGCCATCGCCTTTGATAAAACCGGCACGCTGACCCGGGGCAAGCCCGTGGTGACCGATATCTGGCCGGTGGAAGGCGACGAGGAGTCGCTATTAAGCCTGGCCTACAGCGTGGAGAAGTTTTCCGAGCATCCCCTGGCCCGGGCCATCGTCCGCCATGCCGAGGAGAATAACATAACGGCCCGGGAGAGTCATGATTTTCGCATTATCCCCGGCTACGGCGCCGGAGCGACCATTGAGGGCAAGGCCGTGTGGGTGGGCCGCCTGCGGGAATCGTCGCCCGTTACCCCGGGGGAAGAAGCCCGGGCCCATATCAACACGCTGCGTCATCAGGGCAAAACCATTGTCTTTGTTGTGGAAGAGGAATCCCTGCGCGGGATCATTGCCATCCGTGATGAGCTGCGGCCCAACAGCGGGCCGGTGATAAACGCCTTACAGGAGATGGGCCTTACGGTATGCATGCTTACCGGAGATAACCCGACCACGGCGGAGGCTTTTGCCCGGGAACTGGGCATCGCCGATGTGCGCGCCGGGCTGAAACCGGAAGATAAGATTGCCGCCATCATCGATCTGGAGAAGAGCTACGGAGCCATCGCCATGGTGGGCGACGGCGTCAATGACGCCCCGGCGCTGGCCCGGGCCACCCTGGGTATCGCCATGGGCGCCGCCGGCACGGACGCGGCCATTGAAGCGGCCGATATCGCCCTGATGGCCGACGATCTTTCCCGGCTCACCTTTGCCATTAAATTGGGACACAAAACCAAAAGCATTAGTAAGCAAAATATTGTATTTTCCATAGCAGTACTGGCACTGCTCATCCCCTCGGCCCTGATTGGGCTGGCCACCATCACCGCCGCGGTCTTCATACATGAAGCCTCGGAGCTGCTGGCCGTGGCCAACGGGGTACGGGTGGCCAAAGTTAATTTACCACAATAGAGGAAATAGAATATGAATCCGACCCGACTGGGCCTGTACCTGGCCGTAACACTGCTCTCTTTATACGCTGTCTACATTCTGATGGAGGCCCCCAAACAGCGGGGACACATCCATGAACTGGATGACAAACCCCAGGGGGTGGTGATGCAATTGGAAGAACGCGTTAAAAATAACCCCAATGACATGGCGGCGCTGATTGACCTGGGCCACTACTACCTGCAGAACCAGTTGTTCGACAAGGCCGCGGAGATATTCGCCCATGCCAGCCATGTGGATGAAAACCATGCCGAGGCTTATGTGGACTGGGCCATCGCCCTGGATAAAAGCGGCAAGGCCCTTGAGGCGCAAAAGATGTTTTTGACGGCCACGGAGAAATTCCCGGACTACAGCGATTCCTGGCTGCAACTGGGCTTGCAGTATAACTCTACCCTGCCCGACCGGGAAAAGGCCATTTACTACTTTGAGGAGTTCCTGAAAAGAGATCAAAACAGCCCCATGGCCGCGCGCGTGCGCGAGGAACTGGAACGGATACGCGGCGGACAGGGGAATTAAAAGAGAGGAGCATCGTATGTTCCAAAAGTCGTTGTTCATCATTATATTTTCCGCCCTGGCTTTTACCATGGCGGCCCTTGCCGCGGGCGAGGAAGGTGAAAAGGCCGTCAACGGCGGCGAACTGTATCGTTTAAACTGTTCGGCCTGCCACGGGCTGGATAAAAAAGGCAATCCGCCGGTGTTTCCCTCACTGTTGAATCTTGCCGGGCGCATGGACCGCAAGCAGGTGAGCAGTCAGATTCGAAACGGCAAAAACGCCATGCCGCCGATGAGCCATCTGACGGACAAGCAGGTGGAAGCCATTGTGGCTTATGTGCTAGAGAATAAAAACGAATCCGTCAGCATGGATGAAAATGAGCGCGGGGCCATGCTGGTAAGCGGCAATTGCATGCGTTGCCACCGGGTAAAGCCCGGAGACCCCGCCCCGCCCGAGGCGCGCATGATGGAACCGCCCATGCTCAGCCGCACCGTGCGCTGGCACGACCCCGCCGGATTTAAGGCGGTGCTGGATTTCGGCCCCTGCTACATGCCCTCCTTTGAGGATATGCCCGACAGCGACAAGGACAACATATACCGCTATTTGAGTTCCATTCCGGTGGACTCTTCCTTTAACGCGGATCGGGGCCATCGCGGTTGCCGCATGCACCGCGGAGCCAAAAAAAGCGGCCGTTGCGGTGATGGACGCTGCGGAGGCGGAAAATGCGGCGGCATGTGCGGAGGAGGCCGCTAAGCCCCAGGACCTTTAATGATAACTTAAAAAAAGCCCGTCGTGATTCCCGGTTACGGCGGGCTTTTTTATTTACCCCCCTCGGCCGGAAGGGCCCGCAGCCACAGGGAACACAAACGCAGGCAAATAAACTTTGAAGCTTTTTAGCCCCGTATTATATTGTAAAAAAGGCCGGACATATCCCGAAACGTGGGTATTCCCGGGATAAACGAAACGACAAAAGATATATATCCGCGCTAAACCCGCCTGCCTCGGGCACGGCGAAATGCGTTTAGCGGGATGTTGTGTGCATTTGAAGAAATAGAAAATAACCTATACGTATGTGAGTTAAATTGAATATTTTTGTATTTTGAGAAAAGGAATTTAAATGAAATATCCGTTAGAAAATTTGGGAAGTGATAAGGAGTTTGAAGACTTAGTCGCTCTTATTTGTGAAAGAATATTAGGGACTGGAACTATTGTTTTTTCAGTTGGAAAAGATGGCGGAAAAGACGGAAAATTTGTTGGCACAGCAAATAAATTTCCAAGCGAAGTCAATCCATGGACAGGGAAAATAATCATTCAAGCAAAGCATACTCAAAGACCTAATGCAAGTTGTTCTGATGCTGACTTTAAACAAATTCTAAAAAAACAAGTAATTCCAGCTATAAAAAAATTACAAGAAAAAGATGAAATAGACTATTATCTTTTGTTTACGAACAGAAAACTCAGCGGTATTCAAGAAAAGGAAATTGAAGATTTACTTTACCAGCAAGCTAATATAGAATATAGCGTAATAGGTAAAGAACGAATTGATTTATGGTTAGAAGAATATCCCGATATTGCGATAGTCTTAAATTTAAATCGGTTATTATTGCCATTAGAGTTTGATGAAGAAGATTTAAAAGAAATTGTTCTAGCTTTCAGTAAACTTGATGTCAAAAAAGGAGATTTACCGGAAATACCAGAACGAAGAGATATTGTGAAAAAGAATGAGCTAAACAAATTAAGCAAAGATTACTTTGATAATGTGCTCAAAAAAAATATGCAATATTTTAAACAGATTGAAGACTTTTTAAGTGACCCAAAAAATGAAGAATTGTTAAATAAATATAATAATACAATAGATGACCTGAATGAAGAAATTACAATACATAGAGATGAATATGATAAATTTGAAATGATTTTAAATCATTTGTATAAAATGGTATTGGATAAATTTTCAGAACTAAATTCAAACCGAGCATTAGTGAGAGTATTTCTTCATTATATGTATTATAATTGTGATATAGGAAAAAACGAGTAAAATGATTACACCTTCAAAACATACAGACATTAGATGTTCAGTATTGTTTCTGTCAAACAAGATTATCAATTATCTTAAACGAGAAAATATTATAAAATTTAATGATTTAATTGAAATGCTAATTGCAGATTTGGGAAATAAAGTGAAGAATAATGTTAATGAGACTTTACTTTTTTTATATGCTTTAAATAAAATTGAATATATCAAGGAATTGGATGCAATATCATTGATAGAAAAGGAAAACAATGAAAATTAGTAAAATATATTCAAATAAAAATTTTAAGAATATTGAATTTAATGAACAATTCAATACTGTAATTGCTTTTATCGAAAGCGACAAGAAAAAAGACACGCATAATTTAGGTAAAACCTCATTACTTAGAGTGATAGATTTTTTACTACTTTCTAAAATTGATAAAAAGAGAGATAAATTATTCGGGAATGATTTATTTGTCGGTCAAGAATTTTACGGAGAATTCGAATTAAATAATGGAAAGTTTTTATTAATAAAGCGAAGCGTTGATTTAGCAACAAAAGTATCTTTCAAATTGCTTAAAAATAAATTAGATGATTTCATTCTTAATATTGATTGGGATATAGTAGATTTATCCTTTGGTAAAGCCAAAGAAAAACTTAATGAATATTTGGGATTTGATGTGTTAAAAAATTGGAATTACAGAAAATCAATTACATATTTTCTTCGAAGTCAACAAGATTATTTAGATGTTTTTAAGTTAAATAAATTTAAAGGGAAACACAAAGATTGGAAACCTTTTGTATTTGAATTACTGGGTTTTAATGGAGATTTGATAAAAGAAAAACTTGAAATCGAAGAGGATATTGAAGAACTAAGAAAGAAGTTACAAGTTTTAAAAAATGAAGCACAGGTTGATACAACAGAAAAAGATAGACTTGAAGGTTTGTTAGAAATCAAACAAAATGAATTAAACGATATTGAAAAGCTGATTGATGTGTTTAATTTTTACAGTGAAGATTTAAAAACAAATAAAATCATTGTTGAACATATTGACAATAAACTTCAAGCACTCAATTCTGATAGATACAGAATTTCATTTGAAATAAATAAAATTAAAAAAACACTATTAAATACAATTGACGATATTGATATAAATGAAATTAATTTATTGTTTGATGAGTTAAATAATTACTTCCCAAATGAATTAAAAAAGAAATATGAAGATTTAATTAATTTTCAAAAAGCAATTACAAATGAAAGGAAAAAATATCTGTCCGAAAATTTAGAGGAGCTAAGCTCTGAACTTGCTTTTGTAAATAAAAAAATCGAAGATGCCGAAAAAGAAAAGAGTAATCTTTTAGAGATACTGACACAAAAAGACAGCTATCAAAAGTTTAAAGAATATCAGAAGAAACTAACAAGTATTGAGGTTGAAATTGAACTAATAAAAAACAAGCTCAAAGCTATTGACCGTTCTTTAATCATTGAGAACGAAATAGATGCAAAGAAAGAGAAAGTCAAAACAAAAATTGAAGAATTAAAAGCAGAATTAAATACAAGAAAACATTCAAATATCAATAAAATATTTAATTCCATTATAAAAGAGATATTAGATACAAATGCGCTCATTTCACTAAAATTAAATAATCAAGGCAACATAGAATTTTCAGCCGATTACCAAAATCCAAATGATTTAATTAAAACATCAGAAGCACAAGGTACAACTTATAAAAAATTATTATGTGTTGCTTTTGATTTATCGTTGCTTATTAATTATTCAGAAAAATCATTTTATAGATTTGTTTATCACGATGGTGTATTGGAAGGATTGGACGATAGAATTAAGATTAGATATATCAATTTAGTGAAAAATATTTGTGCACAATACGACATACAATATATTTTAACTCTAATTGATTCAGACCTTCCGCGTGAAAAAAAGGATATTATTTATAGCGAAGATGTTTGTCTTGAATTATATGATAAAGATGATTCTGGAAAGTTATTTTTACACAGTTTTTAATTTAAAAACGCACCACAACAAAGGCTATACGTAATGCGGGTAAAGTACTAAATATGAACATTGTAGCATTAAATAAAATTAGTGCAAAATTGAAAAATAATCGTTTCAAAATCCCGCACTACGCATAGCCTAACCGTTGCCAACCATAAGATCAAAAAACGGCAAGGGAGTATAAAAAAAGATTGAAACATGAAGATACCTTTAAACGAATTTGAGCATATAATTGACGAAACTATTCTAATAAGAGGATTGTCGTACT
>JALTKX010000153.1 GCA_027006055.1 Calditrichia bacterium | reverse complement strand
GATTGGCTTCTTCGACTTCGGTAGAGGGAACCAATATATGTTTTTCAGGCGCAGGCTTTTTTACCGGCACTGCATTTATTTCAGGTTCAGGGCGGGACTTCGGTTTCTGCTGCGCAACGGGACGAGGTACTAATGCCGGTTTTGTTTTCGCCGCCTTAACCGGCGCGGGCGGCTTTGTTTTTTCTGTTTTTTTCGCCGGCCTTGCGATTTTATTTTCAAGCCTTGCCGTTAAAACAATATTCCGGGTTCCGGCCAGCACCGGGCGGGAAGACGACCCGTTAACATCATTTAAAATATAAAACAGCACAACACTGTGAAAAACCAGCGATGCGATCATCGTAGGCCAGATGATGTCAGGCATCTGCCGCTGAGTATGCGCCTGCGCAACCTGCCGCCAGGATAAAGACATGGCGTTCACACCCATTTGACTCGCCACCAGCGGATCAAGCCCGTCATGAGCAAAAATATACTGAGCATGGCGACCCCGTCATTGATCCATTTCCATTGCGAATGAATCAACAGGCCGCTGTGCAGAGCATCGAAAATAAAATACCAGGGAACCATCCGGCTGTTTTTTTGTTTCGGCCACGATGCGGGACTGTCGATATGCCCGGTATTAGGGCTGTCCGTCCTGAGACCCTCACGACTCAGCCACCACGCACGTCCTCCCGCATCTATCGTCACATCGCGGGGCATGTGGCCGACGCCTTTGATCCTACGCCAGCCTTCACCGGCATGTTTCACAAAGTTAGGCGCACCCATTCCACCGATATACAAATCATTGCCGATGCGTTTCATCATCCAGATAAAGGCTGACTTTGCATTGGCTTTGTCTGAACGCATCAGAGCTTCACGATACCAGCGCCGGCCATTATCCTCACTGCTGAACAAGCCCAGTCGGGTTCCGATGCTTATTTTTTCCGGCGCACCGGGATAGGCGGCGACATTATAAATTTCCCCTTTCCATGAACGAAGCTGATAAACGGGCGTCTGCCATGCTCGCGTAATATTGACCGACTTCATAAAAGCACGAAGGCCTTCTGCGTGATCGAGAAAAATACCGCTTAGCGACAAATACAGGATCGGGA
>JALTKX010000152.1 GCA_027006055.1 Calditrichia bacterium | reverse complement strand
AGTATTCGCTGATCTTATTCCCGGAAGATTGCTCGCGGTATTTTGTCAGCCTAAATTCGTTGCCCCGTTCGGTAACGGCATAATGGATATCATCCATCAGCTTGCGCATCATCAAAATACCCAGACCGCCCTTTTTACCGATATCGACATATTTGGCCAGATCGGGGGTATTGGCCTGGCGCGGATCATAGCTGATGCCCTGATCGATAATGACAATGGTCAGGCTCATGCGCCGGATAATGGCCTTGAGCTGGATTTCACCGTTTTTTATATCGCGGTAGCCATGACGGATCACATTGGTACAGGCTTCGTCCACCACCAGCTTAAAGGAGTTGATCACCTTATCGGAAAAACGGTAACGCTTGCCGATATGCTCGATAAACTCACGTATCTGTATCAGATAGCTCATCTGAGCCGGTATGGTGATCTCTTCTTTTTTGACATTCTTAAACATGGCAAAATCCGTTTATTTTGACGCCTTGGCATTTTTCATGCGTTCACGCGCGTTGCTGATGCCCTTAAGCACTCTTTTATTATAGGGATGATCCTTCAATATCTCTTCCCAGATGGTGATCGCCTCGCGATAGTTCCCGTTCAGAAAACTTTCCACGCCGCGCAGATACTTTTTCTCCGTTTCCGGGTCCATTTCATCCTGGCCGGAAACCGTTTCCAGCTTGGATTTTTCGTAGTATTGCCGGATCAGTTCATTTTGCGGATCCAATTCAAGCGCCTTGGAAAGGATATCGAGCGATTGCTGATACTCGCCGGCGTCATACAGCATCAGACCCTTTTGGATGTTTTCCTGCACGCGTATGCGCGTGGCCAGGGTTTCAATCTCGTTTTGTAATTGTTGATTATCCGCGCCAAGAAGACGGGCATCCCCCAGCAAACGCAGGGCCTCGGCATAATTCTGGTTTTTAAACTGCTCCCGGCTTTTGGCCACAAGGCTGCCAACCTCTTCACTTATTCGGCGTTTCGTCGTGGCAATAGAGTTTTTTAGGATTTGATTTTCGGGATCGCGTTCCAGTGCGATATTAAACTCGATCATCGCCTCCACAAACTGCTTTTTATCCAGCAACAGCCGCCCTTTTTCAAAATGTTCCTGGACAAACATACTGTCGTTGGCGGCGCGATCCTTATCCAGAGCATCCTTAACCGCCAACGATTGCCGCTTTTTAAAATCGCGCGCCAGCAAGGCATTGGAAGAATCCAGCATCACGCCGGCCCGCTGATGAAAGGGGTCCATGCTGATCACCTGTTGATACTCCACGATGGCGTCCAGATATTTGCCCTCGTCAAAGTATTCATCGGCCTGCTTAAGATGTTTGGCGACAAAATCCCGCTTATCCGCCTCGCGGATTTCTTTTTTGATGCGATTCTCTTCTTCTATGCGCTTCTGCTCCGCCAGGCGGAACATATCGTCCCGGGTGATGCCGAAATTGACGGAAACCGACAGGCGGTGTGTCGGCGCAAACACGTCGCGGTAGGCGCTGCCGCTGTATCCGTAGTCAATCTGAAACATACTGTATTCCACGCCGGCGCCAAATGAAAGAGCCTGGCCGTCAAAGCCCACGCGCACCTTGCCCAGATTTTGGAAGTTATACTCCGTACCCGCGTGAAACAAGAGCGATCTTTTTTGAGAGTAGTCCACATCCAGCAGCAGGTTGATGGCCGTTCCGCCGCTAAAGCGCACTTTTTTCATTATGCCCAGCCGGGCGTTTAAGGGATATTCATCCAGCAGATTGCCCGCGCGCAGTTGCGGCGCGAATACGTTCTTAACATTCAGACCAAAAGACCAATCCTGTATAAAGGCGTTGCCGATCCAGTCCGGCCGGTACATCAGGCCAAAGTCGGCGGCAATGCCGGTGGCCGTCAGGTCGCCCTCTTCCAGGTTGTTCCACCCGTTGCGTATCCATCGTACCGAAATACCCGGCGTCAGATTCCAGAACAGGGTTTTGGCGTAGGAAAAATAGACCCGGTACTGATCGTGGGAGAACTTACCCAGCGGCACATTGTTGATATCCCGTTCCTGTATATCCGAAACGCCCAGGCGGGCGATGCCAAAACCGAAGGTGCCCAAATCCAGCGTGGGGTAGGCGTAGCCCAAAAAATCATACTGCGTGGAGGTGAACAAAGTGGTATGAAAAAAAGTGGCGCTTTGCTGATAAATATTTTCCAGACCGGCCGGATTCCAGAAAACCGCCGTGGGATCGTTGGCCATGGCCGTATAAGCCTGCCCCAAGCCCAGGGCCCGGGCACCAAAACCCAGGCGGAACACGCTTTCCGTGCCGCCTTCACCCTCCTGGGCCAGGACGGCCCCAAACACTCCGGCCGCCAGTATAACAAGTTGTATATTTTTCAACAGTCTTTTCATCTTCATATCCTACTTTATATAGGCCACCTTGGTTATATAACGCTTAGCCGAACCGCCGCCGGTCGGCGAAATTTGGATCGTGCAAATATACACGCCGTTCAGCACGGTTTGGCCCTTGTCGTTTTTACCGTTCCATGTAATATGATTGTAGTTGCGGTTGCCCGGCAGGTTGCTTTCCTGACGGTGCCAGACCAGTTCACCCAACAGGGTAAAGATGCGTATGTCCACATCGGCGTTTTCCGTCAGGTAAAAATTTATCCGGGCATAGGACTGCCGGCGACCAAAGGGGTTGGGATAGGTGCTGAAGGCCTCTTCCGGATTATCCGGAATCACCGTCAGTACCGCCGCCTCTTCCTGGTTGCCGGGATCAAAATCATTGCCGTTCTTATCCAGCAAGGCCAGGGCGATGGTGTCCGAGACGTCATAGGCATTTAACTGATTCAGCACGGCGCGGAAGCTGAGGCTGCGCGCGTCGCTTTGCAGATCGGCCAGAACCACCAGCGTTTCGGAGGTGTCGGGGTCTATGCTGAGTTTTTCCACCTGATTAAAAAGCAGTTCCAGCGGATTGCCCATGGAAGCGTCCACCGTTATCTCCGCCAGGGTTTGCGGCTCGCCGCCCGTTGTTTTTTGCAGCTCGAGGAAGCGCTTATAGTTGACGATACGGAAACGGTTAAACAGTTTAACCATGCTTTCCGAACTTAACAGATTCTCCTCGGCAATGGCGCCGTTGGAACCGTAAATTCCCATGGTCAGCCCGTTGACAAACAGGCTGTCGCCGTAGCCCTCGTTGGAAACATTAAAGGCCAGCATGGGCAGATTGGTTTGTCCCCGGATCAGTCCGCCGCCACCGACCAGACTGTCGATCATGGTAACGGTGATCTCCTTCCGTTTCACCCGCACCGGATGCGACGTCTGCGAGACATTCACGTCGACCGGCGTCAGACTGTTCACATCATTGGGACGGCTTTTAATGGCAAACTGAATATTATAGGTTTTTTCAACCTGCGGGGCGCGCAACACCCAGCGCAAGGCTTCGGTCTCACCCAATCCGCTGAAGGTCTGTTCGGCGGCGCTGCCCTCCGCAAGCGTAAAACCATCCGCGGCTATCAACGCGGAATCCACGGCAATTATGCCTTCTCCGGTAATATCCGCGTAGGAAAGGGCGCCCTCGTTGGCGCTGTTTTCCACCCAGACCCGCAATTCGATTTTTTGACCGAAGGATAAAATACCCTGGGCCGCCGATTGCGGAGCGACAATGCTGGATTTAATAACCAGATTGGGGCGACGCTGGAAGGTGAGCCCGACCTTTTTCTCCTCGCTGCGCGCCGTTACCTCATTGGTGTTGTTGTCGATGCCCACCAGCACAAAACGCAGACTGTCGGTTTCCGGGCCGTTATAATCCGCCGGTACATTGATGGCAAACACCGCCGTTTGCGTGGTGGCGTTCACCGGCAGCACAAAGCTGGATGGCTCAAAACTTTCCGGCAGCAACACAATGGCCTGCGGGTTTTCCAGATTGGCGCTCATGGCCCCGGCATGCACCGTTACGCTAAAGGTCTGCCCCGTGCTGACCGTGGCCGGGCTTTCAATATCGCCAATGGCGATGGTGGCCGGATTTTCCACGCGCATGGTTTGCAGATCGCTGGTATTGGATACGGCCGCTTCCTGACCGCTGTTGGCATCCAGGGGTACTTCAGTTAGCCGCACAACCAGATCGCTGCCCACCGCCGTGGCGGTCGGTTTTTCCGCGACCGTTCCGGGCGGCTGTTCCTTGTTCCCGGCGGCTGTGGACGGAACAGGATTGCCTTTGGCGTCCACCATCTCCACATCGCGCACCTCCCGCCGGCGCTGTTGACGCAGGGCCTTTTGAACCAGCGCGGTCAGTTCCACAATGCTGTTAACGCCCGGCGTGGTCTGCTCGGCGCGTATCCACCAGAAGAAGGGCTGCCCCACGGTAAAAGTACGTTGAGGATTGTTATCCAGGCCGACTTCCGATGAATCGATCAGACTGAAATAGGTGTTGTCAAAATTCAGCTCGGCCACGCCGCTTCCGGAAACAGGAGAAGCACCCTCCAGGTTCTGCACCACCCCACGCAGGCGGAAGGCCTGCCCCAGGGAGACAGTGCTGTCCAGGGCGCCCAGGGGGGCGTCCACGCGCACGCTCAGGGAAAGGGTGGCCTTGGGCACGGTGCGGATATACCTTTCTTCCGCCACCTGCAGCAGCAGATTGCCGTTTTCCGTGCTGACGCCGCTGGCCAGGATGTGCAACGTATCCGGAGCGTTTCCGGCCAGGCTCTTGGACTTGATATACCATTTCACCTGTACCTGACTGGAATCATCGGAGACAAAGCGGGTCAGGTTACCATCCTGGGATGTGTATCCGGCCGGGAGGGTCAGCACCACCTTTTTATTTTTATCCAACTGTCGGTCAAAAATCACATTCGCCTGTACCAGAATGGAATCCTGATCGGTGGAGACGATCAATGTATCCCCTTCCAGGGGCACGTTGTTTTCAAAGGAGGTGGTCAGGTTAATATCATTGATCTGCCGCGCGCTTAAGATAAGCGAATCCACCCCGGAAGCAACCGTACGGAAGGCATTGACCTCCTCATTGGCATCCAGCGGCGCGGAAATCACCACCACGCTAAAGGGGGCGTTCAACTCCGAAGAGGAGGTTTGCACCTGCCAGCGGATGGTATCGTTCAGGCTGAAAAATTTATCCGCCCGGTCGCCATTGACAAAGGTCATGCCCGTCC
>JALTKX010000151.1 GCA_027006055.1 Calditrichia bacterium | reverse complement strand
GCCCTAACAAATCGCTCCAGCCGGACAGTCAAAAGCGTCGTGGGTTTTGCAAAAGGCGCAAAACCCGCGCCCCTTTTGCCTGCCCGCTGAGCTTTGCCGTTAGGCCATGAATGGAACTGCACTAAATGAATGACGAGATACCTGAATGGTTTAGGCTTAACGAAGAAGCAACTCCATTAGTAATGAAGGGTGTCTCCGCTGCTACCGCGGCGAACAACATGGGCATACAGGTTCGTAGCACTCCAATGTTAGCTCATTGGTTTATGCTTGATTCATTATTATTGGCAAATCAAGCAAACCGTGAGGGTATGCATGCAAATGCATTGTCGTTAACACGTCAATGCCTTGAAGCATTGAATGTAGTTGAGCTAGGTATTTGTGGTTATAAAGAAGCAGAAATAATTTTAGAGCGTTGGGATAGTGACAAAATAACAGCCGGCAAACTTCGCGCATGGCTTCAAAATAATGTATGGCCACAATATGGTGCTGGTATGTGGTCTGAGCCTTGGTCAGTATTTATGCGGGAGTTTGCTTCAGCTCTACAGCCATATGCACATTACAGTTCAAAACTGGCTCAATGGCAAGTACGTTTACTGCCTGGTATTTCTAATGAGAATGGTTCAATAAAAGCACTAATTGAAATGAAACCACGAGCATATGACAGTCAAAAAGCAACAAGAATAACGATGTTTCATGCTATTCTCACATATGCATTAGGCCGTATTTATATCGCTGCTCATAAAAATGAAAAAGAATTAAATCAATTGATAATTCGCCTTGGTAGTGCTTTAGGATCATCAAGATATCTCGATGGTCATGCAACTGATTGGGGGCAACAATTTTGGGCAATGCTATGGAGTAAAGATGGAAACACAATACTTGAATAACTGGCCTAACAAACTCATCCAGAGGACTTTCAAACCTGTCGCGGCTTTTGCAAAAAAACCGCAAAAGCCCCGCCAGCTTTGAAAGCCTCTGATGAGGGCGTTAGCTGTATAAAAGGAATCGACATGAACGGGTGTGGTGCAATTTGTGTTATCTTTATATGGGTTAGTTTCCTATGGCCCGTATTAGTAACAAGTGCATATTTAAT
>JALTKX010000150.1 GCA_027006055.1 Calditrichia bacterium | reverse complement strand
CTGCGATTGGCCTGTTCCAGCGCTTTTTGCAGCTCCTTGTTTTGCCGCGCCATCGTATAACGCTCCACGGCGTTATCCACAATCATTATCAGCTCTTCCGGCTCAAAGGGTTTGGAGATATACTGATATATGCCCGCCCGGTTGACGGCATCGATAGAAGCGTTGATATCGGCATAACCGGTTATCAGGATACGTACCGCCTCCGGTTGCAGTTTAATGCTCTCTTCCAAAAAACTCACCCCGTCTTTTCCGGGCATACGCTGATCGGAAAGAATAACGGCCACCCCATTCTCCTTTAAAATGGTCAGGGCCTCTCCTGCCCCCGGAGCGGTAAATACCCGATATTTTTTACGGAAAAGCCTGCGCAGGGTATTAAGAATTTCGGGCTGGTCATCCACTATCAGTATAGCCGTCTCAGACATGATTATTCTCTCCATTCAGTGGCAGCGTAACATGAAAACGGGCGCCCCCTCCGGGTTCACTTTCCACATAGATGTCACCGCCGTGCTTTTTTATAATATTGTGGCTTACGCTTAAGCCCAGGCCGGTTCCCTGATCCACCTCCTTGGTGGTAAAAAAGGGATCGAATATTTTCGATCGTATCTCCTCCGGTATGCCCGGCCCGCTGTCGCTGACGATGATTTCAAAACTGTTATCATCCAGGCGTCGGGTTTCTATGCTCAGCAATCCCTTATAGGACATGGCCTGCAGGGCATTGCTCATCAGGTTGATCAACACCTGGTTCAACTGGCCGGGATTGCACATCACCGGTTCGTCAAAGTCTATATCCTTTTCGACCCGTACTTCATCGCCGATTTGGGTTTTTAGCATCTTCAAACATGTGTCTATCATTTCCGAGGGCCGGATTTCCTTGTATTCGGCCTGATCGAGACGCGAAAAACTTTTCAGGTCCTGCACAATTTCCTTTACCGCCAGGCTGCCCCTGGAGCTGTCTTCTATGATGCTGCGCAGCTCCGATATAACATCCAGCATCTCCCGCCGGCGTCTTGTATCCTCAACGTTTTTTAGGCCCTCTTCCAGTTCATCCAGATATTCGTACACTATTTTCATATTGGCGTAAATAAAGCTTATGGGATTGTTGAGTTCATGGGAAATACCCGCCACCAGATGCCCCAGGGAGGCCATCTTTTCGGAATGAATAAGCTGGCTTTCCTTCTCTTTAAGTTCGCGGAACAGTCGTTGCAGCTCCTTGTTTTTATGATCCAGCTGCTGGTTACTTTTTCGCAACTGTTCCACATACTCTTCCTTAACCTTGGAGCGGGTCAGCTCCTCCACCAATACGGCCGTTTCCTTTACGTAACGTATATTATCCAGGGCTATGGCTGCCTGGGAAAGAAGATTTTGTATCAGCTTGACGTCTTCCTGATTAAGATGATTCCTGCTGTTTTCCATACGCAGATAAAGATAATCATCCCGCGCCCCTTCCTGACGCAAGGGCAGAAACCATTCCGCCCGGGAGGTTTTCTTTGATTTGATCAACAAACGGCCCTGTCCGTCAAACATATCCGGCGTGGCCCGGGCAAAAACCCGCTTATCATCCAGGCCGACAAAGGTACAATGCTCCCCGTCGCGGCGCATCTTTATAAACCAGGCCGCCTCGATATCCGGATGACTGTCCAGTACGCCGCCGATTTCACGGAACAGGTCTCCGGTTTCATGAAACTGAAGTAATCGATCGGCCAGGCCGTGTATCTTTTCCCGAAACCGGGCATGGCGGCGACGCAGACGCATAAAATGTTCCGAAAACAAAACCGAAACCAGCGCGGCGATGGTCGAGGCCCCCAACGAAATATAGAGCAGGCGGGAGAGCATGGTTTCCCGAAACAGAAAAAAGAGGCCGTACATAAACAGTAACCACAAAAAAAGCTGCCAGGCTATGGTTCCCGAGGACCAGCCATAGCGTTTTATGCCTAAAAACAGATAAAGGGCAACCAATACAACCAGAGTGATGAAAAGCGCGAGGTTCAGTTTAAACCGGGGGTGACTGACCATTTGACGAAAAATTCTTCCGGCGCTGACGGTTAACAAAATGGGCAGGCCATCCTCAACAAAATAATGGCGGCGGCCGGCAATCACGCGTTCTCCGCTGATTTTTTTTCCGCCGGGAAAGACAATATCCACATAAGCGGTGTCCCTGCCCGGCAGGCCAAAATATATCCATTCCGTACTGGCCGAAAGATAACCGTTACCCGCGCCTTGCTCACGGAACCCCAAAAGCACGCGATCGCTATCCGGCGAAGAGTAGAGGTATACGCGCGCGCCCACGGCGTCACGATTGGAACGCACGCCCTGCAAATGAATGCGCACGGAACCATGGGTGTTGGCGGGATTAAGATAAAACTGGCTGTTCTCATCCTTGTTGGCCACCAAAAGGTCCAAATCCCCGTCGTTGTCAAGATCGGCCACGGCGGCGCCGGTGCTGTAACGGTCCATGTCGTCGCTGTCATAGTTTTCACTAAATCCCAGGGCGGAATTGAGATAGAGGCGGTTTTTTCCCCGGGTTGTAATAAAGATATCGAGATAGCCGTCATTGTTAAAATCGGCGGCCAGCACGCCAAACACCCGCCCGCCCGGTCGGGCAAAGGGCATATCCCCACGGGGCCTGAAGGCGGGCAGACTGTCGTTCGCGCGGCTCACATTCTCATAATAATAGATCGTGCCCCCGTTGCCGGCCACCACCAGGTCCAGATCGGCGTCATTGTCAAAATCGGCAAAAGTAGCGCTGTTGGTGGAGATCGAATCCGTCAATGTGGGCAGGGCCAGGCGCAGCGGCCTGAACAGCCCGGTTCCATCGTTTATCAAAAGATAGTCGGGCTCAAACCAGTTGCTTACATACAGGTCGGTATCCCCGTCCCCATCGATGTCCGCGGCGGCCACCCCCTGGCTCACGGCCTTGTCCACAAAGTCCAGGGTCCATATACGTTCAACAAAGCTACCGTCCTTGCGATTTATAAAAAGGCGGTTGCTTTGATGCTCATCGCTGATATATAAATCCAGATAACCGTCATTGTTGGCATCCAGCCATAGCCCGTGATTGGCGTCGGCAATGCCGAACAGATTCAGTCTTTCGGTAATGTTTTCAAAACGCACATCGCCCAGATTGTGAAAAAGACGCTGGCTTTTCCCCCAACCGGCCAAAAAGATGTCCGGCAGGCCGTCATTGTCATAATCGGCCGCGGAGACGCCCAGTTCCAGATTACGGTTTCCGCTGGACATCAGGTTGCCGCCCGTACCGGAACGGATGGTGCGATCCACAAAAGGCAACAATCCGCCGTTATTGATCAACAGACGGTTCAGATTCCTGAAACAGACGATATAGATATCCGGATGTCCGTCGCCGTTTAGATCGCGGAAGCTAACCCCGTAAGCGTCATCGATATCAGGGATCAGTCCGGTAACCTGGCTGGAACGTAACATGTTGAACCGCTCTCCGGCCGGGGCCGAAGCTGTAAACACATATAAAAACAGGACGATTATAAACAGACGCATATTTTTCTCTTTACAACTGTAAACGCAATATACATATAAAAGCAGGTAAATGCATCGACCTTTTAACCCGACTGAAACTCTTTTTTCTTTCCCCCGTTAGCCCTTCCGGCCTCTTTTTACTATATTACACGCCCAATAACGGAGATAACGGATGAAATTGTTTTCCATATTTTTACTTATTTTTAGTTTTAAACTCATGGCCGGTGGTGTAACGGTTACAAGTCATGTGCCATTAAAGTCGAACTATGTTTTATTACGGGCCACTTCCCTGAACAGCAACCATCAACCCGTTGTGGATACCTTATTCTTTAAAAGCGGGCAAGCCCGTTCGCGCCAGGCCCATAAACCGGGATTCTATCAACTGGATTTCCCGGGTGAGGGAAAAATCAATATCGCCCTGGAAAAAAAATCGCTTAATGTGGAAATTAAAGGTAAGGAAAAAAAGAAATTATCCTATGAGGTGCCTTCCTCTTCCGCCAGCGCCCAAATCAAAGCCTATGACCGTTATCGCGCGGAGGTTTTCAACCGCCGTGTTAATGTGCTTAAACCGCAAATTGTCCGGGCCGTGCGCGCCGGAGACGAAGATGAAATTGCCCGCCTGACCTCCGCCGAAAACGCAGCGACAACGGCCTATCGCCATGATTTGCTGCAATATGCCCGCAATAATATGAAAGGACTGGCCCTGCTTTATGCCTCCATACGCATGGATGAGGAGAAGGATATCCCCTTTTGGCAAAGGCAGGCGGCCCTCTTTAAAAAAGACTATCCCCTGCCCGTGGCCCAACTTGAGCAGAAGCTGAAACGCTATACCCGCCTGCTTCCCGGCCGGCAAGCGCCTGACTTTACCATAACCGACCTTGAGGGACGCACTGTACGCCTGAGCGATTATTCCGGCAGGTGGGTGCTGCTGGACTTTTGGGCCGCATGGTGCCTGCCCTGCCGTCAGGAAAACATCAACTACGCCCGGGCTTACGCCAAATACAAAGACCATGGTTTCGAAATAGTCGCCGTCTCCCTGGACACATCTCCCCAATTGCTTAAACAGGCCATTCAACGGGATAAGGCCACATGGAAACAACTCAGCGACTACAAGGGATGGGACTCCCCCGCCGCCCGGCTGTACAATGTAAACGCCATTCCGGCCAATATCCTGATTGATCCCCGGGGGCGTATCGTAAAGAAGAATATCCGGGGTAAGGATTTACTGGATACGCTCGAAGATATTTTTTAAACAACAGATCGTCGGCCATGAAAATAAAAGAAACCTTGCACCGGCGGGTGGCCGTGCTCAGCCTGAATGGCAACCTGATGGGCCCGCCCGAAACCCTGAAACTTTTAAGCGATATCGGACAGTTGATCCGGGACGGCGTTACCCGGGTCATCCTCGACCTGCGCCATGTAAATTGGATCAACAGCCTGGGCGTGGGGGCTATCGTCAAGTCCCTTACCCTCCTGCAAAAAGAAGAGGGTTTTCTTTGCCTTGTGGGTATGACCGATAAGGTGAAAAGCGTTTTTGCCATCACCCAGCTTATAAAACTCTTTTCCGTACACGACAACCTGCAAAAAGCGATTGACGAACTGAACGAACGTTAGATTCCCGGTGGATTACAGACGAAATATCAAAGCAAGCCGTAAACGCTGTAAAGACCAACTGCT
>JALTKX010000149.1 GCA_027006055.1 Calditrichia bacterium | reverse complement strand
CCGACACCAAATCCGGAGCTCTGTTACGGCAACATCTCCGGATTTATTTCTAAAGTTTTTCACAACCGTTAAACCGAACCGCAGGAATCATCTTGAGCACGAACGCCCTTTCGACACAACCCGCTCCACAAAACCCATCCGTTAAGGAAAGCAATGGGCAGCAAGGTAATGTTATGGATAAAAACACCTCTCCGGCCCGGCATCCGGCCGCCTGGGTTCCCACACTCTATTTTTCGGAAGGACTGCCTTTCGTGGCCACGGCCACGGTATCGGTGCTGATGTATAAGAGCATGGGACTTAGTGACAGTCTTATTGCCTTTTTCACCACCCTGGTTATGTGGCCGTGGACATTGAAACCCCTGTGGGGACCGCTCCTGGAAATGTTTAAAACCAAAAAACACTTTGTGGTGGCCACCCAGTTTATCGGTGGTCTTTCTTTTGGCATACTGGCCCTTTCCCTGCCGCTGGAAGGTTTTTTTAAATACTCACTGGTCATGTTTGTCATTATCGCTTTTAATTCCGCCACCCACGATATCGCCGCCGACGGCTTATTCATAAACGCTCTGAATCCGCAACAGCAGGCCCGCTATGTGGGCTGGCAGGGGGCGTTTTACAACATCGCCAAGGTGCTTTCGCAGGGCGCGCTGGTCTATATCGCCGGCATTCTTGAGGTCCGGCTGGGTATTACCGAAGCGTGGATGATTGTTATGGGATTGTTCGGGTTGACCCTTATTCTTCTGGCCGTCTATCATCTTAAAATGCTGCCCGTGGGCGACAGCGCGCGGACGGTCGGTAGTTTCCGGGAAGCCTTCGATACCTTTGGCCACGTGGTTACCACCTTTTTCAGAAAACGCTATATTCTATGGCATATCGCCTTTATCATTCTATTTCGCACGGCGGAGGGACAGCTTACCAAGATCGTTCCCCTTTTTATGCGCGCTTCGCGTCTTGACGGCGGACTGGGTCTTGCAACGGCGGATATCGGCGTGGCCTATGGCGTGTTCGGCGCGGCGGCCTTTGTACTGGGCTCCATTGCCGGCGGTTATTTTGTGGCGCGCAAGGGGCTCAAGCCCTCCCTGTTTACCCTGGCCATCATATTTAATGTTCCCGACGCGGTCTATGCTTATCTGGCCTTCACCCAACCGCAAAGCTTTGCCGTTGTCTGTACCGCCATCAGCATCGAATGGTTGGGCTATGGATTCGGTTTTGTCGGCGTTATTTTGTTTATGATGCATCAAATCGCGCCGGGACGTTATAAAATGGCCCATTACGCCTTTGCCACGGCCATCATGAATCTGGGTTTCATGCTGCCTTCCATGATCAGCGGCTACATCAGCGACTGGCTGGGCTATAAAGTCTTTTTCCTTTGGGTGCTGGTGGCCACCATCCCCTCTTTTCTTGTTTCACGCTTTGTCCCCTTCAAGAAAATCAATACGGAAGGATAATTCTGATGAGGTATGGATACTTTGATGATGACAATCGGGAGTATGTCATCGAACGTCCCGACATTCCCGTATCGTGGACCAATTATCTCGGGGTCAGGGATTTTTGTACCGTCATATCCCACAATGCCGGCGGATACAGTTTTTACAAAACCCCGGAACATCACCGCATCACCCGTTTCCGGCCCAACGGCGTCCCTCTGGACCGTCCGGGGCATTATGTCTACCTGCGCGATGATGACAGCGGCGAATTCTGGACCCTCTCCTGGCAACCGGTGGGCAAGGACTTCACACGGGCCCGCTACACCTGCCGGCATGGCCTTTCCTACTCAAAATTCCAATGCCGCTACCGGGGAATCGACGCGGAACAGTTGCTTTTTGTTCCCCTCGAAGACGATGTGGAACTGTGGGATGTGCGGCTCCGAAACCTGACCGACCGGCCGCGGCGGCTGAGTATCTTTTCCTATGTGGAGTTTTCCTTTCATCATATAGAAATTGATAACCAAAACCTGCAAATGAGTCTCTATGCCGCCGGCTCTTCCTATGAGGACGGCATCATTGAATACGATTTTTTTTACGAACCGTGGATGTATCATTTTTTTACCGCCAGTTTTGAGGCCGATAGCCATGACTGTGTCCGCGACGCCTTTATCGGCGCCTACCGGGATGAGAGCAACCCCCTGGGCGTTGAAAACGGACAGCTGAAAAACAGCAGCGCCCTGGGAGGCAACCACTGCGGCGCCCTGCATAAAAAAATCCGTCTGGCGCCCGGCGAAGAAAGCCGGTTAAGTTTTATACTGGGGGTTGGTTCACGCCGGGAGTCCGGCCGGGCCATGCGCAAAAAATACAGCGACAGCCGGGAGGTGGATGCCGCCTTCCGCCGACTGAAAGCCTACTGGGATGAGAAACTTTCCATCCAGCAATGCCGCACCCCTCATCCCGGTCTGAACAGCATGATCAACACCTGGACCCTGTATCAGGCCGAAACATGTGTTGTCTGGTCACGCTTTGCCTCCTTCATTGAAGTGGGCGGCCGGGTAGGGCTGGGCTTTCGCGATACCTCCCAGGATGTAATGGGCGTGGTGCACAGCCACCCTCAAAAGACGAAACAGCGATTAAGGCAGCTTTTAAACGGCTTAACCCGCGAGGGATACGGGCTGCATCTTTTTGACCCGGCCGTTTTTGAACCGGAAACCCGTAAATTGCCCCAAATAAAATTACCGACCGTGGTGCCCACACCTTCCGCGGATGAAATCATACATGGCCTGGAAGATGTCTGTGCCGATGACGCCCTGTGGCTGGTCGGGGCGGTATGCGGCTGGGTGAAGGAACAGGGAGAAACGGCCTTTTTTGAAGAGAGCCTGCCCTATGCCGATGGCAGCCGGGGCAGCGTTTACGAGCATCTGAAACGCATCCTTGACTTTTCGGGCGCGCATATCGGCCTGAACGGAATCTGTCAGGGGCTGCGGGCCGACTGGAACGATTGTCTGAATCTCGGCGGCGGGGAAAGCGCCATGGTCTCCTTTATGCATCACTGGGCGCTGACCCTGTTTATTGAGGCGGCGGAATTCCTCGGCCAAACCGAAGATGCCGAACATTACCGCGCCATGGCCCGCAAGGTAAAAAAGGCCTGTGAAGCCCAATTATGGGACGGCCGTTGGTACATCCGCGGCTTTACCCGGAAAGGTCAAAAAATCGGATCGGCCGCCAACAGGGAGGGAAAACTCTTTCTTAATGCCCAAAGCTGGGCTGTCTTTTCCGGCGTGGCCCGGGAGAAGCGGGCAACCTCCTGCATGGATGCCGTGAATGAACATCTCTACTCCCCCTACGGCCTGCATTTGCTGTGGCCCGCCTATTCCCGTCCCGATGATGACATCGGTTACGTCACCCGGGTCTATAAAGGGATCAAGGAGAATGCCTCGATATTCAGCCACCCCAATCCCTGGGCCATTATCGCCGAGTGCATGCTGGGGCGCGGCGGGCGGGCCATGAAATTTTACAATGCCATTTTGCCCTATAACCAGAATGATCACATAGAGATACGGGAAGCGGAACCCTACTCCTATTGCCAGTTCATCATGGGCCGGGATCATCAACGCCACGGGCAGGCCCGCCATCCCTGGCTTACGGGGTCGGCTTCCTGGTTTTATATAGCGGCCACCCAATACATCCTGGGCCTGCGTCCCGGTTACCATGGGCTGACGGTTGATCCCTGCATCCCGGCGGACTGGCCCGGCTTTGAAGTGACCCGTAAATGGCGGGGCGCCACCTACCACATCAGGGTGGTTAATCCGGACCGGGTGGAAAAGGGCGTTAAATCCGTCCGCCTTAACGGCCGGGAAAGCGGCAATCCCCTTCCGCTACAAAAAGCGGGCACGGTGAATGAGATACTGGTGGAAATGGGGTAGAGAATTTTCGGCCCCGTACGGCTAACCGCTCACCGGAATGTACTTATCCTGAAAAGAGAGATTGCAACAATACAATAATATACGTAAGTTAGGACTCCGAACTAACCCGATTCGAGGATTTTATGGCAAAGAAAAAAGTCAACATCTCCCGCGTGGAAGAAATAGCCCGCGCGCAAAGCGGCATGGAACTGATATACCGGCCGACAGAAAAAATACCGACCATCATCGTGGAGAACTTCCCCACCCTGGGACGCCTGACCGCCCTGCGCTTTATCGAATGGGCCCAGCAAAATCCTGGCGCCGTGGTTTCTCTGCCCACGGGAAAAACACCCGAACACTTTATTAAATGGGTCAACTACCTGCTGACCAACTGGAACGATAAAAAAGCGCAAAAAATACTGGAGGAAGGCGGCGTGGACCCGGCGGTCTTCCCCAAAATGGACAGTTTCTCCTTTGTGCAGATTGATGAATTCTACCCCATCAATTCCAGTCAGCACAACAGTTTTTATTACTACGTCAATAAATTTTACCTTAAGGGTTTTGGCTTTGACCCCAAAAAGGCGCTGTTAATCAACCCCAATACCATCGGTTTGAAGGACAATGAGACCCTGGATGAGGTCTGGCCGGAACAAAAGGTAGACCTGGGACTGCGCCTGCGCCTGCCGCGCACGCCCCTGGAAGAAAAGCAAAAACGGGTGCTGGATGCCGTGGATCAGTTTTGCACGGAATATGAGAACAAGATACGCCAAATGGGCGGTATCGGCTTTTTCCTTGGCGGCATAGGGCCCGACGGGCATATCGGCTTTAATGTGCGCGGATCGGATCACTACAGCACCACCCGGCTGACGCCCACCAACTACGAAACACAAGCCGCCGCCGCCTCGGATTTAGGAGGGATCGAAGTTTCCCGCAACCGTCTGGTGATCACCATCGGTCTGCGCACCATCACCTGGAATTCCGATGCCACGGCCCTGATTATCGCCGCCGGCGAGGCCAAGGCCAAGGTTATCAAGGCCGCCATTCAATCCGGGTTGAGCAACCAGGTGCCCGCTTCCAGTCTGCAAAAGCTGCCCAACGCCCGCTTTTTCATCACCAAAGGGGCGGCCAAGCTGCTTAACGAACGGCGCTACTTTTACCGCCAGCAGATGGAAACCTTCGGTGACGAACAGATAGAAGGCATCGTTACCGATCTGGCGCTTTATAAAAACAAGCAGCTTCACCAGTTGACCAAAACCGACTTCAACAACGTCCGTTCCAGCAAGCTGCTGTTGGAGCGCACCGGACGCAGCGTGGAGGAACTGGTACAGCAGGTGAAAAGTACTTTTAAGGAACGC
>JALTKX010000148.1 GCA_027006055.1 Calditrichia bacterium | reverse complement strand
TTAAGGGGGTATCCTTTTTGGCAATTTCAATGCTCACCCCGCGCTCCCGGGCAATGGTCAGGGCATTGACCGGATTGACCAGTTCAACATCGGGGTTTTCCGTGGCCGATTTCAGCGCGCCCATCAAAAGATAGGAGGTGATCGGCTCCACCGGCACATCCAGGGTGGTGCCGTAATAACGGACCGAAATTTCGCGCAGGCGGCCGTTTTTTATTTGATTAAACACCATGCCCAGACGCCGGGCCAGCTCAAAAAAGGGCGCGATAAGACCCTGTATCTCCTCATCCACCGAAACAAAGTTAATGGCGTTGCGGGCTACATTTTTGGTAAAGTAGTGGATCATCTGATCCAGAATCTGATCGGCCACTTTTACCTGGGCCTCCTCGGTGGAGGCGCCGAGGTGCGGAGTGGCCAGCACCCGGGGATGTTTGGCCAGACTAAAGTCCGCGGGCGGTTCGCTGCTCCACACGTCGATGGCCGCCAGGGAGACCTTGCCGCTCTCCAGGGCCGCCGCCAGATCCTCCTCATTGATGATGCCGCCGCGGGCGCAGTTGACGATAACCACGCCATCCTTGCATTTGGCCAGCGTGGCGCTGTTGATCATATTCAGGGTTTCGGCCATCTTGGGCACATGCAGGGTGATGATATCCGACTGGGCGTACAACTGATCCAGATCCACCAGCTTAATGCCCAAACGGGCGGCATGTTCACTGGTCAGGATGGGATCATAGCCCAAAACGGTGGCGCCAAAGGCGTTCAGCCTCTTGGCCACCTCGCGGCCTATTTTACCCAGACCAACCACGCCCACCGTTTTTTGATAGATTTCATGACCGAGAAAAGATTTACGATCCCACTTTTCCTGACGCATGGAGGCGTTGGCGGGCGCTATGTTGCGCAGCCCGGCCAGCATCATGGCCAGGGTGTGTTCGGCGGCGGCCATGGTGTTGCCTCCGGGGGTGTTCATAACGATGATCCCGCGCTTGGTGGCTTCGTCGGTGTCGATATTATCCACACCCGCGCCGGCCCGGCCGACTACCTTCAACCTTTTGGCGGCGGCCATCACATCCGCGGTAACCTTGGTGCGGCTGCGCACCACCAGACCATCGTAATCACCGATTTCCGCGATTAAATCCTCTTTTGAGATGCCGATTTTATTGACTACGGAAATACCGTCGGTTTGGTTATATTTGTTAAGTATGTCCCCGGGAAGACTGTCGGCGATTAATATTTTGAACATGGCGGGCTCCTGTGGTTGAATTTTTAGAACGGAACAGCTGAAAAGCGGGTTTTTCCACTGCAAAAAAGTTAACCAATGCCCATACTGTTTGCAAAAGAATTAGCTCCCGTATCATGCCGGTAAATTGAATCTCTCATACCGGATACGTACATTTCACATTTGTGAAATTTTATTTCTGATATGGCGTTAATAATGCCATACAACCCGGAAGTTTTTTATGAGCATGGAAATATATGAACGGTTGCGCGCCATTTCGGAGGAAGTGTTCCGCGAGGCCAGCCTGAGCGCCTATACCACCTTTAAGGTGGGCGGCCCGGCGCGCTATCTGTTAATCGCCCGCCACCGGCAACAGATTATCGATACCCTGACCTTGTGTGCCGAAAGGGAGATACCCCGCCTGATCATCGGCGGCGGCAGCAATCTGCTTATATCGGACAAGGGCTTTCCCGGCGTGGTTATCGTAACCCGGAACGAGCATTTTGAAATATTAGAGGAAAAGGCCCCGCCGCCGCCACAACTCAATACCGCCAGCAGGCTGCAAACCCTTGAACCGCCGCGCCGGCTGCCGCAACTTAACCGGGAGAGCGAGGACATGGTGCTGGTGCGCGTACAGGCCGGCACGCGCCTGATAAAGCTGATAAAGGCCCTGCATGAACGGGGCGTTTACGGTCTGGAGTGGTTTTCGGGCATTCCGGCCACCGTGGGCGGCGCGCTGTACATGAATATGCACGGCGCGCATGACTACTTCGGGCAGTTCGTCCATTCCGCCCTGCTCTTTGACGGAGAAAAAACGCGGCGGGAGTTCAACCCCTATTTTGAATTTGACTATGATTACAGCATTCTGCATAAAACACGGGAGACGGTGCTGGAAGTTGATTTGCTGTTATACCGGGGAGCGGTGGAAACGGCCCGTCATCTGGGCCGCGAGTGGGCGCGGGTCAAGGCCATACAGCCGCAAAGATCGGCGGGCTGCATTTTCCGTAACCTGACCCCGGAAGAACAAAAACAGCTTGGCCTGCCCAGTCCTTCCGTCGGCTATCTGATAGAGCATGTGCTCGGCTTAAAGGGCCACCGTATTGGCGACGCGCTCATTTCGCCCACCCATGCCGCCTTTATCGAAAACGCGGGAAAAGCCACGGCGGCCGACGTCCGGCGCCTGCTGGAAAAAGTACAAACCGAGGCCCGTGAACAACTGGGTCTGCGGCTTATACCGGAAGTGGAATTTATCGGCGAGTTTTAAACTCTCTTTTCCACCTTCATCATCCAAAAACCGGGAAAAAGAAAATGTCTTCTTTTGTTATCAACGGCGGACGCCCGCTTAGCGGGGATATCCATGTGGCCGGCAACAAAAACGCCGCCCTGCCCATTATCGCCGCCACCATGCTGACCGATGAGGCGTGCCTGCTGGAAAACATGCCCAATATCAGCGATGTGCGGGCCATGCTGGCCATCGCCGCCTCTTTGGGAAAAAAGATCGAATGGACAGCCGCCAATACGGTTCGGGTTAGCGGCACAACGGAAGCGAACGACCCGCCCCCGACGCTGATGCAAAAACTACGTGCCTCGATTCTGTACATGGGCGCCTTGATCGCCCGCAAGGGCACGGTAGAGTTTGCCCCGCCCGGCGGCTGCGTTATCGGACGACGCAATCTGGACGCCCACTTTGAGGCCTTCCGCGAGATGGGCGTCGCCATTGAGGAAACAGAACACGGCTACCGGGCCGCGCGCCGACAGCGCAAGGATACTTTGATCTTTTTAAGCGAAGCCTCGGTGACGGCCACGGAGAATATCCTTTTGGCGGCGGCCGCGGAAAACAACACGGTGATCATAGAAAACGCCGCCTGCGAACCGCACGTGGCGGATTTGTGCCGTTTTCTGATAAAAATGGGCGCCGATATCCGGGGCGTCGGCAGTAACCGCATCGAAATAAGGGGCCGCAAAAAGCTCTCCGGCGCGGAGCACCACATTATTGCCGACAGTATTGAAAGCGGCACCTTTGCCATACTGGCCGCGGCCACGCGTAGTTCCCTGACCATCCGTAACGTTCCCGTGGAAGACATGCGTCCCATCACCCATGTTCTGAAAAAACTGGGCGTTAAGCTGCACACGGAAACCTCCGACCGGCGCATGCATATCCACCCTTCCTCCCTCAGGGCAGAAACGGAGCATGTAAAGGTGGGTCTTTGGCCCGGCTTTCCCACCGATCTGATGAGTCCGGCGATTGTGCTGGCCACGCAGGGCGAGGGAAGCGTTCTGTTCCACGACTGGATGTTTGAATCGCGCATGTTTTTTGTGGATAAGCTGATCGCCATGGGCGCGCGGGCCACGCTGTGCGATCCCCACCGGGTGTTGGTCAGCGGGCCGACCCCCCTTAAGGGGCAGATACTCAGCTCTCCCGATATCCGCGCCGGTATCGCCCTGGTGATTGCCGCCCTGAGCGCCCGGGGCGAAAGCCGTATTGACCACGCCGAACTGGTTGATCGCGGCTATGAAAATATCGTTCAACGCCTGCGGGCCGTTGGCGCACATATCCGCCGCGTGGAATAGAGCTCCGGCAATATGATCAGTTATTCTTTTTAAGTTGAAAAGCAGTCACCACATTTCGTATTTTAGACATTGCTGATAAAGCCGAAACAATGGATACGGATATTCTGACGATAAGGAGATTTTAAAATGCCTGTACGAAAAAAAACTGGCGGTTTCGATAAGGAAGCGCTGCTCGCCTTTCATAAAAACATGGTTCTCTCCCGCATGCTGGATTTTAAGATGCTGACGCTCTTAAAACAGGGCAAGGGCTTTTTCCACATCGGCGCCGCCGGTCATGAAGCCATACAAACCGCGGCGGCCCATGCCATGCGTCCCGGCCATGACTATGCCTACCCTTACTACCGTGACTTGGCCTATATGCTGCAATACGGGGCCACCCCGCTGGAGATTATGCTGCTGTTCCATTCCCGGGCCGACGACCCCAGCAGTGGCGGACGACAGATGGCCAACCACTACGGCCACGCGCCGTTGCATGTGGTTTCGCAGTCCAGCCCCACCGGAACGCAGTTTTTACAGGCCGTCGGCTGCGCCATGGCCTCCCGCAAAAAAGGCACGGACGAGGTGGTCTATGTCTCCTCCGGCGAGGGCACCACGGCCCAGGGCGACTTTCATGAGGCGGTTAACTGGGCTTCCCGCGATAAGCTGCCGGTTATCTTTGTTATACAAAACAATAAATACGCCATCTCTGTGCATGTTTCCGAGGAGCTGGCCGGGGAATCCATCTATAAAATCGGCGCCGGCTATGAAGGACTGAACCGTTACAAGGTGGATGGTACCGATTTGCTGGCCTGTCATGAGGTGATGAAAAAAGCGGTGGATCAGGCCCGCTCGGGCAAGGGCGCCGTTCTGGTGGAGGCCGACACCGTGCGTCTGCTGCCCCACTCCTCCTCCGATTCCGACAAAAAATACCGCAGCCCCGAAGAGCTGGAAGCGGATAAAAAAAGAGACCCGATCACCCGCCTGGAAAAGGAACTGATCAAGCTGAAAATGGTCAGCGAAGAGGAACTGGAAGCGCTGAAAAAAGAATATAAGCAAATCGTGGACGACGCCTCCGACGAAGCCGAGGCCCATCCCCACCCGGACCCCGACAGCCTTTACGAGCATCTTTTTTCGGACAGGGACGATCTGGAATATGAAAAAAGCGAACCTGCCGGTGAAAAGATCGTTCTGGTGGACGCCATCAATCACGCCCTGAAGGAAGAGATGGAGCGCAACGAGGATATGTACATCTTCGGGCAGGACGTCGGCGGCGGCAAGGGCGGCGTGTTTACCGCCACCCAGGGCATCACTAAGCAGTTTGGCAAGGAACGCTGCTTTAACGGCCCGCTGGCCGAGTCCTCCATTGTGGGCGTGGGCCTGGGCATGGCCACGCGCGGTTTAAAGCCGGTGGTGGAAATTCAGTTTGGCGACTATATCTGGA
>JALTKX010000147.1 GCA_027006055.1 Calditrichia bacterium | reverse complement strand
GATGACAAGGTGATCGGCGGCTCCATCAACGGCGAGGGTTCGGTGACATTGATTGTCGAACGTACGGGTAAGGACTCCTTCCTGTCGCAGGTGATCGAGCTGGTGCGCCAGGCCCAGGAAAGCAAGTCCAAAACACAAGACCTGGCCAACCGGGCCGCCTTCTGGCTGACCATCATTGCCATCAGCGCCGGGGCCATCACTTTTATCACCTGGTTTGGCTTTTTGGGGGAAAGCTTTGCCTTTGCCCTGGAACGGACGGTGACCGTAATGGTTATCACCTGTCCCCACGCCCTGGGGCTGGCCGTGCCGCTGGTTGTGGCCGTTTCCACATCGCTTTCCGCGCAGAACGGATTGCTGATCCGCGACCGCTCTGCCTTTGAACAGGCGCGAAACCTGCAGGCCATTATATTTGACAAGACCGGTACCCTGACCTACGGTAAATTCGGTGTCACCGATACCCTCGTCTACTCCTCTTCCTATACGGCCGAAGAGCTGCTTGACCTGGCCGCCGCCGTGGAACAACATTCCGAGCACCCCATTGCCGCCGGTATTGCTTCTTCCGCTGAAAAGGCGTTACAGGTAACGGAATTCAAGGCCATTCCCGGAAAAGGCGCCACCGGTCTGGTAAACAATAAACGGATTGCCGTGGTAAGCCCCGGTTATCTGCGGGAAAAAAATATGACGACCGATGATCCGCGCATCGCCACCCTGAGCGGGCAGGGAAAAACGGTTGTTTTTGTATTGATCGACGATGAACTGGCCGGCGCCATTGCCCTGGCCGATGTGATCCGACCGGAGTCGAAGGAGGCCATCGCCCGCTTCCGGGAAATGGGTATCAAAACCATGATGCTTACCGGTGACAATAAATATGTGGCCGCCTGGGTTTCCGAAGAACTGGGGCTGGATGAGTATATCGCCGAGGTTCTACCCAACGAAAAAGCCCTGAAGGTGAAGGAAGTGCAATCCCGGGGGCTGGTGGTGGCCATGACCGGTGACGGTGTAAACGACGCTCCGGCATTGGCTCAGGCGGATGTGGGTATCGCCATCGGCGCCGGAACGGACGTGGCCGTGGAAACGGCCGATATCGTGCTGGTACGCAGCAACCCATTGGATGTGGTAGCGGTAATCGGCCTGGCCAAGGCCACCTACCGCAAAATGATACAAAACCTGATCTGGGCCACGGGATACAACACCTTTGCCATACCGCTGGCGGCCGGCGTGCTTTACGGGTGGGGTATTTTGCTCAGCCCGGCCATGGGCGCCGTCTTAATGTCGCTTAGTACGGTTATTGTGGCCATCAATGCCAAACTGCTTAAAAAGGAATAACAGATATACTATCCTCTGGTTGAATGGTGAACAGAAAAAGACCGGCTCATGGAGTCCGGTCTTTTTTTTTGAGTAAATTTTATTGTAAACCGGTAAATGAAGTTATGACAGCGTGGTGACCCGCCTTATTTATCGGTAAAACCTTAGTAGAAAATAGGAGCAATATATTCTTCAACCTTATTATGTATCCTGCCGGAAAATAATAAGGTTCTCGGATTGCGAGGTTTGAATTTCTACTAAGGTTGGGTGAAATGAAATAAGGTTTTAAACGATCGCTGTTCCGTGGCTGTATCAGCCATTTTATTAGGTCCGCCCGGTGAAGAGCCTGTAGTAGCGTTTTGACACACCTTATTTACAGCGGTAAGAGCTTAGTAAAAAACGGGGTAATATATTTTGCGACCTTATTATGTATCCTGCCGGAAAATAATAAGGTTATCGGATTTCAGGCATGTTTTTCCACCATAGTGAGAGGAACAGAAGTAGTTTTTTTATTTTCTCCGGATCTACTCCGTAGAATCTCCCGAACCTTATCATCCACCGAGAACCTTAGTAGTAGATAGATTAATCCCTTTTTCTGCCATTACCTTATTCCTCGCCGGGGTGCGGTAATAAGGTTTTTGGATTTCAAGGCATGTTTTTCTACTAAGGTTGGTAAAAAAGAACTAAGGTTTTTAAACGGCCACTGTACCAGGCTTATAAACAGTAAAGTTCTATTGGCTCCGCCCGGTGAAGAGCCTGTTTGCCGCATTTTACCCCTTATTTACAGTGGTAAAACCTTAGTAGAAAACGGGAGCAACATATTTTTCGACCTTATTATGTATCCTGCCGTGATAACGGAAAACGGAATGACGCAGATACTATTCTCCGGTGGGTTAACGAAAAAAGACCGGATCGTGAAATCCGGTCTTTTATTCTGGTCGACAATATTAAAAGGTGGGCGGGGTGATCACCCAAATCACCTTGGTATCGTTCTCACTGTTATTTTTAAAACCGTGCGGACGGATGGAACGGTACCAGAAACTATCCCCCTCCTTGAGGTGGTAGGTAACGTTATCCACGGTTATGTCCAGCTCGCCTTCCAGCACGACGCCGAACTCCTCTCCTTCATGGGTGTAAACGCCGCCCGAACCGCCGCCGCTTTTTATGATCTCATACAAGGGTTGCAACTGCTTGTTCTTTAGATTGCGCACCAATTGGTAGGAGATGATCTTTTCATCATGAAAGTCGATACGCAGGCGTTGATCGCGATGCATGACGATATTCTCCTGATAGGCTTCTCCGTTGGATAAAAACTCCGAAAGGGTTACGCCCAGCACATTGACGGCATTTTTCAACAGGGAGATGGTTGGGGTAACCTCACCGCGTTCAATTTTGGAAAGAGCGGCGTCCGTGCAATGGGCCTTAGCGGCCAGTTGTTTCAGTGTCAGTTTTTTTTTACGGCGTAGTTCTTTCAGCTTGGCGCCGATTTCCTTTTCGGTCATTTCCTTTATTTCGCCGGAGCGGTTCATCCGATAATCCTTTGCCTTAGTTAAGGGGTTCTGATTGTTGCTGAATGTAAGTAAAAAATAGCCATCAATGCGCCTTATATCAAGAATTGAGCATAATCATCCTGATATGCGTCATCTCCTCGGTGGCAAAACGGGCCCCTTCGCGTCCCAGGCCGCTGTCTTTCACGCCGCCGTAGGGCATGTGATCCACCCGGTAGGTCGGTACATCGTTTATCATAACGCCGCCGGTCTCTATGCGCTTCATGGCTTTCATAATGTGGCTGAAATTCTGAGTAAAAACTCCGGCCTGCAGGCCGAAAACCGAATCGTTGACCATGTCGATGGCCTTGTCGAATGTCTTAAACGGCATGATGGAGACCACGGGCCCGAACACCTCATGGCACATAACCTGCATTTCCGGCTTCACGTCGGTTAAAACCGTCGGTTCCAAAGTACTGCCCCGGCGGGCGCCTCCGGTGAGCAGGCGCGCCCCTTGTTGTACCGCTTCCCGTATCCAGCTTTCCACGCGCACCGCTTCATGTTCGGAAATCATCGGACCTATGTCGGTGGCGGCGTCCAGAGGATCGCCGATGCTTTGTTTTTTTGTTTCGGTCACAAATTTTTCCGTAAAGGATTGCAGGATACTTTCATGCACAAATATCCGCTGTACGGAAATGCAGACCTGGCCCGAAAAGGCAAAACTGCCCATCACGCAGCGGGCAACGGCCTTTTCCAGGTCGGCGCTCTCATCGATGATGGTGCCGGAGTTGGAGCCCAGTTCCAGGGTCAGCTTTTTTAGTCCGGCCACCTGGGTGATGCGCTTGCCCACGGGCGGGCTGCCGGTAAAGGTTACCTTGGCCACCCGCGGGTCTTTTACCATGGCCTCGCCCACGGCCGAGCCGCTGCCGTAGAGTAATTGCAGGGCCCCGGCGGGCATGCCGGCCTCCAGCAGAAGCTCCACAAGTATTTGCGAGGGCCCGGGTGTGTTGGAGGCCGGTTTTAGCACGATGGTGTTACCGGCGGCAATGGCCGGGGCCACTTTGTGAATGACCAGATTCAGGGGAAAATTAAACGGAGGAATGGCGGCCACTACCCCTACCGGCACGCGCATCCAAAAGCCCAGGCGTCCTTCCGAACCCCGGGAGGCATCCAGGGGAACGGTCTCCCCGTGCAGCGCCTTGGCCGCTTCGGCGGCAAATTTCAGGTTTTCCATGCCGCGCACCGTTTCCACCGTGGCCCATTTGCGTGTTTTACCCGATTCCAGAATGATGCTTTCAATCATCCTTTCCTTGTCTCTTTCCAACAGGGCGGCGGTTTTCTCCAGAATGGCGGCCCGTTCATGGGCGGGCATATCCGCCATCACCGCCCGGTGGGCATGGGCGGTGGCGATGGCCTTGTCCACATCTTCCGGCGTGGCCTGTGGCAGTCTGCCCAGCAAATCATTGTTGTAGGGGTTGATCACATCCACCGTTTTTCCGGCGGATACCCACTCTCCGCCGATAAACATTTTATATTCATAGCGCATATCGCTTCTCCATTTAAAATATAGTGTTATTGCCGCGCCTTAAAGGCACGGAAGGTTGATCAGCTTTTTAGGGAACGCTTAACGGATAAGCAGCATCTTTCTGGAGAGTTTTTCCCGGCCGGCGCTTACCGTATAGATATAAACGCCCCGGGGCAGGCTTTCCTCGTTGGCCCCTTTTCCGTTCCAGTATATTCTCGACCTTCCGGCGGAGAGTACGCCGGGGTAAAGGGTTTTAATCCGTTGTCCCAATATATTGCTGATTTCAATTTTAACCTTTTCCGGTTGACGCAGACTGAGCACAAAATAGGTACCGTCGCGGTTAGCTTCCAGACCCAGGGGGTTGGGTTGATTAGGCATCACTTCCAGATTGTGTGTTTTAGGCACAAGCTCGTTTTTATCCAGTCCCGTGCCCGCTCCCACAAAGCGAATGGCGTCATAAACCACCCGGCTGCCGTTTGTGCCCGCCGGAACCACATCCCGCAAAAAGACGGCGCAGTTGGCCCCTCTGGGTAAATTTAAGGTGCCGATGGTAAAAAAGGAATTGTAGATGGAATCCTGATTTACGGTAAAAGTATGTTTTTTGGCCGTGCCGCCGGGTTGTTTTACATAAACTTCATAAACGGCCTGGTCCACCGCTCCATCCACCTGTGGCACATATACCTGCAAGTCATATTGACCCTGCTCCGGCAGCTCCGGCACCCACAGGGTGGTATGGCGCCCCTGTTCGCCCTCCTCAACAGCGGGCGCGCTCCAGGCGTCGCCGCCATAGCCTTCGGCGAGGCGTTCCCATTGAGGGCCATAATAGCGCTCAAAGCCGTTGTCGCCGTCATCGATCAGGTTGGAAGACTTCCACAACCAGACACTGC
>JALTKX010000146.1 GCA_027006055.1 Calditrichia bacterium | reverse complement strand
TTTCTAAGCTGCCTGTGCGGCAGTGAACAATGAAACCTTGGTGTTAACTGACAGATTCAATTTCTAAGCTGCCTGTGCGGCAGTGAACAAACGGTAAGCATCATACAAATTCAATGGAAGTTTCTAAGCTGCCTGTGCGGCAGTGAACAGTGGATACGCGAGCAGATGCCTAAATACAAATTTCTAAGCTGCCTGTGCGGCAGTGAACCCTGGTTTTCAAGATGCACATCAAATTCAGCTTTTCTAAGCTGCCTGTGCGGCAGTGAACGCTGACGGTTGTGCAATCACACTTCCACTTTTTTTCTAAGCTGCCTGTGCGGCAGTGAACAATCAGCTATACTTCTTCTGTCTGTCTTGCAATTTCTAAGCTGCCTGTGCGGCAGTGAACTACGACTCTCAGCTAAATCATGTAAGCATGTATTTCTAAGCTGCCTGTGCGGCAGTGAACGCTCTTGCGCTTGACGTAATCTGAAATCAACTTTTCTAAGCTGCCTGTGCGGCAGTGAACTATAAATAATATAGTGCTAGACTTTCTGAAAATTTCTAAGCTGCCTGTGCGGCAGTGAACTCACATCTGCTGATCCGCCGCCGAGAAATTCATTTCTAAGCTGCCTGTGCGGCAGTGAACCAGTTCATTGCAAGCGCAGTTAGATACGCTGTTTTCTAAGCTGCCTGTGCGGCAGTGAACCTAGCGGCAATGTGACAGCATCACCTTTTTGTTTTCTAAGCTGCCTGTGCGGCAGTGAACGCTTTATAAAAAGGTAAGCCCCCGTGGGCGTATTTCTAAGCTGCCTGTGCGGCAGTGAACCCACAGCAGATATGGAAGATTTCATCTTTAACTTTCTAAGCTGCCTGTGCGGCAGTGAACTTAATAACCAGCCGCCCACCGCAACGGTTTAATTTCTAAGCTGCCTGTGCGGCAGTGAACATCAGGATTTTCAATCCATGGGATTTTTCGCTTTTCTAAGCTGCCTGTGCGGCAGTGAACGTTCCTCCGCATACTTGACCATGCTTTTTGATTTTCTAAGCTGCCTGTGCGGCAGTGAACGAGCAAATTCTGCAGCGAACGCAGCTGCGTCATTTCTAAGCTGCCTGTGCGGCAGTGAACG
>JALTKX010000145.1 GCA_027006055.1 Calditrichia bacterium | reverse complement strand
GAGAACTGGCCGCCCCGCCGGCGGAAGATATCGCCTCCTGGAATCAGCTTGGCCGGGATGTTTTTTCCCGGGCAAAAACCATTTTGATGGATAAGAGTTATAGCGGCGACCTTTACCAACAGTTGCACAACTTTTTTGGCGGTATCGAAGGCCATATGCACCTGCTTATTGCCGCACGGGATATAAAAGCCGCGCGAAAACAAAGGGATGCGCTGATAAGGAAATTCGAATCTTTTGGCAATTATTTTGAATAGCTCCGGTGGTGCAGGCGTACCGGAAATTGCGAAAATACCCTTTTATTACCCGGTATAAAATCAGGGATCCCCGGAAGCGGTTTGTCTTATTCCCCGTACTTTGTTAAAATGCCATATTCTGCTTTTTAGGTTTATTAACATTTTACAGTGGCGGGTTTTATATGCAAACAACCGGGAAAAAAAATCAAAAGCTATCATTAACCGGCTCGGTATCCCTGGGCACCGGCGTCATGATCGGCGCGGGTATTTTTGTTTTGATCGGTCAGGTGGCCGAGCTGGTGGGAGACTTGTTTCCCGTGGCTTTTCTGGCGGGGGCGGTTGTGGTGGCTTTCAGCTCCTACTCCTATGTCAAATTTTCCAACGCCTTTCCCTCTTCGGGGGGCGTGGCCCGGTTTTTAACCAAGGCCTATGGCCCGGGAACGGCCACCGGCACGTTTTCCCTGCTCATGTATGTTTCCATGGTGGTGGCCGAAAGCCTCGTCGCCGGAACCTTTGGTGCTTATGTTTTAAGGCTTTTTCCGGAACAGTATGCCGGTTATGCCTCCATTCTGGGTGTCTTGCTGATCGCCTTTGCCTTTATTGTCAATATTTCGGGAAACCGTTTTATTGAACAGACCGCCACAATTACCGCCATAATAAAAGTGGCCGGAATCGCCCTGCTGGCCATTGCCGGCCTGGCCGTCTCCGGTTTTCCGGAGATCGGCGCGACCTATGTGCCGCAAAACAGCGCGGCCATGCCACCGGGTTTTGCTTTTGTGGCCGCCCTGGCCCTGGCCATACTTTCCTATAAAGGATTTACCACCATCACCAACCAGGGGGGTGATATAGAAAATCCCCACAAAAATGTGGGTCGTTC
>JALTKX010000144.1:792-1113 GCA_027006055.1 Calditrichia bacterium | reverse complement strand
GGAGATATTCAAGAATTATCACTTTATCCCCGATTTTCTGGAAAGCCAGATGTGGAACTACGCCTATCTCAATGCCGGGCTGACCATCAATTTTAACGGCGAGAAGATCCACTCGCCCAACGGTCTGCTGGACCTGCTCAACCGCAAAACCGACGCCGAGGCCATACGCTACCCCATCATGCACTTTCGCGGGGCGGATATTGAAATCGCCATGACCCATGCCAGCCAGTACGGCGAGGAGTATTATTCCTTCGTCAACGGTCAGCATACCACCCAGGGGGGCACTCACCTGGCCGCCTTTCGCGAGTCGGTGGTTAAAAC
>JALTKX010000144.1:0-782 GCA_027006055.1 Calditrichia bacterium | reverse complement strand
CAAGCTGGGCTCGCAAAACGTGGGTCCCAACGGCCCCACCATCCGTACCTTTATCAACGATTTTGTAAAAAAGCAGTTGGATGACTATCTGCATAAAAACAAGGATACCGCCGAACTGCTGCTCAAGCGCATCCAGCAATCGGAAAAGGAGCGCAAGGAGATTGCCGGTATTAAAAAACTGGCCAACCAGCGGGCCAAAAAAGCCAATCTGCACAATAAAAAACTGCGCGACTGCCGCGTGCATTATCAGGATGTGAAAAAGGAGCAGCGTTTTAACAGCACCCTGTTTATCACCGAGGGCGACTCGGCCAGCGGCTCCATCACCAAGGCGCGCGATGTGGAAACCCAGGCCGTCTTCAGCCTGCGCGGCAAGCCGCTCAACAGCTTCGGTCTGACCAAGAAGGTGGTTTATGAAAACGAAGAGTTCAACCTGCTGCAACATGCCCTGGATATCGAAAACGGTCTGGAGAACCTGCGCTACAATCGCGTGGTGATCGCCACCGACGCCGATGTGGACGGCATGCACATCCGTCTGCTGCTGATGACCTTCTTCCTGCAATTCTTCCCCGATCTGGTGCGCAACGGTCATGTTTATGTGCTGGAGACGCCCCTGTTCCGCGTGCGCAATAAAAAGGAAACCATCTATTGCTACGACGAAGAGGCCAAGCAGGAAGCCCTGAACAAGCTGGGCCGGCAGGCCGAAATCACCCGTTTTAAGGGGTTGGGGGAAATCTCCCCCTCGGAGTTCGAGAGCTTTATCGGCGAGGATATGCACCTGCGGC
>JALTKX010000143.1 GCA_027006055.1 Calditrichia bacterium | reverse complement strand
GTGGCCGCGGCCAGGGCCGGCGGGGCCAGTAACAGGGACGGCAGGAGCAGGCACGGCAGCAGGGCGGCAAGGCCGTGTTTTTTCTGTTTTTCGCGCATGCCTGTCCGGAATAACAAGGGCTTGGCGAAACTTTACAAGGTTCTTCCGCGGAATTTGCGGGTTGGCACGGCCTGACTCCCTCTCCCTGCGGGAGAGGGCTGGGGTGAGGGGATCTCAATCAAGGCCGACTGTGTTTGCTCAAGCACAGTGTAAAGTTTCCTTGCCTGTTTCGTGGTTCCGGAAACGCATAATACGGTATTTCAAAGTTTCCAGTCTGGCATCGCAGGCGCTTTGATCCCCTCACCCTGTCCCTCTCCCTGAGGGAGAGGGGACCCTTCGTTTCAGCGTTGTCCATGATCAGCACTCTGCTGAATCCTTGAAGCCCGGATAAAGTTACAGTTATAGCAATACAATCAATGAGTTATGCTAGAATTGTTACTGTTTCCAGAGACAAATTTTGCTCAGAGCTCTTTATAAAGCATTTTCCCCGGAATTGCCAACCGGCCGGGGTTTGGCGAAAAAAAAACACTGAAAAATCAACAATATAAAAATTTTTTCGGTTTTTCGGGAATTATTTTTAAAGTTTGCCGGTCAGATGCCGTTACACAGGACAAGCAGTGAGCAATCAGTTTGATTTTTCATTTGTTTCCTCCCCCTGCGCAGAAATTGCGCATTATTGACCCCGCTCCCCCGCGGGGTTTTTTTTGTCCGTAAATCAGGGGTGGCGGCGGAATGCGGCGGTCAACGTTCGTGGAAGATGACGATTTCCATGCCGGAGGCGGAGATCAGTTTTTCCTCTTCCATGGCCTTGAGCACGCGCCCGGCCATTTCCCGGGAGCAGCCGACGATGCGGCCGATTTCCTGGCGGGAGATGTGGATCTGGGTGCCCTCGGGATGGGACATGGCGTCGGGCTGCTTGCACATGTCCAGCAGGGTGCGGGCGATGCGGCCGTAGACATCCATGAAGGCCAGTTGGCCGACCTTGCGGCTGGTGCTCATCAGGCGCTCGGAGAGCTGCACGCCGATGGCGTTGAGCAGGTGGGGCTGCACGTCTTTCAACTCGTTGCGGAACAG
>JALTKX010000142.1 GCA_027006055.1 Calditrichia bacterium | reverse complement strand
GCCGTGATAGATCTCGTCCACGATCAGCACTCCGCCCCGGGCCTGCACAACACGGTGAATGGCGGCCATCTCGTCCGGAGGGACCAGGGTGCCGGTGGGGTTGGCCGGCGAGGCGACGAGCACCGCACCGGTATCGTCCTGCCAGTGGGCGTCGATCAAATCGGCGGTGAGCTGGTAGCCCGTCCCGGGACCCACCGGGATACCCGTACTTCGCCCCTCCAGGAAGCGCACGAAGTTGCGGTTGCAGGGATAGCCGGGATCGGCCATCAACACCCGGGTGCCCGGATCGAGGACCGCGCCCAGGATCAGCAACAGCGCGCCGGAGGCACCGGGGGTGATGACGATCCGCCCGGGATCCACCTCGACCCCATATTCGGCGCGGTAGTATCCGGCCAGGGCCGAGCGCAGGGCGGGCAGGCCCGCCGCCGGGGTGTAATGGACGTCACCGGCGGCGATGGCCTTCTGCACCGCGGCGATCACCGGTGGCGGGGTGGGAAAGTCGGGCTCGCCGATTTCCATGTGCACGATGTCACGCCCCGCAGCCTCCAGTTCCCGGGCGCGGGCCAGCAGGGCCATCACCCGGAAGGGCTGGATGTCGGCCATGCGGGCGGCGCGCCGGGTCATCAGGCGGCCCGGTGCAGGCGGTGAAGATCGTCCACACTCAGATAGCCCTTGTCGCCGAGGGCGTCGGCCGGCCCGGCCAGCACCCGGGCCGGCGCATCCGGCTCGCCGAGCTGGTCGAGGACCAGCAGGGCGTCGTCGACGGCATGGTCACGGGTGTAGTCATTGAGGGTGACGATGGTTGGCAGACCGGCCCCGGTGGCGGCGCGGATCCCGTTCTCCGAATCCTCGAAGGCCAGCCCGGCATCCGGCGCCAGGCCCATCTGTTCCAGGGCCCAGACGAAGATGTCCGGTGCCGGTTTCTTGGCCGGGACGATGTCTCCGGCGGCGATGACCTCGAACCAGTCCATCGCTTCCGGCCCGAGGGTGTGCGCCAGCAACGCCTCCACGTTGGCGGGGGTGGTGGTGGTGGCGATGGCCAGGCGCAGTCCGGCGTCCCGCGCCTCCCGCAGCAGCCGCTCCACGCCCGGGCGGAGGGGAATCCGACCTTCCGAGAGCAGGCGG
>JALTKX010000141.1 GCA_027006055.1 Calditrichia bacterium | reverse complement strand
CGCTGGTTTATATCTTTGCCGGTCTGATTCTTTTGTTTGTCACCCTGTCGATGCTCATCTCTTTCTTTTTAGCCCCGGCCATCGTGGCCGCCAGGGAAGAGGATGGTTTCGGCGCCGCCGTGGAATGTATGCGCCTGTTGTGGGGCGAGCCCTGGCGGCTGGTGGGTTACGGCATATTAACCCTGGCCCTGGCCGTGGTTTTTACCTTTGTTTTTGTTTTTGCCATCAAGGTGGGTTTGATTATTTATTCCATCCTGTTTTTACCGTTGATGCACTCCCTGGCGCCGCTGCTGGACAATGCCCTGGCTTATATGCAACAATCGCTTGGCGGACTGGACCCCCTGTTACGCTCCCTGTTTGGGGAAGAAGGGGCCCGCTATTTCTATCTGAAAAAAAACTACATGCCCATAGAGCTGCCCCTCTCGCGCACGCTGGCCTCGATGATCATCTATTTTTTTCTGATGATCACGGCTTATATGAGTCTGGGATATCTGGTGTCCATTATTAACAGCGCCCTGGTGACCTCCGTGGTCATCTTTGACCATCACCTTACCGACACGGACCTGCTTAGCAGGCCCGACAGTCAGATAGACGGTGAACGCTTTGAATTTAACCCCCGGGAAAACACCAAAAATCTGGATGAAAAGAAAGAAGACCCCGGGGAGTAGCCGACGTGTTTTTGTTTCGGATTTTTTATTTGCCCCGTCACCGGAGTCCCCTTATTTTGTGCCCTTTTTAAAACGGAGTTCTGATGATCAAAAAAATTCTGCTTTTGGCCCTGTTGCTGGCGGCGGCCTCCTGTACCACCGCCCCTTCCGTTAAAACGGATACCTCCAAAATGGCCCTGCCGGCGGGTAGTTACCGCGCCTATGCCCTGAAGGGTGGCATAAATATCCGCAGCGCGCCCGTTTCCGGCGCCGTTGTCCGTCAGACGGAAGAGGGGGAGGAGTTTATTGTTTTCGAAAACAAAAACGGCTGGTATCGCGTCGAAACACTGCACAAGGAAACCGGCTGGATTCGCAGTGACTTTGTGGGGCCGGAGAGTATGAGCTATGCCAAACGGAGCGCCGTTTTTGCCGAAAAGGTTCTGCCCGCCTATCACAGCCAGATATTTATCGATGAAAACAAA
>JALTKX010000140.1 GCA_027006055.1 Calditrichia bacterium | reverse complement strand
CACAAGGCTGTTTTGTCCGCCTCTTCCTGGCGTCGAATAAGTTTTGCCGAATCCAGCCGGTATTATCTTAACCGGATAAGAGGTCTGGCGGGCAATGATATTTTCTTTGTGGGCCATTATGGTGAGGTTTTGCACTATAACGGTCTTTCCTTCAGGTCGTATCGCGCCTATACCGACCGGGGCGGGGTTTACTATTCCCTGGATGTAAGCATGGATCGGATTATAGCCGTGGGCCATGACGGCCGCGCGGGGGTCATAGCCGTCGGACTGAGAAAATAAGAATCCCGGAACAGATTAAAAATAGTCTGAGCCCATAAGGTGGCACCCCCCATCCGGCTGGATAGTGAAAAGAAATGCAACACCCACCCCCCTCGTCGACAAGCTCAAAGACCGCTCCGACGATAGATCATAGTCCCCACCGCTGAGACTTCGGCGTGAGTTCTCTGCCCCACCCCTCCCCGACCATTCGGAGAAGGGAGGAGGATATGGGTAAATGGAAGTGGAGAACAGACTCCGAAAAAGACCAACTCTGAAATCATCGCCGCGCGTGACATCCCGGCGAAACCATAGCTTACGGCAATCTTCCTTATAGGTCCGTCATTTTAGGCACATATTCAATAATAAGGTTGTTTGGTTTTGGGTAGGTTTTTCTACTAAGGTTGAAAGAGAAGAATAAGGTTTTTGAACAGCCGCTGTTTTTCTTTTTCTAACAAATGATTTAGGCGGCTTTGATGCTCGAGCCGTCCATTTCCCAACAATCGTTTCAACGGATTATCTCATGCCTAGCGGAAGTATTAAATTTCTCGGCGCTACTTTTTCCGAAATGACGGTTAGGTGTGGAGCCCGCCCCCCCCTGCCCCTGCCCCACCATTCGGGGAGGGGAGTATCGTACGGGCCATGGCGTTAACCCCCGGATTTATCCGGGTGGATGAAAGAGATGTGAATTTCTCCCGAATCCGTTGCAACGGAATCGGGTATAAACGAACACCCATTGCCAGGATTGGGTTTTAACGCTGCCCTTTAGCCTTCCGGGCAGGTTGGGAACTCATCCCCCGGCCCCTTCTCTTGCGAAGAGAAGGGGGGAAGGTCATGGGTGGGATAAAATTTTATTGGTTTTGTCGGATAGGTTGAT
>JALTKX010000139.1 GCA_027006055.1 Calditrichia bacterium | reverse complement strand
ATATATTCATTGATCAGTCCGTGGACGGAAAAGACCAGCTTATAGTTCAACGGAGTTTGCGGATTCACCGGCAGCCCGCCCACGCGGATGTTCACCTCGTCGGCGCGTGCCAGTTGGTCGATGCCATAGGCGGCGATCACCGAAACCATACCCGGGGCCAGTCCGCAATCGGGAATAACGGCCACATCCGCCGTCCGCGCCTGTTCGTTCATATGCAGCTGCTGTTGCACCACGCTGTTGTTACCACCCAGGTCGACCATGTGCGTGCCGTTTTCAATGGCCAGTTCGGTAAGAGCCACGTTGTAGTCATAAGGGACGGCGCTGACCATACCCCGCACCCGTTTTACCAGCGGCGCCAGCGCTTTCAGGTCGTCAGCCGCCATGTGGTGGGGGGTCAGCCGCGGGTCATCAAAACGGCCCTGCATCGCCCGCAAGGCGGCCGGGTCGCGGTCGGCAATATGGATTTTGCGAATACCTTCATTTTTCAAAAAATCGTAAACCAGCCCTTGCGACATGCGCCCCGCGCCGAGGATGAGTATTTCCATTGTTGACTCCGATGGTTAAAGAAGCGTTGTTTAGTGACGCCGTAAGTTAGCCGTTACCTCAAACAAAACCAAACAGGATAGTGGTTTTTTGGTAAGGCCGCGGATGTATGGTTTCGGTCTTTTGCTTACGTATTACACAGACGATCCGGGTATGATAATTTCCGAATCATCTCTTGACATCGTTCACCTGTTTGTTAACTTGTTTTGTGAGAAAAGTCGAGTTTTATCGCACTAAAACCGGTAAATGTCCGGTTGAGGATTTTCTTGACACCCTTGCCGACAAACAGTTTGAGAAGGTTGGCTGGGTATTAAGACTACTAAAAGAATTGGACCCTATTCCCCGGGAATATTATAAGAAATTAAGAAATACCGATGATATATGGGAAATACGTATCCGAACGGGTAACAATATTTTCAGACTTTTGGGCTTCAACTTCGGGAACACGTTGATCGTTTTAACCAATGGTTTTGCTAAAAAGTCTCAAAAGGTACCGAGAACCGAAATAGAATTGGCTGAAAGACGTAAACGAGATTATTTAATCAGGAAACAATAATGGATGATTTGGAAAAATATATAGCTAAAAGAAAAA
>JALTKX010000138.1 GCA_027006055.1 Calditrichia bacterium | reverse complement strand
CCATCTTGGCGTGCACGAAGGGCCCCAGGCCATCAATCCCACCCGAGGCTTTGGCGTTGCCCTGCAAGAGGGGATGATCCTTTCCAATGAACCCGGATATTATAAAGACGGGGAATACGGCATTCGCCTTGAAAATCTGATCAATGTTGTGGCCGACGGCGATCATGGACAAGAGGGCTTTAGGTTTTTAAGATTTGAATATGCCACCCTGTGTCCCATAGACCTGCGTTGCGTTGAAAAAAGCATGTTGAGTGACAGGCAATTAAACTGGCTGAATGATTATCATAAAAACGTGTGGGAAAAGCTGTCGCCTCTGGTGGACGGCGGGGTGAAGGAGTGGCTACGGGAAGCCACGCGCGCCTTGTAGGCTTTGCTAAAAAACGGATAAAAAAAAGGCTGCTGGCAAATCAAACCGGAGGTGCCAGCAGCCTGTCTGGTTTTTCAACCAGGGGGGTATTTATGAGCTTAGTTTACTTCCGCGGAAACGCCCAGAACATCCTTCATCGCTTGTTCGATGGATTGCTTGGGCAGCGCGCCCACGGCCATTTGCGGCTTGTCGCTCATCGGCACAAATAACATGGACGGTATGCTCTGAATGCCAAAGGCCATGGCCAGATCGCGCTCCTGCTCGGTGTTCACCTTATAGATATCCACCTTGCCGGCGTACTCTTCGGAAAGCTCTTCCAAAACCGGAGCCACCATCTTGCAGGGACCGCACCAATCGGCGTAAAAGTCGATGATGCAGGGCTTGTCGCCTTCAAATTTCCATTCCTGATTTTGCTCGTAGTTGAAAACTTTTTTCAAAAAAGTTTCCTTGGTTAAATGTTCAGTCATTTTATCCTCCAGGATTTTTATTCAGTATTGGTTACTTTATCTCTTAGGATGTGTGTTCGTCTTTTCCGTTACAATTCTTTTTAAAAATTACGCATTGGTTGGTTCCTTATCACTTGAGGCTGTTTATTTTGAACGGGGAAAGATCTTCCGACTATACGATTTTGGCATAAGCGGAGTTTTATGAAGCAGGAAATCTATTCCCCGGATACAAATCTCATGGAGATGTTGCCCAATCCGGCCTTTATCCTGGATGGCGCCTTCAGGATCATTCATATGAATGAGATATTCTCCGATCTGTTGAATATATCCATCGCCGATATGTACAGCCGGGATATCGGTATGATCCTGGCGGATGATTTTATCGCCGAGATTTTTAAGGAACAGCTAAAAAGCCAATGCCCCCTTCGTGACGTGGAAATTGAATTCAGGGGAAAAGACGTCTATCCCGTGCTGATCATATCCGCTTTTACCTTTAGCTCGCCGGAGGTGGAAACCGGGTATTGCTGCCTGGGGGTGGATGCCACGCCCATGCGTAATTTGTTACTGGAACTTGAAGAGGCCCGGCAAAAGGCGGAAGAAGCGTCTAAGGCCAAGTCCGGCTTTCTGGCCAATATCAGTCATGAAATTCGCACGCCGTTGAACGGCATCATCGGACTGCTTACGATGTTGAAGGAGAGCGGTCTCAATGAACAGCAAAATCAAATAACCGCTCAGCTTATGGAGAGCGCCCATATGTACCGGGCGGTGTTGAGCGGCCTGTTTGACATGGCCCAGTTGGAAAGCGGCCGCCTGAAGCTGAAGGAGGAGGCTTTTCACCCCGGGGAGTTGTTGAAGGCCCTCTCATCGCACTTTGGGGAGCGGGCCCGGGAAAAGGGTCTGGAATTTTCCACCCATTTGGACAGGGAAATACCGTCAATCCTTATGGGCGACATGGGCCGTCTGTTCCGCGTGTTGGCCACTTTGATGGATAATGCCATAAAGTTTACCGGAAAAGGCGCCGTTTCGTGTCATATTAATTTCGATGGCATGTCCGGGGATTCCTGTCTGGTAAAATTCACGGTGCGCGATAGCGGCATGGGCATCTCCTCTGAAAACAAACGGGCCATATTCGATCCATTTTATCAGGCCGATGGTTCCTCTACGCGGGAACACGGAGGGAGCGGCGTGGGCCTGAGCATAGCCCAAAAAATCATCCATCTTATGGGCAGCGAACTGCAACTGTTCAGTCTTGAAAATCATGGTTCCAGCTTCTGGTTTGTGCTGACAATGAAAAGCGGCACGGGAAACCAGGCGACGGAAAAGGGCCGGAATCACGGCCTGGAAGGCCTGCATATATTATTGGTTGATGACAATGCCATAAACCGTAAAGTGGCTAAAAAGATATTGGAGAAGCATGATCTGAAGGTGGAGACGGCCATACATGGCCGGGATGCCTTAAAAAAGGTTGGCGCGGGTAATTATCATGCGATTTTAATGGATTTGCAAATGCCCGTCATGGATGGCTTTACGGCCGCGCGCAAAATTTTAAGGGATTTTCCCGATATACCTATCATCGCCCTTACGGCCAATGTGCTGGAGAAGGACAGGCAACAGGCGCAGAACAGCGGCATGGTCGATTTTCTGGAAAAACCCATACGGGAAGAAAGCCTGCTAAAGTCCCTGCAACGTCATGCCCGCCCGGCGGAGGAACAGCGGGAAGAGATTTCTTTCGAATTATAGGGGGGCCATGTTCACGCGCATATTTAAAAATTCAACCCGGCTGCCGTTTAAATTATTGGCAAAACAGAGGAAGCCGGTTTGGGATAAGGTTTATCAAAGTCCTGTATGTCTTTGTGTTCCGGTGTGAGAAAAAAGGTAATAGACCTATCATAGATAAATTGCATCGTGACCGTTTATAATTTTAACTTAGTCCATGGCCAAACTACCCTTTTCCTTTTACCGGCGGGATGATGTGGAAACCATCGCCCGGGAATTACTGAATGCCGTTTTATATACCCGCATCGACGGGCAGCTTTGCGCGGGGCGCATTGTGGAGACGGAGGCTTATGCCGGAACCGCCGACAAAGCCTGCCATGCCTATGGCGGCAGACGCACCAAGCGTACCGGGGTCATGTATCTGCCCGGCGGGCATGCCTATGTCTATCTTATCTATGGCATTCACCACCTCTTTAATGTGGTTACCCACCGGAAGGATCAGCCCCATGCCGTTTTGATACGCGCTCTGGAGCCGCTGGAAGGAGTGGAGGCCATGAGCCGCAGACGCAAGCGGCCGGACAACCCCTATAAACTGACCGCCGGGCCGGGATTATTGACCCGGGCCCTGGGCATCACCACCCGCGACAGCGGCGTGGATCTGACGGGCGATCGCATCTGGCTGGAGGAATCCGAAGAGCCCGTTCCGGAAAAGGCCATTCTCCGCGGTCCGCGCATCGGGGTGGACTATGCCGGCGCCGACGCCCTTCTGCATCGCCGCTATTGGATAAAAGACAATCCCTGGGTCAGCGGAAAAAAGTAGCTCTTATTTTAGTATCCCCACGACATAGCCCCAGGGCGGCAGCCGCCAGCTATGTGTTTCCGGGTCGATAACGGTCTCCGCGCTGAAAATATCGCGCCAGGTTCCGCTTATGCCGGTCATCCCCTCAAAGGTAAAACTTTCCCGCTTCCCGGAGAGGTTGACGATTACCAACACCCGCTCATCCTTCCATTGACGTAAAAAGGCGTAAACGGCGGGTTGGCCGGGTAGCGGCAGCCGTTTCATATCGCCCTTGTGCAGGGCGGGGTGGCGGCGATAACTATTAAACAGGGCGGCGTAAAAGTCGGTCAGGGGCGATTCGCGCCATTCGATGGTATCCTTGTCAAAAAAACGCAGCGCCTTGCCGTTCCCCGCTTCCTGTCCGGAATAGAGCAGCGGCTTGCCGGGCAGGGTGCACATCAGCACGGCCATGGCCCGTTCCGCCGGGCCCAGCCGTTCGGCGATGGTACCGTTCCAGCTGTTCTCATCATGGTTGGTGATAAAGCGCATGCGCAGGGCGTTTTTGGGATAGAGCCGCGACTCTTCCAGCAGCAGCTCATCGATCGCGGCCGCCTTTTTCTTGCCCCGGGCAATGGCGTTAAAGGTCTTGAACATTTTCCAACTGTAGGTCATGTCAAAGGCGCGCTGATGGAGTATGGTGGTTTCTCCTTCGGCCAGCATGAACACCGGTTTTACCTTTTCCAGGTACGGGCGCAGGCCGTCCCAGAAATCCAGGGGCACCATCTCCGCCACATCGCAGCGGAAGCCGTCCATATTATATTCTTCAAGCCAAAAGCGCATGGCGGCGGCCATGGAGTCGCGTAGGGCCCTGTTGCCATAGTCCAGCGAGATAACGTCGGTCCAGTCCGCCACCGGCGGGATAAAGGCTCCGCTTGTGTCCTTTTCGTAAAACCCGGGATGTTTTTGGGCCCAGGGATGATCCCAGGCGGTATGGTTGGCTACCCAGTCCAGGATAACATGCATCCCCAGGTTGTGGGCTTCATTGATCAGGGCCTTTAAGTCTTCGGATGTGCCAAACTCGGGGTTAACGGCGCGGTAATCTTTAATGGAGTAGTAGCTGCCCAGTGAGCCCTTGCGGTTTTTTATACCGATGGGCTGCACCGGCATGAGCCACAGAATATCGACGCCCAGCTTTTTTAAGCGGGGCAGATGTGCACGAAAAGCGTTAAAGGTACCTTCCGGCGTATACTGGCGGATATTGACCTCGTAGATGGTGGCGCCTGCCGCCCAATGGGGATGGGTGACGATGGATTGTATTTTCTTCAATGGTGTTTCACCTCCTTTTTGACAGGCCGGAAGTAAAAAAAAGAGGGACAGTCCTAAAAATAAGGCCCTGATGCGCATAATAATTTTCCTGATTGGTGATAATTGTTTTAGTAACTTATGATATTTAATGATGTAACGCACCTGCCTTGTTTACATCAAACGAGTAAAATTTTTAAAACCCATGCCAGACAGGAGTAATAAATGAGCAAGTATACCCATTATGATGTATTAGTTTTAGGCAGCGGCCCCGCCGGTTTAACGGCCGCCATCTACGCCTCGCGCGCCAACCTGAGCGTGATGGTGCTGGAAGGACACCAGCCCGGCGGCCAGTTAACCATCACCACCGAAGTGGATAATTTCCCGGGCTTTCCCGAAGGGATTCTCGGTCCGCAACTTATGGAAAATATGCGTAAACAGGCCCAGCGCTTTGGCGCGGAAACCAAATTTGAACGTGCCGAGAAAGTGGATTTTTCCAAAAGACCCTTTACCGTGCAGGGGGAATCGCAGGTGTATACGGCCGACGCGGTGATCATTTCCACCGGCGCCTCGGCCCGCTTGCTGGGGTTGGAGTCCGAATCCCGCCTGATGGGGCACGGCGTTTCCGCCTGTGCCACCTGTGACGGCTTTTTCTTTACCGATAAGGAGATCATCGTTGTCGGCGGCGGGGATTCGGCCATGGAAGAGGCCACCTT
>JALTKX010000137.1 GCA_027006055.1 Calditrichia bacterium | reverse complement strand
GGCAGGCTGGGGCTGGCCGGCGGCGCCGTGGGCGGATTGAAGTTCATTTTTAAACACGCCCTGGAACACATCGCCCAGCGCAAACAGTTCCGCAAGCACCTCAACGAGTTTGAAGCCATTAAGCAAAAGGTGGCCCAGATCACCATCGATCTTTACGCCGCCGAAAGCATGGTCTACCTGACGACCGCCCTTTATGACCGCGGCGACGTGGACTACTCGCTGGAATCGGCCATGTGTAAAATCGTGGCCACGGAGGTGGCCTGGCGCGGGGCCAACGAGTGCATGCAGATGGCCGGCGGTATCGGCTATATGAAGGAATATCCCTACGAACGCATTGTACGCGACAGCCGCATCAATATGATTTTTGAGGGCACCAACGAAATCCTGCGCCTGTTTATCGCCCTGGCCGGGGTGCAGGAGCGCGGCGAGTACCTTAAAAAAATCGGCAAGGCCCTGCGCGACCCGATCAAGGGTTTCGGTCTGCTGACCGATTTTGCCTCGGACTGGGTCAAGGACAAAATCACCACCGAACGCATCCGCGAGGTGCACCCTTCGCTGAGCAAGGCCAAGACCGATTTTGAAAACTGGGCCAAGAACCTGCGCTTTACCGGCGAGCGGGTGTTGATGGAGCATGGCCGGGACATCATCTACCGGGAAATGATCACCATGCGCCTGGCCAATGCCGCCACCGATCTTTTTGCCATGATCGCCACCATCAGCCGCGTCGATACGCGCATAAAGGATGTGGGCGCGGAAAAGGCGGCCGAGGAGATCAAAATATGCAATCTCTTTTGCGAACAGGCCTGGCGCCGGGTACGCCGCAATCTGCTGATGGTCGATAAAAACGACGACCAACAGATGAAGGAGATAGCCGATTTTATCTCGGAAAAAAAGGTTTATCCCTTTGAAACGGAATAGTTTTTTTCCGTTTTAAAAGTGCGTAAATTAGCCGCTTTAAAAAACCGGGCCACGGCCCGCATATTTTTAACTGATAACGTAATGCAAACCGAAACAGGAGGTTGTTTTGAACATAGCCGTTTGTGTAAAACAGGTACCCGATACGGAAACCAAGGTCCGTATCAGCGACGATAAAAAAAGCATCGTTGAAGACGATATTAATTTTATACTTAACCCTTATGATGA
>JALTKX010000136.1 GCA_027006055.1 Calditrichia bacterium | reverse complement strand
TTAGCGATGAACTTAAAAGTCAAAAACTGGAGCTGAAGGGTTCCGATTATATCGAAATTGACTGGGATGTTATGCTCAAAGACCTGCCGGTATTGGAAAATAACAATGATATGCTGCTTGAAGTGAACTTCGAAAGCACGGAGGGAAAAAAAACGCTTGAGAGATACACAGTCAATGATATAATTGAGTTGGATAATGGAAACGGAACATCAGGATTTTTTTATTCATCCGTCGGAAGTGAAAGGGGGGCCATAGTAATCGACTTTGGCGAGATTAAACCGATGGTTGTTACCGTACTTGAAGCGCGGGAATCCGCGACTCCCTTTTTTAAGAAACAAGGTATTGAACAAAACGAGGAACCCGTGCCTAATGCTTATTATCTGAGTGCCAACTATCCCAACCCCTTCAATCCGATCACGCATATCGCCTTTGGTTTGCCGCAAAGTGCTCCGGTGCGGCTGGAGGTGTTCAACCTGTCAGGTCAACGCGTGGCGCTGTTGGTGGATAAAACCCTGGCGGCGGGCCGTTATGACGTGGCCTTTGACGGCTCGGGCCTGGCCAGCGGCGCATATATCTACCGCCTGCGGGCGGGCAACGCCTTTGTGCAAAGCCGCAAGCTGTTGTTGGTGAAATAGAACCCTCCTGCTTTTATCGATCCCGGCTTCGGCCGGGATTTTTTTAGCGTCATTCCGAACATAGTGAGGAATCTTTTCCCGGTTAAGCCCCACCCCCGGCCCCTCCCCGAGCTTCGGGGAGGGGGGTAGTGTATGGGTAATGGTAACCCCTGGATTCATCCGGGTGGGGTGGAAGGGACGTGAAAGTCCCCCAAATCCGTTTCAACGGATTGGCCTTGCCGGACAGCCCTTGGACAAGTTCAGAGCTGGTCGCTGAGTCCGTCGAAGCGCAAGGCCCGATCCCACCCCTAACCCCTTCCCGTATCCCCGGGAGGGGAGTGTGGCGGTATGATATTGTTTTCGGACGTTCTTTTTTCCTTAATTCGCGGCTCTTTTTGCCGGGTAAAGTTCCACAGGTTATATTCCGTCTAAAACAGGGAGAAATTGTATGCGACTGATGATTTTACTGCTATCGGCTCTTTCACTGGCGGCCCGGCCTCAACTGCCGGCCACCGAGTTTGCCGCCCACCGGGCAAAGGTTC
>JALTKX010000135.1 GCA_027006055.1 Calditrichia bacterium | reverse complement strand
CCTTCTGAAAGCCCCTGATGAGGGCGTTAGGGCATGAAAAATGGAGGCGCAAATAATTTCCGCACCATCGAATGAGCAAAATTAAAAATCATAAAATACCTGTTCGATTTCTGGATGCCGACGAAGCCGATGACCACAAATGAAAGGACGAAATAAAAAAAGAAAAAATCCAATTTAATGTAGCTTGAGGGAAAATCCATTCGAAACCCAACATTATTGGTTTCGAAAATAAAAAAACATTGAATGTTCGTTAAAAGTGGGTGCGGTCTGGTCTCGAGCAACACCACTGGACACTGAAAACACAAAAAAATGCATTTCAGGCATTGTGCGAGTGAACGAGAGCATCGCCAATTGCGAAAAAACAAAGGAAAGGAAACTAACCGATATTTTGTCAAGTAGGGGAGTGCCACATTGAGATTCCCGCGTAAAAATATCAATTAAACGTGCTTGTGGCCGGTACAGAGGAAATCAGCGAATAATGCTTTTGTTCTATTGTGCGCGCTGCAAGTCCGGGGTAAAAAAATGAACATTAACCGTAAGGCAAAAAATGCCCTAACAAATCGCTCCAGCCGGACAGTCAAAAGCGTCGTGGGTTTTGCAAAAGGCGCAAAACCCGCGCCCCTTTTGCCTGCCCGCTGAGCTTTGCCGTTAGGGCATGAAAAATGGAGGCACAAATAATTTCCGCACCATCGAATGAGAAAAATTAAAAATCATAAAATATCTGTTCGATTTCTGGATGCTGACGAAGCCGATGACCAGAAACAAAAGGGCAAAATAAAAAAAGAATGAAAATCCAATTTAATGTGGCTTGAGGGAAAAGCATTCAAAACCCAACATTATTGGCTTCGAAAATAAAAAAACATTGAATGTTCGTTAAAAGTGGGTGCAGCTTGGTCGAGCAAAACTACTGGACGCCGAAAATACAAAAAATGAATTTTCAGGTGTTGTGCGAGTGAATGAGAATGTCGCCAATAGCGAAAAACAAAGGAAAGGAAAATAACCGATATTTTATCAAGTAGGGAAGTGCAAAACTGATATTCCCGAGTAAAAATATCAATTAACCGTGCTTGTGGCCAGCACAGAGAAAACCGGATAATAATGATTTTTCTATTGTGCGCGCTGCAAGCCTGGGGTAAAAATGAACATTAACCGTAAGG
>JALTKX010000134.1 GCA_027006055.1 Calditrichia bacterium | reverse complement strand
CTGGGCAACGGCAGTTTTGCCGGCGTCGACCTTTTTGGCCCCAACTTTCAACCGTTAACATTGATGATCCTGCCCGGGGGCGCCTTTTTTGTATTGGGTTCCTACCTGTTGCTGTTCAACTGGCTGAAACACCGCAAGGAAAAAGAGCAGAAGGAACTGGAAGCAGTCACTTTCTATACCGGCGAAGCCTCCCGCTAAGCCGGCAATACACATGTTAAGCATTAGAATAGGTTAATAAAATGGTTACGGAACAATATTGGTTTATCTTTTTAAACGCGGCCCTGATCAACAACTTCGTACTAAGCTCCTTTTTGGGGATTTGCCCCTTTCTGGGGGTTTCCGGCAAAATTTCCACCGCCTCGCGCATGGGCGCCGCCGTGGCTTTTGTTATGCTCATTTCCTCGGTTTCGGCTTACGCCATCCATCAGGCGCTGGTGGCGGTGGAGGCGGAATATCTGCAATTGATATCCTACATCGTGGTCATCGCCTCGGCCGTGCAACTGGTGGAGATGGTAATAAAAAAATTCAGCCCCGCCCTATTCCGGGCCCTGGGGATATTTCTGCCGCTGATCACCACCAACTGTGCCATTTTGGGTCTGGCCCTGTTCCAAACCAACCGCCATTACGATTTTTTCCAGTCGCTCTCCTTTGCCCTGGGCGCCGGCGCGGGCTTTACCATCGCCCTGGTCGTTATGGCCGGTATCCGGGAGGAACTGCAACTTTCTTCCATTCCCGATGTTGTTAAAGGCGCGGCATTAACACTCATGGTGGCCGGCATATTGTCCATGGCTTTTATGGGCTTTGCCGGACTGGGAGGTAACTGATGATTATTCAATTGGTAAAAGCGGTTGTTCTTATACTTTTTTTGATGATCGGCTGGCTGGCGGTAAATTATTTTGTACGCCGGCAAAAAAAGCTTTCCATGGATTGCGACCTGCTGGAACATACCCGCGGCTGCCTGAGTTGCGCCCTGAAGGATTCCTGCGGGAAGAGCCACTCCTAAGGCGGACTTTCTTCTCCCCGCGGCCGGAAGGTTTCCGCCGCGCTCCCCGCAACGTTTATTTAATTGCCCCTTAGGCAGTACCGCCGGGAAGATTATTGAGCTGTCCCCTACCGTACCTTTAAATTTACATGGATATTTTTAAACTTGACTTTCAAAATATCCATGCTATGTTGCAATTTTGCTATTAAAAATAAAAAGGTTTTCAGGATATTTATCTGCTAGAAATATTCATCTCAACTAAATTCAAGAGTAATTATAGACTTTTACACAAAGAAACATCCTATAATCAACATTACCGAAAGAGAACAAGATGCGTTATATACTGGAAATCCATCATCAGACACGCCAAAACATTTTACGCCTGCTGGAAAATACCGGCGATGAGCACTTATTGACCATCCCCGACGGGTTTCGTAACAACCTGCTCTGGAACGCCGGGCATGTGGTGGTCATCCAGCAGATGATCTGTTATCAGGCGGCCCGGCTACCCATGTACATCGACGCCGATTTTATAAAAAACTTCCGCAAGGGCAGCAGCCCCGCCGACTGGAGCGCTGTTCCCGCTTATGATTATGTTCTTTCCGTATTGCGCGAAACGGCGGAAAAATTTCAAAGCGATTTCAAAGATGGCCGGTTTGAGGCGATCCCGCCCTATGCCACACCCTATAAAATGCCTTTTGGCAACACCGTTCACACGGTACGGGAGGCCATCACCTTTAACAATACCCACGAGGCCATGCATCTGGGGATTATGAATGCCATGCTTAAGCTTTTACGATAAAGGACAACCCACTTTTAAAAAAAAGATAAACGCCCCGTATTTTATGACGACACTCTAATTTTGCTGATAAAGCCAAAATGTTTCGCCTTCGGGCAGGCATTTTATATTAACCTGTAAAAAGCAACCCAAAGGAGTGGAGCATGTCGCAAGTGGATGAAATACTGGGTATCCGGGATTCCCTGGTGTATATCGCCGAGGATGACTTCCCGTCCCGGAAAATGCTCAGGGCCGTTTTAAGCAAAAACGGATTGAATGTTGAGCTGTTCAATACGGGAGAGGAATTGTTAAGCCGCACACGTCAAAAGCAGCCCGATCTTTTTTTGCTGGACGTCATGATGCCGGAGGTCGACGGCTTTGAAACCTGCAAGCGGTTAAAGCAGAATCCCGAGTCCATCAACATTCCGGTTATCTTTCTTTCGGCCAATACCACCTGCGAAACCAAGGAAGAGGGGTTTGAGGTTGGCGGCGTGGACTTTATTGAAAAGCCTTTCAGGCAACGCGATTTGATGTTTCGCATTCTGACCCATATCCGCCTGAAAAAGGCATTGGATAAGGTGCTGGAATATAACCACTGGCTGGAAAAACAGATTAACGATGTGGTTTCCAGATAAGTCCAGCCTTTGACGAAGCATTGATCGCTTAACAGAATTTCAATAAAGTAAATTCATTGTTTTCAATCCGTTATGATAATAAAAAAAGCCGGCCCAACAGCCGGCTTTTACCGTTTACAGTTCCACGTTTATAAGGTTGCCAGTATCTGGTTCAGGGTTGTGGAGGGACGCATCTCTTTGTCGATCTTTATCTCATCGGGGTGGTAGTAACCGCCGATATCCACCGCCCGTCCCTGCGCCTCCAACAGTTCTCGGGTGATCGTCTCTTCGTTATTAGCCAGCGCCTCCGCCAATGGTGCAAAACGCTCTTTCAGCGATGCGTCATCATCCTGCCCGGCCAGGGCCTGCGCCCAGTAAAGGGTCAGATAAAAGGTGGCGGCGCGATTATCCGCTTCGTTCACCTTGCGCGAGGGGGAACGGCCGTTTTCCAGATAGGCGCTAACCGCCTCATCCAGGGTTTTGGCCAGCACGGCTGCTTTTTTATTGCCCGTTTTTTCGGCAATCATCTCCAGCGAGGGTACCAGGGCACAATACTCGCCCAGGGAATCCCAACGCAGGTGTCCCTCCTTTTGGAACTGCTGCACATGCTTGGGGGCGGAACCACCCGCTCCCGTTTCAAAAAGACCGCCGCCCTTTAACAGGGGCACTATGGAGAGCATGCGGGCGCTGGTCCCCAATTCCAGGATGGGGAAAAGGTCGGTAAGATAGTCCCGCAACACATTGCCGGTAACGGCGATGGTGTCTTCCCCGCGCCGTACCCGTTCCAGGGAAAAACGCATGGCTTCCACCGGCTTCATAACGCGAATATCCAGCCCTTGCAGATCATGATCTTTTAAATAATGTTCCACTTTTTTGATGATCTCACGGTCATGGGCGCGCTTTTCATCCAGCCAGAAGATGGCCGGCGTTTGCGAGGCGCGGGCCCGGCTTACCGCCAGCTTCACCCAGTCTTTTATGGCGATATCCTTGGTTTGGCACATGCGAAAAATATCGCCCGCTTCCACCGTTTGTTCCAACAGCACCCCGCCCTGATCATCCACGCAGCGGATCAGACCGTCCGCGTCGGGGATGAAGGTTTTGTCATGGGAACCGTACTCCTCGGCCTTTTTAGCCATCAGGCCCACATTGGAAACCGATCCCATTTTCGAGGGATCAAACTGCCCGTGGCGCTGACAATCCTCAATCACTTCCTGATAGATGGTGGCGTAGCTGCGGTCGGGAATCATGGCCAGCGTGTCCTGCAGGGCATCCTCCTTGTTCCACATTTTTCCACCGTCGCGAACAACCACCGGCATGGAGGCGTCTATAATGATATTGTTAGGCACATGCAGGTTGGTGATGCCTTTGGAGCTGTCCACCATGGCCAGGGCGGGCCGGCTTTTATAAACCGCCTCGATATCCGCTTCGATTTCAGCTTTTTTAGCGGCCGGCAGCTTATCCAGTTTGCGCAGCACATCGGCCAGGCCGTTATTCAGGTTGGCGCCGATCTCCTTGAGGGTTTCGGCATGTTTTTCCAGCGCTTCCCTGTAAAACACGGAAACGGCATGACCGAACATCACCGGGTCGGAGACCTTCATCATGGTGGCCTTCAGGTGCAGCGACAGCAGCAGATTATCCTTTTCAGCCTCTTCTATCTTTTCCTCATAAAAGCGCCGCAACGCCTTAACCCGCATTACCGCCGCGTCCAGCACCTCGCCATCGATCAGCGAAAGTTTATCTCGCAGTGGCGTTACCGTGCCGTCCTTTGCCACAAATTCGATGCGCGCCTCTTTTTCTCCGCTCAGGGTAAGGGATTTCTCGCTGCCGTAAAAATCATCTTTTTCCATATGGGCCACGCGGGTTTTGGAGCCGGACTCCGGCCAGGGCTTCATCATTCTGTGGGGAAACTTACGGGCAAATTTTTTAACGGCCGGGGCGGGTCGCCGGTCGGAGTTGCCTTCCCGCAATACCGGATTTACCGCCGATCCCAGCACCACGGCAAAGCGTTTTTGCAGGGCGCGTTCTTCTTCCGTTTGCGGCTCCTCGGGATAATCGGGGATGTCATAGCCCTGACTTTGCAGTTCGTGAATGGTCGCCTGTAACTGAGGAATGGAGGCGCTGATGTTGGGCAGTTTAATAATATTGGTCATCGGGTGCTGAGTCAGCTCACCCAGCGCGGCCAGATCATCCGTCACTTTTTGATCTTCCTTCAGCCGTTCCGGGAAGTTGGCCAGTACCCTTCCGGCCAGGGAAATATCTTTTGTTTCCACGGAAATACCCGTGCTCCGGGTAAAAGCCTTAATCACCGGCAACAAGGCAAAACTGGCCAGATACGGCGCTTCATCGGTTTTGGTCCAGAGAATTTTTGCATCACTCATTATATAACCCTCAAATTATGTTCATTTTCAAAGACGCCTCACCACGATACGTCCCACGCGTTTACAATGAAAGGCAAAGTTAATAAGCGGAACGGTATTTATCCAGCTTTCGCCCCTTTGTATTATGAAAATAAACGGCTTAACGGAACAATTAATTCCGGCGCGTCATGGCAAAAATAGAAATAAGACCTTTTTGTCGTAAAAACATAAAAAATTGGTTTCAATCAAGAGTTTTTATGCGTATATTCGAGGTGAATTCAGGCAACAAACTACCCGCGTTATAGCCTGAGTTCAAAAAACCTATCCTCCGAAGCCTTAATTCATTGACACAAATTTAAGGTGATGGAGATGCTGATTCTTACTGCTCTTGGCGCTTTGGGCGGCCTTACGGTCGTACTGGCGTTGTTATTGATTATTGCCAACAAAAAACTTCAGGTTGTTGAAGACCCTCGAATCGATATCGTTGAAGATATGCTGCCGCACGCCAACTGCGGCGCATGTGGTTATCCCGGATGCCGTCCTTTTGCGGAAGCTCTGGTGCATGGCGACGCCCTGCCCGGCAAGTGTACCGTAAGCAGTGACGAAGGACGCCAGAACATCGCGTCATTTCTGGGGGTTGATGTAGGCGCGCAGG
>JALTKX010000133.1 GCA_027006055.1 Calditrichia bacterium | reverse complement strand
CGGTGATGTCGCGCTGGCAGCGCCAGGGGGCTTGTGATTGACGGTTCTCCTGGTATTTGAGGCAGACTACTAGGGGCTGCATTTTTCCGGCGCCGGCGGTTTGTCCAGCCCCAGTTTTTTCTGCACGGTGGCGAGCAGCAGGGGGATATCCGTGGTGTCGGCCCAGGCATTACCCATTTCCACGCCCATCAGGGCGCCACGGAAGGCGCCAAGGCGTTGGTGCCAGCGTACCTTGCGGCAATAGGGTCTCCAGGCGCCACAGGCCTCAATGGCGGCCCGCCACTTGCGCGAGAAAGTGATACCGGTGTTTTTGTACCTGGCCAGTGTTCGGCTATAGCATGCCTCCAGGTTTTCGCAACGTGGCGCGTGTTCCAGTAACGCGGTGCCGCGGCGGAATATGACGGGGTACATGGTCAGACGTTTTGTCTTGGCGTTTATTACCCGGCGTAGCCGTTTGAGCAGCGGCCTGAGCTTGGGCCGTTTGACGGTTTCTTTGGCCAATGCCCGTTCCCAGCGTTGCAGCACTTTCAGGGTTTGCCACTGTTTGTTTGCCCAGCCTCCCATATTGGCAAGCGCCTCTCTCAGGTTTCGGCCAGCACTGCCAGACCGGACGCGCCGCTGTTTGCCTTTTTCGTTTTTGAATTCATAAGACAGCAAGGCCGTTCCGCCGGCGGCCAGCCATGTCTCACTCTCCTGCAACCAGCGCTGCCAACGGGGCATCAGATAGGCCGTGGCACGCATTTGCGCCTGTATCTTTGGGGGTATGTCGGGTTGTTTGAAATGTGCCCAGGTTGAACCTATCTCGGTTTGCAGTTTGAACCCATGGCAATGCGCCCAGATTTTCAGGGCCGGTGTCAAAAGACGGGCGGCGGCGCGTCGTTGCCAGGCGCGTTTCGACGACAACCATGTCAGATAATCCCCGGCGTGTTTCCACAAGCGGTTACATTGCCTGTCGAGCGCCTGGATCTTGCCGTTCCACCACGCAGGGTCGGGAATGCCCCGGGTATTGGCCATGTGCAGCAGTTTGTTCATCAATGGCGTGGCCTGGCGTTCCAGTTCCGGGATCTTGACCTTTGCCAGTTCCTGGAGCCTTACAAAGGCGTATGGCACGTTGCCATCGACCCAGATGGTGGTTTGGAATTGCATCAATTCGGCATCCAG
>JALTKX010000132.1 GCA_027006055.1 Calditrichia bacterium | reverse complement strand
TGGAAAACCGCCGCTTCACTCCCACTGACATCGGCCGCATCGTCAACGGTTTCCTCACCGACCATTTCACCAAATACGTCGATTACGAATTCACCGCCAACCTGGAAGACGAGCTCGACGCCATTTCGCGCGGGGAAAAGGAATGGGTGCCGTTGATGAAGGCCTTCTGGGAGCCGTTCAAGGAACAGGTCGACGACAAGGAAGCCAATGTCAGCCGCGCCGATGTAGCGCAGTCGCGTTTGATTGGCACCGACCCGGAAACCGGCAAGCCGGTGACGGTGCGCATGGGCCCCTATGGTCCGTTTGTGCAAATCGGCGACAAGGATGACGAAGAAAAACCCAGATTCGCCAGCCTCAAGCCCGGCATGAAAATGCACGAGGTCACCATGGACGACCTCGAGCTGCTGTTCTCCCTGCCCAAAGACCTCGGCGAAACCCCGGAAGGCGAGCCGCTGTCGAGCAACTATGGCCGCTTCGGCCCCTATGTGAAATACGGCAACAAGTTTGTTTCCATCAACAAGGCCTATCAGGACCAGGGCATTGACCCGTACAACATTACCTACGAGCAGGCGATGGAACTGGTGCGCGCGAAAAAGGAATTCGACGCCAATAAACATATCAAGCACTTTGAAGGCACCGACATCGAAGTGCTGAACGGTCGTTACGGCCCCTATGTCACCGACGGCAACAAGAACGCCAAAATCCCCAAGGACAAGGATCCGAAATCCCTCACGCTGAAAGAATGCGAAGAACTGCTGGCCGCCGCCCCCGAGCGCCGCGGCAGGCTGAAGAAAAAGGCCGCCGCCAAGAAGAAGGTGACAAAGAAAAAAACAGCGAAAAAGAAAGCCACAAAAAAGAAAACAGTGAAGAAGAAGTCCGTGAAGAAAAAAACGGCAAAGAAAAAGACCGCAAAAAAGAAAAGTGTGAAGAAAAAAGCCGCCAAAAAATAATCCGCTCGCCCCATGGCCACCCACTTCCAGATTCGCCACGCCGCCTCGGTGATACAACGCGGTGGCGTCATTGCCTGCCCCACCGACACCATTTACGGACTGAGCTGCGACCCGTACGATCCGGACGCCATCGAGCGCGTGTTCGCCATCAAGCAACGCCCGCGTGGCAAGAGCATGATTATACTGGCGCATGCGCTCAACCACATTGCGCC
>JALTKX010000131.1 GCA_027006055.1 Calditrichia bacterium | reverse complement strand
CGCCGCAAATCGGAGAGAAAAAGAAACTGGTGGATATGGCCCGTAAAAACGCCCGCTTTTTACTGGAAGAGCTGAAGCTGCAAAAGATAAAGGCCGGCGAGCGGGTGCCTCACGCCGTTAAGGCCCTTAAGCGTGATCTGCGCCTGGAACGGGAGCCGCGCCGGATAGAATGTTTTGATATCTCCAACATACAGGGAACCGATCCGGTGGCGGCGATGGTCTGTTTTGTGGACGGCAAGCCGCGAAAATCGGAATACCGTGTTTTTCATATCCGCGTTAAGGAAACCCCCGATGATTTTGCCATGTTGCGCGAGGCGGTGCAACGCCGCTACAGCCGGTTGTTGAAAGAGAACAAACCCCTGCCGGATCTTATCGTTATCGACGGGGGCAAGGGGCAGCTTTCCGGCGTGGTACGCGTTTTAAGGGAACTGGGTCTGGAAAAACAGCCGGTGATCGGTTTGGCCAAGCGTTTGGAGGAGGTGTTCTTCCCCGGGGTGAGCGAGGCGCAAATGTTGCCGCGCACCTCTTCTTCCCTGAAGCTGATTCAGCAACTGCGCGACGAGGCGCATCGTTTTGGCGTTATGCATCACCGCAAGCGGCGCAAAAAACGTACGCTCACCTCGGAGATCGACAAGATTGACGGTATCGGCCCCCGGCGTCACAACCAACTGTTGACGCGTTTCGGTTCGGTGAAAAAAATCCGCGAGGCGGATGTGGAGCAGTTGATGCGCGTGGGCGGCCTGCCGCAAAAGATTGCCCTCAACGTCTACAATCATTTTCACGGGACCGGAGAATGAGGCTCTGTTTTTTTGACGCGGATGAGACCTCCCTAAGCCGGGGGCTCTCCCGCCAGCTGGCGCAAACGGACGAATGGCTGACGGAACATCAACTGGCCTTTATGGAAGAGCGCTGGGAAGCGGGCATGGTCTGTTACGAAAAGGTTTATGAACTGCGCCGCTATCATCTGCGCTTTATGGCAGAGAGTCTGCTGCCTTTGTTCCGGCAACACTATCCGCAACCGCCCTCCGGCGCGCGTCCGCTTTATTTTGAACGGGAGAAAAAACTGATCCTGAAAACCATGCGTCCCTATGCCTATCTTTTTCCCCGCCTGTACCTGGCGGGAAGAATGGAAACGCTTAACCTGGCCCGTCTCTTTGATGAATAT
>JALTKX010000130.1 GCA_027006055.1 Calditrichia bacterium | reverse complement strand
GGACGAGACTTCCCCCGAGGAATCGGGGGACAACTTCCCGCGTGGATTGTTCCTTTCCACAACCTACAAAAACTCAACTACCCACAAAAAAAAGGGAACTCATTGCTGAATTCCCTTTCTAAGCGGTCCGGACGAGACTTCCCCCGAGGAATCGGGGGACAACTTCCCACGTGGATTGTTCCTTTCCACAACCTACAAAAACTCAACTACCCACAAAAAAAAGGGAACTCATTGCTGAATTCCCTTTCTAAGCGGTCCGGACGAGACTTCCCCCGAGGAACCGGGGGACAACTTCCGGCGTGATTATTGTTCAAGTAACCATTGGATATAAGAGCGGCTGCGTTTTTTTATTACACGTTCACGCTTTAAGGCATCACTTTTGTTTTCATACGATTCCGTGTATTTCAGTTCCCACGGAATACCTCGCTTGGTGTAACGTCCCCAACCCATGTTGTGACGCTCCAAACGCCAGGTTATATCCTGGGTGACACCTGTATAATAGCGGTCGATTTTCGAAGAATAAAGAATATAAACAAACCACATGGGCATCTCTAAACAAAAAAAGGGAATCCATTGCTGAATTCCCTTTCTAAGCGGTCCGGACGAGACTCGAACTCGCAACTTCCTGCGTGACAGGCAGGTGCTCTAACCAATTGAACTACCGGACCCGGCTTGTTCTCATCATTTAGTGATGAGCCAATAATATACAGACCATTTTTTTTTCTGTCAAACATATTTCATGGAATTATAAAAAAAAGGAGCGGATTTTCTCCGCTCCCAAAAAAGAACTACAGACGATAATCAACGCCTATACGCAACAGGCCCATTCCCGTGCCAATTTCACCGGCAATGGAAAGCTTATCGGAAACATAGTAACGGGCGCCCAAACCGCTTTCAAGGGTCATAAAACCCACCGACGGATCGGAATAGAGCCCACTATAAGGGCCCGAGTAAGTTACCCCGCCAAAATTAAAACCCAGACCTGCTTTCAAATAGGTATCCAGCTTATCAGAATCAAAGACATCCACATGGTAGTAAGCTGCTACGGTCAGAATAATATTGGTATAGGTCCAACTGCCATAAGAGTAATCATCCGTGTACGAGGAGTAGCCGAAAGAGCCGCCAAAACCCAAAGTGGCCGGCTTGTCGCCCACGTTTAAAAAGTCATTCTG
>JALTKX010000129.1 GCA_027006055.1 Calditrichia bacterium | reverse complement strand
CCCGGCGTCAGCACATAGCGCAGTTGGCGGCTTTCCCCGCCGCGCAGCTCTACGCGCCCCACGGAATGGCGGAACTGAAAAATATCCGGCACTTCATCATAAACCGTGGCCCTTAAGGGCAGGGGCAGGCGGTTGCGCAATTCCAGCGTAACCGGATTGGGGTCTCCGTTGGAGAAGCGGACGGCATGGCGGCGTTCGGCCGTTAGCGGACGGGGCCGGGCAAAAAGCAGTATATAGTCGCCCAGGGTAACAAAGAGCGTCAGAAGCAGCGTGCCCCGGGCCACGCCGTACAGCGCCGGATACATATAGGCCAGGACAAACAGTACCGCCACCGCGCTCATGGAGGCGTAAAAGCGCCTTAGCGGTATAAAATCAAAAAAACGCTTCACTAACGGGGCACCTCAATCCCGGAGACAATCTCCTCCAATACCCGGCCCAGGCTCAGCCCCTCCAGTTCCTTTTCCGGGTTTAGAATCATGCGGTGTTCCAATATCGGGCCCAACAGATACTTAATATCATCGGGAATAACATAGTCGCGCCCGTTCATGGCCGCCCACACCTTGGCCGCCCTGACCAGATAGAGGCCGGCGCGGGGCGAGGCGCCCAGGTAGATCGCCGGATGCCGCCGGGTATCGCGGATGATTTTGGCGATGTATTCGGCAATGGAACGGCGTACGGTCAGCCGGTGCAGGGCCTGTTGTGTTTCCTTTAGTTGTTCGGCCGTAATTACAGGAGCCGTGGCCTGCAAAACTTCCCTGTTGGAGACGCCGGAATAGCGCTCCAGAATATCCGTCTCCTCGCTTTCCGACGGATACTGGGGCTTTAGCATAAACAAAAAACGATCCAACTGTGCCTCGGGCAGCCGGTAGGTTCCCTCCTGTTCGATGGGGTTTTGGGTGGCCATCACCATAAAGGGCGCCCGCAGGGGATAGGTTTGTCCGTCCACGGTAATTTGCCGCTCCTCCATGGCTTCAAACAGGGCCGATTGTGTTTTGGCCGGCGCGCGGTTTATTTCGTCGATCAATATCAACTGACCGAAAAGCGGCCCGGCCTTAAATTCAAATTCGCTCTTTTTCATATTGAACACCGAGGTGCCAATAACGTCGGAGGGCATCAAATCCGGGGTGAACTGTATGCGGCTGTAACCGGCGTCCACCACGCGGGCCAGGGCCTTGGCCATCAATGTTTTTGCCATGCCCGGCGCGCTCTCAATCAGAACATGGCCGTCGGCAAACAGGGCCGTCAGCAGTAAATCCATAACTTCCCGCTGACCGACTATCACCGTTTCCAGATTGTGACGTAGCTGTTCCACATGTTCCTTAAATGCGTCTAAGTTCATTATTACCTGCCTTTTCTATGTACGGGGTCTATAAATTTTCTGAATGATCGCGGCCATCCTTTTTAACTCATCCACCTGGTAAAAGCGTTTCTTCCCGGCCATGCTCATGGTCATCACCCATTGCCGGGCCTCTTTCTCCGTCAGAATTTGCCGGCGGGCCAGTTCCGCGGCCACCTGTTTATCCAGGGCCCGCGCATCCAGGCCGTATTGCTGGCGCAACCAGGCCAGGGCCAGCTTCTTTTTAAGTTTTATCAGGCTAAGGGGGCTGGTGCGGCGCACGGAAAAACGCCCCAGGGTTTTTAGATAATTAACGCTCTCGTTTTTCGGCGCTTCAATAAGCGGGATCGCCTTTTGCCTGCGTCTTCCGCCAAGCAGAAGAAACGAGGCGATCAGGGCCAGCAGGGTAAACCAGGCCGCCCTCAGGGCCGGTTGTTCAAGGACATAGCGCAGAGGCGTTTGCACCGCCTGTTTTTTTAAAGGTTTATGATACTCATCCCAAATCACCGCCCGCGGGGGAAGTTGCAACATGGCTTCTTCCACAAACCGCAGCGAGTTACGCATTAAAATATTATAGTTGACAAAGGCAAAGGGACGTAAATTCAGATAAAAAAAGCCCCGGCCATGGGCCTGTTTTAAATAGATGGCCCGGCCCCGGGCATCCTTAAGTAACACAAGCGCGCTGCCGGAATCAAAGGAAGAAAAATAGCGCTCCGCCAAACCGACGCCGCTCAGGTTCATGGTATCGGCGGGCGCGGTCTCCAGAGTGTCGCCGGTCAGCGGTTCGATATCAATACCCAGCTCAAGGCTGTCCCTCATGGCGCGATCAAAAACGCCGGCGGCGATAAAGGCCATGCCGCCCCGCTTCACCCAGTCGAACAGAACCTCCCGCTCACGGTTGTCCATTTCCGGCTTCAGGCCTAGCATGATCAGGTTTTTATCCCCGGGTTGATCCGCCAGGGCGGTATAAAAATTTTCCCGGTTGACCCGGACTTCCTGCCCGGGAAAGAGATAGGCCAGACTTTTATAAAACACATCGGCCCCATAGGGGATCTCATCGGAACCGGAGAAGCTGGGCGTCCAGTTGGGCGGCGGTGACATAAAAAACTGAGCCCCCAGCAGCAGAAGAAGGGCCAGCGCAAGGGGCAGAAAACCCTTTTGTTTAAACATGCGCCTTCTCCATGTGCCTTTCCAGCCATGCACACTCATTCCGGAACGCGCCAAAGCTCTCCCTGTCCAGGGGCCGCGCCCCATACCAGACCATTTCAAAGCGGTGCGTTACACTGCTGAAACGTTCCCTCAGGGGGCCGGGGCTCAGCTCGCGGATATAGTCATGGTTGGTTTTAGAGGCCTGCCAGTCTATCAGGCTGTGCCGTATAAAAGCCTTAAGCAGGCGCAGATACAGAAAGTGCGCGGCCAGGGGCCAGTTGCCCTGTTCCACGGCCTGTTGCAACAGGGTCTCAATCCGTTGCGGATCGATGGTTTCCGGATCTTCGGCGGATAGCGGCGGCGCCCCGGCCATCCCCGGCTCATGGCGCAAGGGGGCGCGGAAACGGCCGCTGAGTGCCATATGCGCCAGATAGAGTATAAAAAGAATGGCAATCAGGTAGCCCATTCCTTCCCAAAAGGCGCGGGTTGCTTTTTTAAAAATATGACTGGAAAGCCATTCCATGCCCTCGGCCCAAATTTTTGAAAAAAGCTGTTCCAGGGGCGATTGGGGCTCGCTGTAGTCCGACTGCCGTTCCTGACGCAGGGAGTCGATAAAGGCTTTGTTTATCTGCCGCTCTTCCCCGGCAAAAGCCGCCCGGGGCAAGAGAATCAAAGCAAGAAGGGCGACTGTAAGTATTTCCCTGGGCATGCTACTCCGTCGCCGGGGATTCCAGTCCGGCAATTTGCCCGCTCAAGCCACTGGCTTCCTTTTTTTCACGCTGGCTGTAAAAATGGACGGTTTCCACCAGAAAAATAAAGGCGTAGATCAGCATGCTCAGTTGGGCAAAGGCGACATAGATGCCGTACATATTCCCGAATTCTTCCATGGAAAAGGGCGAACCGGCGGAGAATACCGCGCCAACGCCCAAAAGCATAAACGGCAACTCTATTACGACATAGACAATATAGAGAATAATGATGGAAAGGAGCATCAGGCCCAGTGTAAACCACCAGTAATTTTTTATAAGGTTGATGCTGCGCTTTATAGCCGCGCCCAAACCCAGATTTTCCTGAATGGCCGCCGGTATAAACAACACCAGGGCAATGGCCAAATAGATACCGGGCAGCACAAAAAACATCATACCCAGCATCATCAGAAAAAAGATAACAATGTTGTACACCAAAAAGATCGGCGTCTTGTTCAGCACCAGTTGCCACATGCGGGCCACGCTGGTGGGGCCGGTGCCTTCCACATAATCGAGTACATAAAAATTGACAATCAGAGCTATAACGGTGGTCACCAATACCTGTGTAAACATCAATAACAGATACTGGGGCGAAAACATAAGATTAAAGGTCGTGGCGGGATCGGAAGGATTGGATACCATGGCGCCTAAAATTTTACTGAAAAAGAAATAGTTAAGCAGCGCGGAAAGAATAATCAGCGGTCCGGCCACATATAAAAGATTCTTGGCCAGGGGAATAAACTGTTCCCTTAAAAATGAGAATGCGGCGTTAAGCGTTTCGCTTATGTTACGCGCCTTTTGCAGTTGTGTTGTTTGTTCCATGGCTCCTCCTCGTTAGGTGTTTATGAACATATCCCGGATAATAATAATCATAATAAAAGATGAAAGCCGCCGAAAGGGCCAGAATGACCGCGTTCAGGGCCGGGGGCATTTCCGTATGACGGGTGACAAAACTTTCCAGAAAGCCGGCGATGATAAAAAATGGAATCAGCCCGATGGTAATTTTCATGCCGTCGCGCACGGCCCGTTTAAAGGAGTGCAGGCGGGTATGGCTGCCGGGAAAAAGAAACCCCGAACCCAAAAGCAGGCCCGCGCCCCCGGCAATGATGATGGCGCTAATTTCTATAATGCCGTGTATCCAGATGGTGCGCAGGGCCGGCCCCAGCATATCCCCGGCATAAAACAGGTAATGAAAGGCGCCCAGCATGACGCCGTTACTGAACAGAATATAGGCGCTGCCCACGCTGAAAAAAAGACCGAAAACAAAGGCAAACAACGAAACGCGGATATTATTGATGGTTATGCCCAAAAACATATCTGTTTCATTCATCTTTTTATAAACGGCCATGGGATCGTTGTTTTCGATGTTCTCCAGGGTCATATTAACATAGGCGTCACCCAATATCAGCCGTACAAAGCCGTCGTCATTGGCGGCGGAAAGCCAGCCGATGCCCGTGGCCAGGGCGGTAATCAACAGGGAAAGGGCAAAATAGGCGCGGTAGCGAAAAAAAAGCAGGGGCACGTCCCGTTTCCAGAAACGGATCAGGCGGGCGGTGTTGTGCTGGCGGCTGCGGTATAGTTGTTGGTGGGCCCTGCTCACCAGGTTGTTCAGAAAGCCGCACAGGGTGCTTTCCGCATAGTAGGTGCGCGCCCAGGAGAGATCATCCGTAAGGCGAATATAGAGGGTGCTCAGGGTCTCCACGTCCATTTCCCGGTTGGAGTTAAGCATTTCTTCCGCCTCTTTCCAAAAGGAACGGTTACGTTTGATAAATGTGGCCTCGGTCATTATGGCCTGCCCTGCTCCTGTTGTCCGTTTTTCATTTTAAAAGCCGTGTCCTGCCATTTTTCCAAAAAGCTTTGCTGATGGGAGCTTATGACCACCAGACGATCGGGATTTAAAAAATCATCGCGGATATGGCGCAGCAGCGCTTCCGTGCTTTCCTGATCCACGCCGTTAAAGGCTTCGTCGAAAAACAGGCACCCGGCGCCGGAAATCAGGGCGGCGGCGATAAACAGTTTTTGACGCATGCCATGCGAATAGGTATGGCCCGGATCATCCGCCTTTTCCCTTAATCCGCTTAGGGTTAAAAGATACTCCAGATGCTCCTCCACCGCCGGTTGGCCATAGAGGGCGCGGATCATCCGCAAAAACTCCCGGCCGCTCATATAAGGCAGAATATCCGCGTTCTCCGGTACATAATAGGTTTGT
>JALTKX010000128.1 GCA_027006055.1 Calditrichia bacterium | reverse complement strand
TAAATCAGGAGGACGGGCAGGGTTAAAAAAAAACCCCTCCTGTCCGATGCAGAAGGGGTTCAATATTAAAATATCGAATCCACTTCTCATCTTCCCCCGGAACCGGGGCAGGAATTAGCACCTTTTCGTTAAGAATGGTTGCTAAGGCTTCACAGGGCCTGATCCCTCTGCCTTTCTGGATAAGAAGCGATGTAGAAAATTGTTATTTCAGCTTAGTTTTTTCTCCGTTTGGATTTTCATTTTCCGCGTCCGGGTTTTTGTTCCCAAACGCAGGGCTAAAGATGCGTTAATCTTTTTTATATGTCAAATATTTTTTTATTTTTCCAGAGTCATTAAACATAAGTTCATGTTTTTTAATAATTTGTAATGCCTTTACCCGGAGCAAAAAAAACACCTTTCCCCTTTCGGGCTAGCGAATTTTATCCCGGGCCGCCAATAATTCCGCGTTGAGAATGGCGCCGCCCGCCGCTCCGCGGACGGTGTTGTGCACCAACACCGAAAATTTAAAATCGAACAGGGAGCAGGGACGCAAACGGCCGATGCTGACCGCCATGCCTTTTTCCAGATTGCGGTGAATGCGCGGCTGGGGGAAATGGCTTTGAGTGAAATAGTGGAGCGGTTGTACCGGCGCCGAAGGCAGTTTAAGTTCCTGCGGCAGGGCCCGGAAACTTTCCCAGGCCTCGATGATCTCTTCCGCCGGGGCCTTCTTTTTCAGTTTAACGGAAATGCTTTCCATGTGTCCGTCCAGCACCGGCACACGGTGGCAACTGGCGCTGATTCGCAACTCCTCCTGCACAAAATTTTGTCCGTCCCAGCGCCCCAATAGCTTTTTGGGTTCGCTTTCCATCTTCTCCTCTTCGCCGGAGATGAAAGGCACCACATTATCCAGGGCGTCCAGCGATGAAACGCCGGGATAGCCCGCTCCGGAAAGGGCCTGCAGGGTCACCACATGCACCTGTTCCAGTCCAAACAGATCATGCAGCGGTTTCAGGGCCATCACCATGCCGGTGGTGGAACAGTTGGGGTTGGTGACGATAAAGCCCCTGCCAAAGGGCTGCCGGTCTACCGCCTGCAAATGATCGCTGTTGACCTCGGGAATCATCAGTGGCACCTTGGGATGTTGACGGTAGCTTCTGGCGTTGGATATGACCCTATAACCCTCGCGGGCAAAAGCCTTTTCAAT
>JALTKX010000127.1 GCA_027006055.1 Calditrichia bacterium | reverse complement strand
TAAGGATGATGCCGTCGCTGCTGACGATAACGCCGGAACCCAGCCCCTGTTGCTTGAAGTCGCGTTGTCGGGGGCGGGGCGCGTTAAAAAAGCGCTTAAAAAATTCATCATTGCCGAAAAACTCGGGGAAGGGGTTAACCTGAACGCCTTTGACGGTGGTCTCCGTGAAGATGGTCACCACCGAAGGGTTGACCTGCTCGGCCACGCGGGAAAAGGCGCTGCTCAACTGCTCGGCCACGTCAATATCCTGGCCGGTAACCGGTTGCAACGTCGCCTGGGTGGCTATAACATCATTGGCCTGGGACTCTTGCGTGGTTTGCAGGGTTACGCCCAGTCCAAGACCAATGACCACGCCCATGACGATGAGCATCCATTTGTTTTGTCTGATTTTTGAATGGATCATTTTTCATTCCTCCTTTTTATTGCTTCCTGTTTTAATTTTCGTGGGAATTATAAAAAGTCAATATGAAGCAAAGATGAAGAATGAAAAAGACCCATGCGAAGTTTCCCCCGCATGGGTAAGTGGCGTAAAAGGGCGTTTATTTCTTCTTTAAAACAAGGCGCATGTTTTGAATGCTGTCCAGATTTTTGAGCAGGCCGCGGAAGTCCTCATAGTCGGAGGCGTCTATCCGCCTTTTTGAAATGTCGTAATCGATGGAATAGGAGACGGCGCCCTCATCGACAAAATCAAGCCGTGAGCGTACCCGGCCGAAGGGTTGGCGTCCGCTGAGTCCCCGCGGGCGGTCGCCTATTTCAAACTGCCGGCGATCGTAACCCACCTTGAGTATATCCTTTACGCTAAAGGGAGAGGGGAAGAGCAGGGGATAACGGCGATCCCCGGCGGCAAAGGTTTTAAGTTCCGGCCTGTTCTTAAACAGCGCGGCCGGGAGAGTAAGCTGCCCGTCGCTTTCGGTGTCGGCCTTAAATGTCAACTTAAAGGACAGGCGCAGGCTGTCGGCCGCCCGGTGTGGTTCACCGCTGTTTATCTCCTCCAGACGCGCTCCGGGCAGATCATCGCGCAGCATGCCGCGGATAACTTTTTCGCGCTCCCCGGCGTCCGCCCTGGCAAGAATGTTCCGCAGACGCAGGTTACAGTTTCCCCGGAACAGCAGCGTAACCGTTCCCGCCACGTTACCGTCGCCGTCCGCATTGAGGGAGGCTTCCCGCGTTATACGGTTTTGGCGGGCGCGGGACGGGGGGATTTTTTTCAGGCTACTTTTGCCGTTATCCAAAAATACCAGCGCCTGGGTGCCTTCCAGCGCCGGAGAGACCTCGCCCGGCGGGCAGACTGCGCAGGCGGGATCCAGCCAGATGGCGCGTCCCTTGTCATCCCGCGTCAGGGTAATCATCCGGTTAAAGTCGAAAGAGGTCACCGTTTCCGTCCGGCGGCCCCTGTCCGCGGTTTTTACCAGGGCGGGCCGGGCCTCCAGGCCCGCGGCACGTAACAGGTTTACGGTCAAAACGGTCATATCCCTGCTGTTTAGCGAGGACTGTTTAAGGATTTCCGCCACATCGCCCGGAGACAGCAGGTAGCCGTCCATCTCCTCCGCCATGTAGCGGTACCTGTTCCTCAGAAAGGATAAAATATTTTCTATTTTTTGCAGGCTTGTTTGCGCGTCTCCGGCCGCTTCCAGGGCCAGTTTTTTTAAGGAGGCGTTCCCGGCGGGCGGAAAAAAGGGCTTGAGCATTTCCCAGTAACGCCCGCTGAGTTTATTCCAGTCGTTCAGCTTATAGGCGATGCGCAGATATTGCGCCGCTTCGTCATAGGGCGGCATGGCCGGTTCCCGGCGCAGGGCCGGAATATCGCGCAGTTCCCAGTTGTAGGAGAGGGTTTTGAATTCCATGCGGTCGTTCTTACGGGTATGGCGTTTGATAACCGCATCGTCCAGGCGGATGTTGACCGGAGCAAAGGTCCAACCCCGGTTTTTAGAAATGAATTTGGCGGGAAACTCTATAGAGTAGCTGCTGTAAAGCTTGGGCAGGCTTTCCTGGATGCGCCAGACCTGGTTGAAAAAGGGGCGACGGAAGCGCTTTATTTTATAACGGTATTCCAGAATGGAGCCGGGTGTTACATCCGCAAAGGTAAAGCCGTATCTGCGCGTACCGTTATAAGTTTCCTGTCTTTCGGGGTCGTCCAGGGAGCGGATGTTTTTTTCCGTCAGGGCGACGGTTTCGCCATTGGGCTTGATGATGCGCGCGCTGAAATCGACCAGCCTTTCCTTAAAGCCGAGCGTAAAGGTCGGGTTTAAAAAAGCGTCGGCCCGGTCGTCAAAATAGAGCAGAGCCTGGTGGTAGCGTTCCTCGCCGCCGGCGCGCCATTGCTTATCAAAAACGAGCCGCGTGTCCAGCTTCTGATAAAGAAAAACGCCGCCCGCGTCCGGATAATCCTTCCGCGTGGGCAGCTTTTCCCTGCCGGCGATCTTTAACATTTCGGAAGTGCTGAGCGTCTGTTGGGCGCAGGAGAACAGCAGTGCCAGCAGCAGAGCCGCCACACTGTTTTTTAGCAAGGTGAGTGACATAGGTTTTTCCCGTACTTTGGTTGATGTTTTACTTTTTTAGAAGCAGGGAATATAGCAAAATATAAACCCCGATTCACCTTAAAATCGGGAGGCGTGTTTCCCCCGGATCAGGAGTTATCCGGCGGGAGCAGTTTGGGGATGAGGCGAAAAAGCTCCTCGTGGCTTAAAGCATGATGTGCCGCTTGCGTGGACGTTGCGCCAAAATAGATATAAGGTTTGCCATAGCGGCGGGCCAGTTCAAGTTCGCTGTGGGTTCCGGCGCCCCCCGGAAGAAAAACAAGCAGATCACTGCTCAATATGTTTATGTGATTACGGGACAGAGGATGTGTGCCATTCCGGCCGGATTCGGGCAGGTGGGTGTAAACGGGCAGCTCTATACAGGGATTGGGATAGCCCGCCGGAGGGCGCCACTCCTCCTCCCCCGTTAGCCCCGGAATAATGCCGATGGACAGCCCTTCCCTCGGTTCCACTTCCGTGAATGCCCGGGCCACGGCCTCCATAACGCCCGCGCCACCCCCGGTAAGCAGATGATAACCGTTTTTTGCCAGCCAGTGGCCCAAAGGCCGGGCCAGTTCCTCCCGGCCATCCTTTCCCGAGCCCATTACGCCTATGATGGGAAGCCGCCTTATCATGTCAGCGGCCGCTCCTTATGCCGCCGGTCATACGCGGATACCCCGCTCCTCGGCGTACTTGCGCACAAGCGACAGGATATGCGGCAATACCCGTTTTAGCTCGCCATGGATCGTTTTATAGGTCTCCCTGTAAAAATCCAGATTGTGACCGATGGGATCGGCAATGGAGGGGATGGTCAGCTTTTTGCGGCACTTCCATTGCTTGAGTAAAACAAACTTCTCCCGGTGGGCGGGATATTTTTTTTGCAGATACTCCAGATGATCCCGGGCCATGCAAAAGACCAGGTTGGAATTTTCCACGATTTCCCGGTTGATGTGCCGCGAGAGGTGGCCGCGCAGGTTGATGTCGTTCATGTCGCCCACTTCTATGGTCAGGTCATGGGCCTGCTGCGGGCGGATGGGCAGGGTGCCGGCGGATTCCACCCGTACCAGGTCGCGGTATTTGGTTTTGGCCAACATCTTGCGCAAAATGCCCATGCCCAGGGGCGAGCGGCAGATATTGCCGGAACAGACAAAGGTGATTACAAAAGGTTTGTTGACGGCGGTGATTTCCCCGTTCAGTTCTTTTTGTAAGCGTTCCAGGCTCAGGTCGCCCTCGCGCAGCAAAAGATAGGGCCTGTTGGTAAAGTCGATAATGGAAGAGCCCCGGGAAGGAGCTATGGGCCCGGCGTCGATGATCATGTCCACCGTGCTGCCCAGTTGGCCGATCACATCCTTGACGTCGTAGGGATTCTTTTCGCCGGATATATTGGCGCTGGTGCTGGTGATGGGCGCGCTGAAAAAAGCCGACAGCCTGTTGCAGAACAGGTGATCCGGTATGCGCACGCCCACCTTGTCATTGTAGCTGCCGGGACGGTCATGCCGTTCCAGTATGGGGATTTTTTTTTGCAGGCGGTTTTCGATTACCGCCGTTACCGCGCCGGGGAAGACCGCTTCCAACTCCCCGGCGATGGATTCCGGGTAGATGCCGAAGGTTTCCCGGATAAGCTGAATGTCGGGCATCATGATGGATACCGGCTTGCGCATATCCCTCTTTTTTACCGAAAAGAGCTTGTTGACGGCCCGCCGGTTATAGGCGTCCGCCCCCAGGCCGTAAAGCGTATCCGTGGGATAAACGATCAGTCCGCCTTTGTCCAGAACGCCCGCCGCTTCCCGGATGACCTTTTCGTCGGGATTGCGGGGATCGATTTTATAGTACTTCATTGGTTCGATTCGCTTTCCGGGGACATTAGGTTTTTCCATCGCCGGTGCGTCCAGAAGTATTGTTCCGGATAGCGGCGTATCCATTTTTCCAGATAATTATTGTAACATTGCATGATCGCGGCTATGGCCTCGTCGCTTGTTTCCTGAAAGCGGGGACACTCCATCTTTTCAAAGTGGAAGGTGAAGCGGCCGTAGGCCGTGCGTTCGGCGGCGATAAATACCAAAGGCGCTCCCGTGCGCAGGTGAAACACCGCCGGTCCGGCAAAGGTGGGCGTATCCAGCCCAAACATTTTTACCGTAACGCCCCTGCTGCCGGCGTACTGATCCGCCGCCAGTCCCAGAATACCGCCTTTTTTTAAAAAACGCAAACCCTCGCGCATGCCCTCCCTGGTGTGAATGATGGTGCTGCCCCATTTTTCCCTGAGCGCCGTTACGAATGTGTTGATATGAGGGTTGGACTGCTTTTTGGTAATCCCGGCAAAGGGGAAGCCCATCAGGCTGACGCCGCTGTTGATCCATTCAAAATTGCCCAGGTGGCCGGTGAGCAACAATACGCCCCGACCCTCATCCAGGGCTTCGCGCAACACATCGATATTCTCAACGCGGATGCGCCTTTTAAAGGTCTCCGGCGTTAGTTTGGGCGTCTGCATCAGTTCCATCCACAAATATATAAAATGACGGTAGGTTTCCCTCAGGAACTGTTTCTGGGGCCGGGGCCAGTTTTGGCCGTAAATGCGCGTAAGGTTTTCAATAACAACTTTTTTACGATAGCCAATCAGGGAACCGACCACAAAGGCCAGTCCGTCGGCAAAGTGTTTTGCCGCGAAAAAGGGCAGGTGGGAGAAAAAGAAGTAGACCAGTCTCAGGAAAAAATATTCAAGTTTGTGCATGGCTTAAAGTTAGAAAAACAAGCATGTCCGGGCAAACCTATGTTTTTAAGCGCCCGGCCCTATAAATTTACCTAACCTTTTATGGAAGCACAGCTATAATTCCTTGTATCTTTTCCGTCTCTTGCCCTATCTTCCCCTATGGATTTAAAAAACGTTACCATCATCGTGCCGGTGAAGAACGAAGAGCGCAATATCGTTACCTTTTTGCAAAGCATTCCCCGGCAC
>JALTKX010000126.1 GCA_027006055.1 Calditrichia bacterium | reverse complement strand
TAAGCCGTTTACGCAGCGATGTTTATGCCTTTTCCTTTGCCGATCGTATTATCGGCGCGGAGCGCAACCGGGCCAAAAAGGACATGGAACGGGAAAGCCCCTATATGGAGCGCAACTGGCCGCGAACGCTGAGATATGCCATGATCGCCGCCGATAATTTTTACCTGCCGGTGGACCGGGCCATACTGACGGAGATCGTGAAGCGGTTAATGGCCCTGCCGGAGACAAGGGAAAATCCGGCGCTGAATGAATTTGTGGACATGGTTGAAAAGGCGGGTTCCGCCGAAAATCTGGCCCGGCAGCTCTACCGCGAGACACGGTTAACGGACAAGACCCGTTTGAAACAGTGGTTGCAAGCCTCCCCGGAGGACATTGAAAAACTGAAAGACCCTTTTATTGAACTGCGCCGTACTTTGGAGGAAGCATACGAAGAGTTGAAAGAAGAGAGCCGGAGAACCAACGGTCAACTGGCCCTGTTGCAGCCCCGCTATACCGAAGCCCGCATGAAGTTTATGAAGGGCTCGTTCATCCCGGACGCCAACGGCACCCTGCGCCTGACCTTTGGCCGCATCCGCGGCTATCATCCCCGGGATGCGGTTTACAACAGTCCGCTTACCAGCCTGACCGGCATCGTGGAAAAAAACACGGGCCGTCCTCCCTTTAACGCGCCGGACGCCCTGATGCAAAACATTAAGGAAAAAAACTACGGCCGCTTTTACAACAAGGCCGTGGACAGCGTGCCCGTCTGTATTTTATACGACCTGGACACCACCGGCGGCAATTCCGGCAGTCCGGTCATGGATAGCGGGGGCCGGTTGATCGGCGTGAATTTTGATCGCGCCTTTGAGGCCACGATTAATGATTATGCCTACAGCGAGCGTTACAGCCGCTCCATCGCCGTCGATATCCGCTATGTGTTGTGGGTGGTAAAATATATTGCCGGCGCCGATGAACTGCTGCGGGAAATGGGGGTGGGGGAGTAAGGTGACGCGGATACGCGGAAGAAGAAGCCGCGCACCGGAATTTTGGCCTTTGGCGCTCAGCCGGCCTGTTGATGAAAGCCTGTATCACAAAAAAAGATGCAGTTAAAAAATAAGTAAAGAATAAATGTTATTAAGTTGTTTAGCCGAGTAAGGGGAAAAAATACGGAAAAACATCAGGTTATCTGCAAGAATGCTGCTCCGGCGCCGGGGGCATTATGTTAGGCCCCGGATGCATTCCTGATTATATCAAAGTAATAATATCCATTATGCCTAATAATTTTACAAGGACATCTCATGCCCAGGAGAATTCTTTTTATTATTATTACCGCTTCAATCGCCCTGGCCGGCGCTTCGGCCGGCAATCAAAAAAATATTATTGAATGGCACCGGCAAGCCAAAAGCCTGTTGGCCGCCAATCCGGACTCGGCCATAGCTTTGCTTAACCGGGCGCTGGCTTTGGGGCAATATGCGGAAACAGACTCCTTAACGGCCAGGTCCGAATATTACCTGGGCATTGCCCATTATTACCGGGGGCAATATTATCTCAGCAGCTATTACTATCAAAAGGCCTTAAAATCACTCTACGCCGAGCGGAACATCAATTTCCGAAGCAAGTGCCTGAATAATTTGGGCGTGAACCAGGAAATTACCGGCTCTTATGACGATGCCATTAAATCATATATAAAATCCATGGATATTGACACCCGTCTGGGCGACTCCACCGGCGTTGCCCAAACCCAAATAAATATCGGACTGTTGCATCTGGAGCTGGGCCAGACGGGACAGGCGCGCATCCTTTTAACTAAGGCGCTTAATTTTTTCCGCAAAACGGAAAACAGCAATGGCATGGCCCTGGCCTACCATAATCTGGGGAAGCTCTCCTTTGACCTGCAACAACCGGACAGCGCTCTTTTTTATTTGACGCGGGCAGGGGAATTGTACAAAAAGACCGCCAATCATTATGAATATGCCAATATCCGTATTTTTATGGCCTCTGTGGAAATGAAGCGGGGACATTACCAAAAGGCTTCCCGTTACCTGTATGAAGCGGCCCGCTTTGCCAAAAGCGCCGGATACAACGCGCAATGGACGGCCGCCAATATATTACGGGCAAAACTGATGATGCGGAAGGGTGAATATGCCGCGGCGCGGGAAATGATAAAAAACATACATCCGATAAATGAAAAAAATAAAAGAAATAAAAGAATAGTACTGTTGAAACTGATGGCCGGGGAAAGGTCTCCCGCCCGTTTCAGCGAGGAACTGGATCGATTTATAAGCTATCAGGACTCTTTGCATAAGGCCGTTAACGACGGTTTTGTTTCCCAATTGCAAATCCGTTATGAAACGGAGAAAAAGATACAGACCATACAAAATCAAAATAGGATGATCCGCTCGCAAAAGATGAAAATAATTTATCTTGCCGCCGGGAGCGGTCTTCTCGTTTTATTATCGATCGTCATTGCGCTCCTCTATCTGCGATTGCGCAAAAGTTACCGCAAGCTTTATCAAAACAGCGAAAAATTACGTAAATGTACTTCCGATGTTACAAGGCGGTCCAAACCCACCATTTCCGGAGAGTCCCGCGTGGAAGGAAATGACGGGCTTTGGAAGATGATCGTAAACGTGCTTCAGCATGAAAAACGCTTTACCGATCCCGAACTGACCATTGAAAAACTGGCCCTGGCCTGCAACAGCAATAAAACTTATGTATCCCGTGAAATAAAAAAACATACCGATATGAATTTCAGCAACTTTATCAACCGTCTCCGCATCCGGGAAGTGATCAACCGCCTGCCGGACAGCCGTATGTCGCTGGAAGCCATCGCCGGCGAATGCGGGTTTAACTCTTCCAGCACCTTTTACAGATCGTTTAAGGCGGAAACGGGACTGACGCCCCGGCAGTATATCCAACTCGCCGCCCGCGAGAAAAAAAACTAAAACATTTCCCGGGGAAAGAGCGCGCAACGCCTGACACTTCATAAACTTTCCAATACCTGCAGTATTCTCATTTTATTTTTTTGATTTTGACAATTTGGTTTCTTTTTTGGGATAACCATTGCTTTTTTGGGAGTAAAACATGGTCATCCCATGCCCCTCCTAACCGATACACTCCATTATAGCGCGCTTCAAAACCCGAGCGGTATAAGCAAACCGTAAGGGACGGTTCAGTTAGGTTATTTATAAGGAGAATTATTATGAGAAAAATACTACCTGTTTTTATAATGCTACTGGTCTGCGTTTTCCCATTGGCGTCCCAAACCGCGGTACAACCGGCCGGGTCGGGCACCCAGGCCGATCCCTACCAGATCGCCACCCTGGATAACCTGTACTGGGTAACGCAAAACAGCTCCAGTTGGGGCAGCTATTTTATCCAAACGGCCGATATCGACGCCTCCGCCACCAGCGGCTGGGATGGCGGCGCGGGATTTTCACCGATCGGCTCACTTACTGCTAACGTTGATTTTACCGGCTCTTATGACGGTCAAAAATATACCATCAGCGGTCTGTATATCTACAGAGCCGCTACAAACTATATTGGAATGTTCGGACGAATAAACGGCGGCAGCGTGAGTAATCTTACCTTAAGCACGGTCAACATAACAGGGGATAATCCCACGGGCGCCCTTGCAGGTGTTATCTTAGGCGGGGCAGCGGTCAGCAACTGTCACAGTAGCGGTTCCATATCAGGGTCTTATAATGTGGGAGGATTAATAGGTTTGGTCTCAGATGCCGGAACTTCTATAAACAATAGTTCCAGTTCCTGCAGCGTAAGTGGAACCGGAAGAATCGGCGGTTTTATAGGCTATGCACAATACACTGTTTCTATTAATAATTGCTTCAGTACGGGCGCGGTCAGCGGTGATGACGCGGTTGGCGGTTTTGTAGGTTATTTGACTGACGTACCTACCGTGAGCAACTGCTACGCCACCGGCAGCGTTACCCGTAACAACGGCAGTAGCAGCGGCAATATCGCGGCTTTTTGCGGACAAAATGGCGATATTAATGTCATACAGGGTTTTCCTATTGACGGGGGGACCATTGAATACGCCTATGCCACGGGCAGCGTCACCTTCGACGGTACCACGAATCCCACGGATAAGGGATTTGTTGGAGTTGAATATGCAACCAACACCTACACCAATAACTTTTTTGACAGCCAGACCAGCGGTCAAAGCAGTGACGCCGTCGGCGCGGCGACGGCCAAAACCACCGCCGAGATGCAGGATGTGGCCACCTTTACCAATAGCGCCACCTCCGTCGGTTTAACCTTTCCGGTATGGGACTTTGTCAACAACCCCAATGACGACGGCGCGTTTAACGATTACTGGGACATGGATCAGGCCGGGACGTTGAACAACGGCTATCCTGTTCTAACCTGGCAGCAGGGAGGGGATCAGTCCCTGCCGGTTAACCTGGCCGCCTTCAGCGTGCTGCCCGGCGACGGACAGGTGACCCTGAAATGGACAACCGCGTCGGAGGTAAACAACAAGGCCTTTTTAGTGGAACGCAGCGAGGATGGCGAACAGTTCAGTCTGGTTACACAGATAGAAGGCCAGGGCAATAAAAACAGCCGTACCGATTACAGCTATACGGACGTCAATGTGTTTAACGGCGTCACCTACCATTATCGCCTGTCCGATATGGATTACAACGGAAAAATCACACAACTACAAACCATTGCCGTAACCCCGCAAGCGGCCGTTGACGGCCGGGAAGAGATCACCATAAGCGATTTTCGCTTGTATCCGGCCTATCCCAATCCCTTCAATCCGCTTACGCGCATCATGTTCGATGTGCCGGAAGGGAGCAGGGTACGTCTGAGCGTTTATGACCTTACCGGTCTCAAGGTGGCCGAACTGGTGAACGGTTACAGGGAGGCGGGCCGTCACAGCGTAACCTTCGACGCGGCGCGGCTGGCCTCGGGCATGTATATCTATCGCCTGGAGGCGGAGCGGTATTCCGCCGCGGGGCGCATGCTTTTGATTAAATAAAAGGTCTAAACGTCGTCAATAATACCCCGGCAGTTTTGTCGGGGTTTTTTTGTATGCCAATGATGTTAGGGGAAAATCGCCCCCACCCCCAACCTCTCCCCGACCCTCGGGGAGGGGGGTAGTGTATGGGTAATGGTAACCCCTGGATTCATCCGGATGGGGTGGAAGGGACGTGAAAGTCCCAATCCGTTTCAACGGATTCGGGTATGAACGAACACCCATTGCTAGGATTTGGTTTTAACGTTGCCCTTTAGCCGTCCGGCCAGGTTGGGAACTCATCCCCCGGCCCCTCCCCGAGCTTCGGTGAGGGGAGCAGCGTACGGGTAATCGCGTTACCCTCCGGATTCACCCGGGGGTTTGGAAAAGACTCGGAATTCCCGTCATCCGTTTCAACGGATTAGCCCATGCCGGAAGCCCCCTGACAGGCTGTGCCCAGAAACTTCGTGTGCGAGTTCTCGAACCCCACCCCCAACCTCTCCCCGACCCTCGGGG
>JALTKX010000125.1 GCA_027006055.1 Calditrichia bacterium | reverse complement strand
ATATCCGTCCGGCATAAAAAAACAAGATGGACAATTCTTCTGGCCTTGCCAAAATTCAGAAAAAAGGGGGAGCCATGAACAAAAAATCCATTTTGATCAATTTTATTTTAATCGGTGCCCTGCTTGGCGCCGGCCCGGGTACAGCCCGGGCTATTGTCGTTGATCTCAAGACGGTTTCTATGACAGCGGATCTCACGTCCCTGTCCTTCGTGGCCGATGGAGTCGGGGTAACCACCGAGGGTTACCATGTCGAGCATGATCCGACCGATGGTTCAACCACGATTTACGGGCCTTTTTCGACCGCCACCGCCATAAACAGCGTCAATTGGACAAGACCTTATTTCGGTCGGACGATTGCCACCCAGACAGGTGAAATCGCCACCGGACTGGGACTGCTTTCCCGCCAGAATCTGGGGCAAACCGACGATGACACCCTCAGCGCCAGCCTTCAACCCGGTATCGACAGTATGACGAAAAATGGTGCCCTGCCGAGTTTCCAGTTTGCCCTGTTTCGTTTCGAAACACCCGTCGATGTCTCACAGGTTATTCTCGATGCCGTCTCAAACGCCAAAACCAGTGTCTGGGTTGCCGGGGGCAATTCCGCACCCAACCTTGATCTGGATTTCCTCAGTGCCTTCAGCGCCTTCAGTTTTGTGAACTCCCCGTCACTGGCTGGCCCAGTGCATTCATTCACGCCTTTCGAGGGCATTCGCTATCTTGCCATTGGCGCTTCGCCCGACCAGGATATCGGCAACCTTGGCCCCATCGAAGCTCTTGGTGCTGCGCAGTTTTATATCGATGGCATCAATGTTTCGGCCGTACCCCTGCCGGCCTCGGTGTGGCTGTTTGGCTCCAGCCTGCTTGCCCTGGCGGGATTTGCCCGCCGCACTAAAACGACATATTAACAGGCTGTTGAAAAAGTCTCTGGCGGCACGATACTGCGTTTAAAAATGGCTCAGAATGTGACCGCAGGAAATGTCGCAGGTACTCATTTACTGGCGTGTAAACTGCGCTTTTTCGCCTTTTTTTGCCTTGTCTCGCACTCACCAGAGACTTTTTCAACAGCCTGTTAAAGGGCTCATAATTGTTTGCACCTGTCCGCTGTACTCCTGGATGAAATTGGCAGGATAGATACACGAAGAACTCACCCCGTCATTCACGGTGCTTCACAGGACGATTTCCCCCCCGTACCG
>JALTKX010000124.1 GCA_027006055.1 Calditrichia bacterium | reverse complement strand
GTAATGAAATTCGAATGTCTTTCCCCCAAGGCTTTGAACCCGTTTTTCCTTTTTTCCATCAAGGCGGGTGATGCTTACCACATAAGGCGGAGGCAGGGCGGTATTAATCCGCCCGCTCAGGGAGCCGAAATTATCCGGCGAATTGACCTTAAAAACCGTTTGCGTGGCGCTGTCCTTTAAAGCCCGTCCAAAGGCGTCCCGCAACAGTGTGCTGTCCAGCGTCAACACATAGCTGCTGTCGCCAGGCAAGGGCGCGGACGGCGTAAGCGTCAGCTTATCCGGAGAGTCATGGCGGACCTGAAAGGAGACGGAATCACCGTTCTGCCGCAAAACAACGGCCTGTTTTAAATGGCGCAGGCTTTCCGGCGACAAGGGCAGACTGAACTCGAGATAGAGATTCGTCAGGGGGTGTACCGCCCGGGCGCTATCCGCGGGGAAACGTTTTTTTATTCTAAAAGACTGTTTTAACGGTCGGGGAGAGGCGCTAAACCGGAAAGAGGTGTCGGCGGTCTGACGGGCCAGGGAATCCCTAAGCGGAGCGATGCGGGCCACATAGCGGGCGCCGCTGTCCTGCGGCGCCGTGTGTAAAATCAGGGCGTTTTGGGCGCGGCTCCACTGCAACAAGGCCAGCTTTTGCGAGGAAGCGCTGTCCTTGATCGATATAGTTGACAGAGAGTCGGGGAAAAGCGTTCTGTTGGAGTTAAGGCGAATCTGCCGGTTGTTTATGGCCCGCGCGGAAAGGATGGCCGGAGGGTTTGTATCCTGAATGGCGGGACGCATGCTTACAAAATCGGACGTCCGGCCTTCCCGCACGGGAATATCTTTTTGGGCCAGGGCTGTTTTTTCCCGGGGCAGATCGGCAAGCAGATTGTTGTTGGCGTCGTCTACGGCCAGAATGCGGTACAGGCCCTCTTTAAGATTGGTCAGACGGAAATGGCCCTGTTTACCGGTTTTGGTGATGTATAGGGCGGTATCCCTGTAAAAATGAGGCTTTCGGGAAAGACTGTCTAAAAGATAGGCCATCACGGTATAATTTTTTTTGGGCTTCAGACCAAAGACCCGCCCGGAAATTTCGCCGTGGTCAATATGATCGCCGCTGGAAAAAGCCAACGTATAGGCCTGTTCCAGACCATTGCCCCTTAAATCCTTTAGTCCGGTACCCAGGGTAAGCACATAGGTCACATCGCCGCTCAGGCTGTCCAAAAGGCGGATGCTCAGCTCATCATAGCCCTGCCATTCCCATTCATGGGCTATGGGAGGAGAGATAAACAGGTTTTTGGCAAGGCTGTTGCGATCCATCATCTCCGAAAAAGAAAAACGGATGTACTCAAGATGATGTACACCCGTTGAATCCGCTTGCGGAAAAGAATAGATGATAACCGGCGGCGTTTTATCTTCCGGCCCGCCCTTTAACCCGCCCTTAACGGCGCAGGTAACCAACAGGGCACTGACAAGCCATAAGCTGAGGATTGAAATTATACGCATGTACCGGCAGACCACCCCCGAAAGGGTTTATCTTTCTTTAATGCGTGCGGCCTTGCCGCGCAGATCCCGCAAATAGTATAGCTTGGCGCGTCTTACCTTGCCCAGACGTACCACCTCAATTTTGGCAATACGGGGCGAGTTCAACAAAAAGATACGCTCCACGCCAACGCCATGAGAAATTTTACGCACGGTCATGGTGCGGTTAATACCGCCACCGCGCATTTTGATCACCACACCCTGAAAAACCTGAATACGTTCCTTGTCGCCTTCCACAACACGAACATGAACGGCAACGGTATCGCCGGGGCGAAAATCAGGGTTATCGCTTTTTAGCTGATCGGCAGCTACTTGATGTAAAATATCCATTTTTAATTCCCAGGTTAGTATTTCTTGTTACTCATTAGTTTTTTTCAATAAATCGGGTCGCAATTTTTCTGTTAGTTCCACGCGTTTTTTGTGGCGCCATTCCCCGATGCGTTCATGATGACCGGATGTAAGCACCTCGGGCACTTTTAACCCCCTGTAGCTTTCCGGACGTGTGTAGTAGGGGGCGTCCAGATACTCCTCCTGAAATGAATCGCTCCAGGCCGAATCGATGTCCTTAAGCACATTGGGCAACAAGCGCACAATGCTGTCGGTAATAACCAACGCCGCTATCTCCCCGGAACTCAGCACGTAATCTCCAATGGAGATATCTTCTATCTCGTAGAGGCTGTACAGACGTTCATCAACGCCCTTATAGTGCCCGCATAAAAAGATCAGATGTCCGGCCAGGCTCAGTTCCGTGGCTTTTTTCTGGTCATAGGTTCGTCCCCGAGGCGTCATCATAAAAATCCGCGCCTGGCTCAGGTCGCTGTGTTGTCCGATATCATTCAGGCAACGGTCAAAGGGTTCTACTTTCAGCACCATGCCCGGCCCGCCGCCATAAGGGTAGTCATCTATGGTCTTATGCCGGTCATCCGTATAATCACGCAGATTATGCAGATGAATCTCCACCGCGCCGGCCTCGCGCCCCTTTTTGATAATGCTTTGTTGCAACGGCTCCCGTAAAATATCCGGGAAACCGGTAATGATATCTATACGCATGTCACAGAACAGATTATTCCAACAGGCCTTCTATTTCCGAAATGGTCATCAGGCCCGAGGCGGTATCCACCTTTTTTATAAATGCCTTGGAAGCGGGCAACAAATGTTCCCGCCCCTTTTCATCTTCCATCACAAACAGATCGTTACCCGGATAGTTTTCCACATCCTTTATAACACCCAGGGATTCGCCCCGGGTATTTACCACCTTCATCCCAATAAGCTGATGATGGTAATAGGAGTCGTTGTCCGGCAGGGGGAACAACTCGCTTTCCCGTACATACAGGAAATTATTTCTATAGTGTTCCGCCTGAGTGCGATCATCCACTCCCCGAATTTTTATAAAGGCAAAGTCGCCTTTAACGCGTACTTTTTCCACATAACAGATTTGCCTTTCATCTTCACGCAGATAAAAGACGTCCAGTTGTTTAAAGCGCTCGGGGAAAGAGCTGATAATTTTAACCTTTAGTTCACCATGTATGCCTTGTGGCTTTACAACCTGTCCGATGACAAACATGATGCCCGCTACCTATTCCAATATTTCGAGTACAGCTCGTTTACCCGCTTTCGCGGATGCCGCGGATAGCAGTGTACGAATGGATTTTGCCGTTTGTCCCCGCTTTCCAATCACCTTTCCCAGGTCGCCGTCGCCGACCCGAAGCTCATATACGGTGACGCGCTCGCCTTCAACTTCAGTTACCTGAACTTCCTCGGGCTTGTCCACCAGGTGCTTCGCGATAAATTCAACAAACTCCTTCATAACGAGATGCCTCCTAAATAGTTTGGACCATATTCGCTGTAACACAAAAATACGCTTTTTATTCAGCTGAATCTTTAGGTGCGGAATCTTCGGCCGGAGCATCCTCTACGGCATCGGCGGGAGCGGCGGCTTCTTCGGCAACGGCTTCCGGCTCGGCGGTTTTGGTGGCTTTGGCCTTTTCCTTGGCGGCCTGGGCTTTTTTAGCTTCCAGACGCTTAAGGCTTTCTTCTTTCTGTTTTTGCCAGGCTTCCATTTCGGAGGCAATCTTTGCCTCGTCGGCGCCCTGCTTAATCAGTGTCCACTTTAACCATAACCCCTTACCGCGCAGCAGGCTCCGTACCGTATCGGTGGGCTGAGCCCCAACGGACAACCAGTGCAGCACTCTGTCTTCCTTATAATCAACCGTATGCGGCTGAGCGATCGGATCATAGGTTCCCACGTTTTCAATAAAACGACCGTCACGGGGGGCGCGACTATCCGCCGCAACTATTCTGTAGTACGGCCGCTTTTTACGTCCCATACGCATCAATCTTAACTTAACAGCCAAAATTAACCTCCAATTTTACATAAAATTTAATGGCATTCCTCGAAGACCCTTACCGGATCTCCCTTTCATTTGTTTGATCATCTTTTTCATCTGGTCATATTGCTTAACCAATTGATTCACATCCTGCACCCGCGTTCCGCTGCCCCGGGCAATCCGCTTGCGGCGGCTGCCATTCAGAATTTGCGGTTTATTACGCTCCTCGCGCGTCATGGAATGGATAATCGCTTCCGTGCGCGCAAAGGCCTTGGGGTCTACCTTTACATTCTTCATCTGGGCCCCCATGCCGGGTATCATGCCCAACAGATTTTCCAGCGGGCCCATTTTCTTTATCTGTTGCAGCTGCATCAAAAAATCTTCCAGCGTAAATTCGTTCTTACGCAGGCGCTCTTCCATTTTGGCTGCCTGTTCCTGGTCGATGGTCTCCTGGGCTTTTTCCACCAGGCTGACCACATCGCCCATGCCCAATATCCGCGAGGCCATGCGATCGGGATAAAAGGCTTCGATCGACTCGGCATTGGGCTTTTCGCCGATGCTCATAAACTTGATCGGCTTGCCGGTTACGGCGCGAATAGAGAGCGCGGCCCCGCCGCGGGTATCGCCATCCATCTTGGTTAACACCACGCCGTCATAATTCAGTTTTCCGGCAAATTCGCTTGCCGTGTTAACCGCGTCCTGACCGGTCATGCCGTCGGCCACGAACAAAATTTCATGCGGGCGAACGCGATTTTTCACGTTCACCAACTCGCGCATCATTTCCTCATCCACATGTAAACGTCCGGCCGTATCCAAAATAACGGTATCGCACATCTGTTTACGGGCGGCGCTAACGGCATTCATCCCGATACGCACGGGATCGCCAATGCCCTCGTCATACACCGGCACATTCAGGCTTTGCCCCAACACCCGGAGCTGTTGGATGGCGGCGGGCCGGTAAATATCCAGAGCGGCCAGCAAGGGTTTGCGCCCGCGCTTTTGCAGCCAGGCTGCTAATTTTGCCGTAAAGGTTGTTTTACCGGAGCCTTGCAGCCCGGCAATCATAATGATGGTGGGCGGGATTCCCGCGCTCTTGATCTGCGTGTTGCTGGTCCCCAACAGGGCCACCAGCTTGTCATTTACTATTTTGACGATCATCTGCCCGGGGGTAACGCTTTTCAGCACCTCTTCCCCGACAGCTTCCCTTTGCACCTCGTCAATAAAGTCCTTAACAACTTTATAGTTTACATCGGCCTCCAACAGAGCGCGTCGGATTTCTTTTAGGGCGTCAGCAATATTTTTCTCGGTCAGCTTGCCATATCCGCGTAGCTTGCGTAGCGTCGACTCGAGTTTTCCGCTTAGATCTTCCAGCATCGGTTCCGTATCCAATTCAAACGATTATGACCGGCAAATATACAACAGAATGAGGGTAGGTGCAATTTAATATATTTTTACGGGTCGCTTACAAAAACAGGGTTTCATTAACATATACAATTTGCACATTTCAGAGATGGATTCCAAGATTTATTTTCCGTTTCCATTTTACCCGTTTTCCTGTTCCCCGGCCGGCTCTTTTTTCAGCAAGGCGGCAAAACTTCCATCCAATCCCTGTTGGGGAAAGGTGCGTACAAAACCTTTGTCCGTTATAAATCTTTGAGGCACAAGGGAGTTTGTTACCACGGCCGGCCTTGCCTGTTCAAAGCTTTCCACAACCGCTTCGTCCTCCATGGGGTCTATGCTGCATGTGCTGTATACCAGGCGTCCTCCTTCCCTTAAATGTTTCCAGGCGCTTTGCAGAATCTCCCTTTGCAGCAAAGCAAAAGCCTCCATCTCATTGCGCGAGCGGCGCCATTTTATATCGGGGTGCTTGCGGATGATCCCCTGGGCGCTGCAGGGTACATCGGCCAGGATTTTATTAAAGGATCGCTTAAACGGCAGGGCCCGGGCATCGGCGGCCACCAGATAGCCCCGCAGGCCCAGGCGCATCATATTTTCCCGGATGGTTTGCAGCCTGTTGATATCGCTGTCCACGGCCACCGCCAGTTGCAGTTGTCCGTTTTCTTCCAGAACCTGCGTAAACTTGCCCCCCGGCGCGGCGCAGACGTCCAGAAAGGTATCCCCGGCCTGCAATTCCAAAAGCCGCGGCGGGATGGAGGCGCTTTCATCCTGCACCGAACAAAAGCCGGCGTCAAAACCTTCCGCTTCTTCTATTTTCCGTACGCTGTCCACTTTGTAATGTCTGTCCGAAAGGGCCGAACGCCGGTAGGAGACGCCCAGGGCTTCCAGTTCCTCCTCAAAACGCTGCCGTTCCATTTTAAGGGGATTGTATCTCAGCACCGGTTCCGGCGTCCGGTTTAGGTGCCGTAATATTTCGCCGGTAAAATCCTCGCCCCAGGTTTCCAGATAGTGCTCCACCATCCAGCGGGGAAAGGAGTAGCTTATGGCCAACCGCTCGCGGATATCTTCCAGAACAACGGGGTCAATACGCTCCCTGCCACGCAGATAGGCGCGCATCAGGGCGTTAACCAGACTAACGGCTCTTTCACCCAGTGTGTCGCGCGTATCCTGCACCCAGCCGTTTACCCGTCTTGGGGCTTCCTCCCGGGAGTCCATCAGGTCAAACAGGGCCAGGCGCAGCCAGAGCTTTGTCTTTTTTTCCATGGGATGCTTTCCGCTGTATAAACGGCCGATCTGCCAGTCCAGCAACATGCGGTGGCGTATCGCGCCGCGTGCCAGGCGGCGCACCTGACGACCGCGCACGGAGGGGTCCCGCCTCATCCAGCGCTGTTCTATATCATCAAGCCGCTCCCTCGTCTTTTCAAAATCGCTGATGATATAAAAAGCCATGGGCCGCTCGCCGAAGGGCGGAACGGGCGTTGTTTCTTTTCTATGCATAAATCTTCCTTCTCAATGGTCAGCTTTTCATCCGTACATCACGGGGCCGGGGAACCGTTACGCTTTGCAAACTGACCGCTTTTAATTTCGCGCCGGGCACACTATACTCCTGCGCCAATTTACGCCCCAATTCCATACGGTTATAACTTTTTTCCCCGGCCAGATGGATGACGCCCCTTTGTCCGGTCAGCAGACAATTCCATATTTTTCCGGCCGCCTCCTCCGTGGGCAGCGGGGTGCGCACTTCATCGTAAAACAGGGGGATTTCCCTGTTGGCGCGGGCACGCTCCAGAAACCAGTCCGTAAAATTCTTTTTATGGGGCGAGGGTCCCAGCAGCAAAGGCAGGCGTATAACGGTTCCGAACTCCGGGCACTCCCGCAAAACGTGCTGCTCGCCGGCATATTTGCTTTTTCCATACCAATTGACGGGCGATGGCGTGTCATCCGGGGCATAGGGCGCGTGTTCCCCGTCAAAAACGATATCGGTGGAAAGGTAGAGCATTCTTGCCTTATTACGGGCACACCAGCGGGCCAGCTCGCCGGTGGCCTGCGCGTTTACGCGCATGGCTTTTCGGGGATTCTGTTCGCACGCCGCCAATGATGAGAGTGCCGCCGTGTGAATCACCGCGTCCGCGGGGGTATTCGAAAGTTGAGAGGAAACATCCTTTTCCAAATCAAGAGACCGGGCGGGAAACTTAAAGGTATTGGTCACCCCGGGACGCAAGGTGCCGGCAACCTCCACCCCCTGCGGAATGTTTTGAAGAAGGTACCAGGCCACATAACCGTTCAGGCCCGTAATCAGCACGCGCATTTAAAAGCGGGCCACCAGCCCCAGGGTTACGGAAGGGGTATTCCCCGGCGAATCCACAAACAGACGGTAATCCACCCGCCGGGCCAGTCGGCTGTTTTGCGCCCGCACCAGGCGGATACTGTTTACCGCGCTGACCAGATGATTCAACAGAATGACCGAAGCATAAATCAGGCGGCGGTCTTTTATGGCCGAGGCTTTCAGGCGTTTCAAATCATAGGTCAAACGATTATCGCGCCTGTCCCATTGCCAGGCATAAAGCGCCGGATCATACAGCCGCTCCGGGCGGCGATCCTGAAGGCGTTTTTCATTAAAGGCATAAACATCGTCAAACTTGCCGATATCGATCCAGTATTGATCATCCTTACCGGAGGGGCTTACCCCGGCATGCACGCCGGCCCAGGCCTGATAATCGCCGCGTAAGCTATTGTAATAACTGTTGTTAAACAGCAAGGCGCCCCAGGCGGCTATTTCCACGCCCCAGAAAAAGCGGGCCTGAGTGGTTTCCCCGGCGTAATATTCCCCCGTTCCCGGCAGCAAAAGGCTTAGCATCAGTGCCGTTCCCACGGATTTGGCGCCCGGGGCCCCGCCGGGAGCGTGCGCCGCCCCGGAGGATATGTCGGGCACGGCTGTTGGCACGGAGTCGGCAGCAAGGCTTAATCGCGAATAAAATAACTCCACGGGTTGAGCGCCGGCCAGGCTGATGTGCATAACCAACATGGCTAAAAGTGCTTTAAGTTTCATGGGCCTGCCTTACCAATTAAACTGCAGGCCGTACATGGGCATTACCCGGCCCGCGTAATAGCGGGACTGCCCGTAAAGACGCACATGCAGTTTCTGATTATAGTTTTTAGCAGTCAACGCGGCGTCAATGGCGCTGCCAAGGTGATTCACCAGCACCACCCAACTGAGGGTTACCGCCGTATGGTAAAAATCGTTGCTTTGATTGCGGATCGTTTTGTAGCGGGCCACATCGTCCGTCAGATTATTCAGACTGGAAGGATTATCATAGTAGTTCCAGTCGTTGCCCAGTTCCTGCCAGCCCACGCCGAACTGGATAAGATATTTGTAGATCATCTCGTAGTATTGTTGTGTTTTGGTTGTCGGCAGCACATGGGTAAAGCCATAATAGTTGCCGTTGCTTTCCCAATAGCGCAGCCGGTCTATATTGGCGTCCACATCGGATTGTGACAACAGGCCGTTAGCGTCTGTTTGCAGCGGCGGCCCGTCCCAGTCGTTGTTATCCGTGGCCAGCTTATACACCTTGCTCCAGTACCGTTTTTCATCCCAGCGGCTATCGGCCAGGGCGCGCATTTCGCGATCCTTTGCGTCTCCGCGGCTTTGGTAGGAAATATAACCGGCAACCAGCAACACCTCGGCCACGGCAAAGGCGGCCGCTTTCCAGTAAGATTTGGCATAGGCCTGACCCGCTCCGGGCACCACGGCGGAAAAAAGCGCGGAAAGCGCGGGCGATTTTGTTCCCTCTTCTGCGGTTTCCCGTGTCTGGAAGTAAAGACGCATCTCATTTAAAAGTTCGGTTTTCGCCGCGGGTTCGTACCAGTCCACTCTGTTATTAACCATAAGCGGCTTTACGGCGGCATCATCCTTGCCCGTCGTTAACAGGGCCGCGCGGAAGGCGGCGGGCTGTTCTCCCGCCCAAAGGGGCAGGCCGAGGATAATGAATCCAAAAAATAGGGATATACGGATATTCATTTGTTCTCCTGTTCTTTAAGATGTAACATTGCGGACGTGTCATGCCCCTATTTACATCTTTATAAAAACATATACAGTTTTAAAATTTTTCTCTACTTTTCCACCCACTACCTTAAACGCGACCGGAACGATGTATTATCCTTCATGCTCCCGGCGCGTTCACGCAGATCAAAATCAAACAAAATGCCCATATAGTAGCGCCACTCGCGCGGATAGCTAACCGATCCGTTGCGGGCCACATCCAGGGGCCAGGCCGCCTGGGCAAAAATGCGCGTGGGGAACATATTATAGGAAAAGGTATCCAGGCGCAACTCCACGCCCACGTCGCGCTTAAAGTCGGCCACATTAACGCGCGTTTCGTTAAACGCATTGCCCGCCTCAAAAAAGAAACCGGCAAAAAGCTTGTCGAAGCGCAGATGTCCCAAACGCCAGTTAAGGCCCCGGCTGATCGGAAAACGATAATTCAGAGCGCCAATCAGCTTTTGCCGCCCTTCTATGCTGTAAAAGGGATAGCCTTTCAAACCGATCAGGCCGCCGGCAAAGTAATTAAAAAAACCGGCCACGGGACGATCGATATAACCGCTTTTTAAACTAAGGCCCAGGGCGTGCTGTTCCAGCCAGGGGTTGGCCAGATACAACTCGCCGTTAAACTCCAGACTGTTAAAGGCATAGCGTTTAAACTCCTCCAAACCCAGTTGGCGGTTTGTGGCAAACCCCTGCAGGAAATCATTATCCTCATAGCCATATTTAAAAAAGAGATAGTAACCGGAGGAGGGATTGACCGCCGCGTAACGGTCATTGCCCAGACGATCCAGGATAAACTTAAAATGCACGGCCTGGCCGCGCAGGTAATCGTAACGAATGGTCGGCACATAAAGCAGGCCATCCGTGGGCGTGCTCAGCGTTAAGGGGTCTAACTGCGCCGAGTAACGGCTGCCGGTATAGGTCAGGCTGACATGCATTTTCTCCAGGGGAATGTAACTAACCCCGAAACTGTATTGCATAAGGTTAAAACCGACATTGCGCACCCCTTTCACCACATAACCGCGATCCAACTCCAGCGTGTCCTTGATGTTGGCGGAAGAGTTATAAAACTCGGCAAAAAAAGTAGGCGCCATTTTTTTATACTCGGCATAGGCATACAGGTCATAGTCAAAATCCCTGTTGGCCGCCGCCCCCGCCACCAGGCTAAACTGATCCAGCACATCGGAGCTGGTGATATAAAACCCCGGCTTAACCGTGCCGTAATCGATAAACAGACGGGGCAGGATCTGGGTAGGGGTAAAGGTGGTTTTATAGGGCCGGGTGGCATATTCGGGGATCGTATCGTCGTTAAAATTCTTAACGGGAACGGATTGCGGATAGTTATCATCATAGCGGGCCAGGGAGGCATCCAGGGCAACGGGCCGGGCCATAAAGGCCAGCTTGTAGCCGATGCTGTCATAACAGGCGTAGGCCACTTCGCCCCTGTTATTCACGGTTGGCATAAACGCGCCGCCCGTTACATTGGTCAGCAGTTGGGCCGGGCCGCCGTCGCTTTTAACGCGGTAAAGGTTATAGATGCCCGTTTTACTGGAAGAAAAATAGAGCCAGGCGCCATCCGGGCTGTAGACAGGATAACGGAGTTCTTCCCGGGCCTTCATCAGTATGCTGAACTTTCCCGTATCCAGATCATATTGCCCGATATTACGGCCATACTCCACCGCCGTGCCAAAAACAATCCGCCGGCCATCGGGCCGCCATCGGGGGTGATATATTTGCCTTCCGTCTTCAAAGGCCAGCAACTGTGTCAGTTCGGAAGCCCGCACCCGCACATCCCGCTGGTAGATTGTTTCCGCCTTGTGCGGCAGCAGCCGGCCGGTGGTAACATTGTAGGCCGCCTCCCGCCAGGTTTCGGATTCGGGATTTTGCGGCAGACGCAGCAGGTTAAGGGCGTGCAGGCCGTCGGTGGCGCTCACAAAGGCGATGGAGCGGCCATCCGGACTGAAAGCGGGATTGGAGCCGCGCAGGCCGTAACTCAGCCGTATCTCTTTTTCATCCTTCACATCCCACAGATATAAATCATTCAGGGAGGACATGTGCCGGTTACGATCCTGCCGGGCATAGACCAGATAGCGGCCGTCCGGAGACCAGTCCAGTGAAGAACTGACGCCCGAAACGGGCAATTCCTTCTTGCTTCCCTGTTCCCGGTCCCAGATGATTATGCGGTTCTGCGAAAAGTAGTCCCGGCCCTTATTGCTGATCCAGGCCACATACTTACCCTCGGGATCAAAAACGGGATACAGGTTGGCGAAACCCTCTTTTTCGATCAGGCACCCTTTATGCTCATGGGCGCGGATCGTTGCGGTTTGGCGGGTATACCGTCGCGTAAGCTGTTGTTTCCAACGCCGGTACAGGCTATCCACGGGCGTCCCGGTTGCCTTTTCAATCGCGCCGTCAAAGGTGTAGCTGCTCCAGTGGCTGTCTATCTCGGTAATGTCGGCAAGCACCTTCTCTCCATACTGTTCCACCAGAAAATTAACAAAGGCGAAACCCTGATTGTAGCTGGATTCATTGCCATGGCTGGTTTTACCGAAAACAGACATCTCATTCAGGGTGAGCAGACGGTTATGCAATACACGGTCCCGCAAAATCATCTCCCGGTGCGGATCGCGGTAGTCGAAGCGGGCTTTGTCGTTCTGATGTTGCGCCGTTCCCTCGGCAAACCATACCGGCATGTTCACCGAACTGACCGGGTAGGACACCAGAACATTGGGAAAGCCGCGTACCACATCGCGCCGCCGTTCCTTTTCGTAACCGAACCATTGGATAAAACCATAGGGGAAGGTCATATTGGATTTGATGATTTTCTGAATATTGACCATGTGGGTAAACTCATGGGTCAGCACATCGCGCAACCAGTTTTTGGTACCACGCATCACATAGTCCAGATTGGTCGCCCAGATTTCTATTTTGTTGTTAAAGAAAAAGGCGCCGCCATTGGAATAATCGTCCGTATCCCTGAGGATCAGATGAATCCTGTCCTTGGGCTTAAAGTTATAGGTGGCGGTGACGGCGGGATAAATCTCCTCGATGATTTTGGCGGCCTTAAAGGCGGTAAGCTCCGTTCCCTGATGGTAATGCACCGTAAAGTGTTCCGTATCAAAAGAGTGCCATTCCAGCTCGGGATGGTTGTATTGATCATAAAGCTGGGCCCGGAGCAGACCGGCGTTCAGAAAGGTGAGCGCGAGAAGAAGAAAAAGCCGTTTTACCATTTAGTGTACCACAAGAATCTTTATAATTTTACTTTCCGTTTTACCGCCCGCCTCCGCGCGTACTTCGCAGTGATAGACGCCGGAGGCGACATTATCCACGCGCCACTCCACCTCGTTAAATCCGTTCAGGTTGCCCGGCGCGGGGAATTCGGCCACGGGGAAGCCGGAGCCGTCATAAATACGTATGGTAACGATGGCGCCCTGGCTTAGGTAGTAACGGATGCGGGTTCTGTTATTTTTTGCCGGATTGGGATAATTGTATACGCGGGAGGCGTCCAGGATAAAACCCGGATTCCTCTCGATGGGGGCGGGACGCGGAGGGGCCGCGCTACGCGAGGCGTCGCCCCGGGGAGCGTTCCAAAGCGCCGTAAAACTGCCGGTGGCAGCTAGTTCCCAGGCATAAACAGCGCCCGAATCGCTTACGGTAAAAAGCTCGGCGGCCGGGTCGTCATCCCATTGGAGGATAAACGCCCCCCGGCTGAGCCGCCCCCCCGTAACCAGCGGGAAGCCTTCCAGCCGTTCTCCGCGGGCATCCCAGGCATACAGGCTGCCATTGCCGGTAAAAGCAACAACACGCACCTCATCATTTTCATCCCGGTAAACCAGGGGAGTGCCCACAAAACGTTCTTCCGCGCCAAGGGCCGGTTCAACGGGAAAGCCGCTAAGCGGAACGCCGTTAAGCTGATAGGCATAAAGAGCGGTTTCCGTGACAAACAAAATATCAACGATACCATTGCCGTCTATATCGACAACGGCGGGGCCGCCGCGCGGGGAATCCCCGACGGTAAAATCGACCACATTGTCTTCCACGCTGTAAAAACGGCGCTCCGCGTTGCTAAAACGGAATTCGCGCAGAGCATCGTCGCCATCATAATAAAGGCGGCTATAGTCAAAAGCATCGCTAATGTTTTCCGGCAGGGTAAAGCCGGGAGTGGCTTCCTTTAGGGCCACGCCGTAATCTACCACCGTAAACAGGCCGTCATAGCCTATATGCCAAAGATTGCGTCCGGCGGGCAGGGTGATGGTCGCGCTGCCGGCCACGGGGGCGCCGCTTATGCCGGGAACCAAAAGGGGCGCAAAGATATTCCGCGGAACGGAGGGCAGTGGCGCGCCAAGCTCAAGGGCAAAAAGAGAGTCATCCACCGTGGCAATCAGGGCGTCATACCGTCCGTTTTCATCACGATCGGCCAGGGTAAGCGTATTAAATCCGCCCGTGGGCAGGGCCCAACTGACGGAATCCTCCCGCGAAAAAATGGTCAGCAAACCGCCTTCGTTCAAGGTAAAAATATAATCCGTCGCCGCGTTCTCTATCCCGCCGGCGGTAAGCGCCAGGGGTTTGCCGGGCAGTTTTTTGGGAAAGCCGGATTCAAAATAATCACGCCCAAAGGAAAAGCTCATCGTTTCCGCCCGGGCCTCGCTGAAGTTAAAAATTTTTATTCCCGTCGGCGCCCGCTGCCGGTAGGAATTACTGGAGGGCGTGCTTTCGGCGGAGAATTCGTTTTTATAAATCGGAGAGGGATTGGATTTGTACCAGAAGTCTATGGGCGTTCCCAGTTCGGACTGAAAGCCGGCGTCAAGGATGGAGTAGGCCTGGCCGATATCCTGGCTGCCGTCTGCTTCTTCCAGGTCCACCCCCCGGTGCGCGGGGTCGTCATTAATAAAACCGTCGCTCTGTTCGCGGATCACGGAACGATCCACATGCCAGATAAGCATGCCGGCGCCGCCGAGGCCCCAGTCATAGTCATCCACTTTCAGCAACACGCCGCTGGAGTCCGAAACGGTTATGCGCTCCGGTAAAAAGGTTTGCAGCACTTCCATATAGTTGGCCGTGCGCTCCCTGTCGCGGGAGAGCTCAAACTGCAGGCTGTCCAGATACACGGAGCGGTCGCCGCGGTATTCCAGCAAAAAGGATTCGTCTTCATTGACGGCTATTTCATACACGGATTTCTTATCGTCGTTTTTCAGATAGCGGGGTATGCTGACTTGCGAAGAGGGTGTTTTAAGGGGCACCGCCCGTTCCCAATTTAACAAAAGGCGGTTATAAGCGCTTGGCGGCGCGGGAATCAGTCCCGCGGCATTAAGCAGCCCCACATCCATCAGGCCGAAACGGCCCACGCCGGAGCGGCCCTCCCGTACGCTGACCAGATCCTTCATCCCCAGATAGGAGCCGATATTGGAAACCACGAATCCGGTCAGGGCCAGATCATAACCGGCCTGATTTTGGGTTTCGGGCAACAGGGCTCCCTGCGTAACGGTAAACTGCCCGTTATCCACGCTGATCCCGTTAAAATCCGCTCCGAGATTATCCCTTAAAAAACGCGGCGTCAGAAAAAGCGAAGGGATATCCTGGGGCGTTTCGTCAAAACCCAGGTCCACATCGCGCCCCACCCCGGCATGAAAAACCAACACCAGGTCATAGTCGGCAAAAACAAGCGCATCATCCGTGTCGGCCAGTTGAATGGCGTCCCTAAACAGGCGGGCCACCCCTTCATCGATGGCCGCGTTGCTGGTATTGGGATTGTAAAAAGCCATCTCCTCGGGAAGAGTATAGGCGGCATTCAGCCCCCGGGGGAATACACGGGCTTCAATGCGCACCTGTCCCCTGGAAACGGCATTGAAATAATTATCCGCCGCAATAAGCTGATCATTAAAATAGGTGCGGTTATGGGGCGCCGGGTCTATGGCATAGGGATCGGTCGTCACCGTGTCGATCATAAAGCGGCCGTTTCCGGTAGTCAGACGGTTGTTGTCTTCCCGGAATTGAACGCGCAGAACAGCCACTCGCACCGTTGTGGCGGCCTGCGTCCACAGCGACAGGGTTATCAAAAGCAGAAAAAAGCGTTTCATGCGGTATTCGATATTTTAAAATAAAAGAAAAAGCCCCGCCGGAACGGGGCGTTGTTTTTTAGAAATGGACAGCCAGGGAATAACGGATCGTATCGGAAAGCGGGCTGTCTTTATCGTCGGAGATATATCCAAAGTCAAAGTTAAAGATATTGTACTTTAAGCCGGCGCCAAAGGTTAAAAACTGGCGGCCGCCAAAGTTCTTATTCTCATAAAAATATCCGGTGCGCAGGGCAATCAGGTCGCCATACCAATATTCCAGCCCCAGGGAGTGGGTGATGGCATTCCAGCGGTCGGAAAGCTTACCCTTAAACCAACTGGAGTAAAAAGCGGCGGTGATAAAATTCTCGGCCTTGTCGCCCTCACGGCGGTAAAGCGGCTTATTGGCGTCATAAGTAACGGTCATTTTATTGAATTCATCATCGATCAGCTTATAGGCAATACCCAGGCGCAGATTGGTGGGCAAAGGATCGGACTGGGCTTCGTCATTGTAAAAGATGGCCGGGCCAAAGTTAGACATATTGGCGCCAACGGTCAGACGGTTGTCAAACATCTCATAGTCGGGCATCCACATTACGCCGATATCCACGGCAACACCGGTAGCACGGCCGTTGGTGCTTTCGTTACCCACATTTATGCTTTCCGGAGCCAACTCGCTGCGGATCAGCTTCAGGTTTACCCCCAGACCGAGATTGGGCTTTAACTGGGTGGCATAGGAAAGGGTAAAGGCATATTCCTGGGAACGGAAACGGTCATATTCCTGACCGGTGGTGCTTGTGGCCACGTTCTCGCCCAGGTTAAGGAAGGTAATGCCCGCGCCCAGCATACCGATGCCATCCACATAGTAACGGGCAGCCAGGAAGTCATAAAACAGATCGCTGAAGTTAAACTGGGGCAGCCACTTGGCGTGCATCAGCGATACCTCGCCGCGTGAGTCTATTTCCGGGTCGACATACTGGAAGGCCAGTCCGGCCGGGTTCCAGTAAACAGCCGTGGCGTCATTGGCCAGGGCCACGCCGGATTCCCCCATGCCGCCGGAACGGGCGCCGGGATTAATCAACAAGAAAGGGACGGCCGCCTCGCCGGGCCCCTGGGCATACAACAGGGATGAGAAGCTCATCGTCAGGGTGGTTATTAAAAAAAGTCGCTTAAACATTGGATTCCTCCTTAAATAAAAAACCGGTTAAATGGAAAGACTACCTGTTCCACTTAACCGGTTTAATAAGAGCCGGAATATAAGCTGCCTGTTAAAGGTAGTACTTTCCAAAAATGCATCAATACAAGTACAATTAAAAATCAAGTTCCTTTAACAAACAGCTTATATGCAATTCTCCGAATTTTGTTTAAGCCAAAATATAAAGTGACGGCCTTCATAAGTCAAGTGGAATTAGAGTCCCCGGTCAGTAACCGTCCGCTCCGTTATTCCACGAATGCGCCCATTTTACCGTACTTTTCCAACCTTTGTTCAATAAGTTTATCCGTCGGTAGCTTTAATAAATCCTTTAGGTGGCGGATAATGGCTTTTTTAACCGCCTGCGCCGTGGCGTCGGGATCGTTATGCGCTCCCCCTTCGGGTTCGGGGATCACTTCATCCACAATTTCAAGATCAACCAGGTCGGGCGCGGTAACCTTCATGGCTTCGGCCGCCTGCGGGGCCTTGGCCGCGTCCCGCCACAATATGGCCGCGCAGCCCTCGGGGCTGATTACGGAATACCAGGCATTTTCCAGCATAAGGATACGGTCGCCCAGACCGATACCCAGAGCCCCGCCGGAAGCGCCCTCGCCTATCACCACGGTGATAATCGGCACGGGAAGGCGCGCCATCTCGAACAGATTGCGGGCGATGGCCTCGGCCTGGCCCCGCTCTTCCGCCCCCAGCCCGGGATAGGCGCCGGGCGTGTCGATCAGGGTGATGACGGGCTTGTTAAATTTGGCGGCCAGCTCCATAACACGCAGGGCCTTGCGATACCCCTCGGGGTTGGGCATGCCGAAATTGCGATGCAGATTGCTTTTGGTATCGCGCCCTTTTTGTTGACCGATGATGACCACGGAGTATTTATCCATGCGGGCCATGCCGGAAACAATGGCGTGGTCATCGGCAAAGCGCCTGTCGCCAAACAGCTCCTCAAAGTAGCTGGTCATGCGCGAGATATAGTCCAGGGAATAGGGGCGCTTGGGATGACGGGCCAGTTGCACCCTTTGCCAGCGGCTCAGGTTCGTGTAAACCTCCTTGCGCAATTCCGCCGCCTTTTCCTCAAGGCGTTTAATATCCTCGCTGAGGTCCATCCCGGTTTTTTCCGCGTAGCTGTGCATCTCTTTTATTTTTTCTTCCAGTTCGTGTACCGGCTTTTCAAATTCCAATACCACTTTTGCATCTGAGGACATAATATTTCCCGTGTTTAAAGTTTGTTAAACATACTGGCAAAACGGAGCTTCCAAACCAGAAATATGGCTTCCCACATAATCGACTTGGAAAGCTTGGAAACGCCCGCCACGCGATCTATGAAAATAATAGGAATCTCCTTAATACGAAAACCTTTTTTCCAGGCCCGGAAGGTCAGTTCTATCTGAAAGGCATAACCGTTGGACTTGATGGCGTCAAAATCGATATTTTCCAGCACTTCCCTGCGGAAGCATTTAAAGCCGCCCGTGGCATCCTGAACGGGAAGTCCGGTGGCCAGGCGCGAATATACATTGGCAAAATAGCTGAGCAGCAAACGGCGGAGGGGCCAGTTAACCACGTTTACCCCCTTGATGTAACGCGAGCCCAGCACCAGGTCGTTGTGTTCGATGTTTCTTAGAAAGGCCGGTATTTCCTTGGGATCATGAGAGAAGTCGGCGTCCATTTCAAAAAGAAAATCATACCCCCGGGACAGGCCGTATTTAAATCCGGCAAGATAGGCGCTGCCCAGCCCCATTTTTCCCGGCCTGCTCAGCAAATGGACCAGCGGATCGTTCTGCTGAATTTCCCGGATCAGATCGGCGGTGCCGTCGGGAGAGTTGTCATCCACAAAAAGGATATGCGCCTCGGGCTGATAGCGGTGTATGGCCTCCACCAGGGGACGGATATTTTCGCTTTCATTATACGTGGGTATGATTATAAGTGCTTTAGAGGCATCAACCATGACTGTCCACCAATCTGATTTTCAGGCGTTGCAGCCCGGAAAGAATATCGCCGGGTTCCCAGTCGATGCGATTGACCAGTTTGTCGATAACAAACGAAGAGTTCATGGGCCTCGGCGCCAGCTGGTTCAACTGCTCCGTGGATATTTCTTCTATCAGTCCCGCGTCCAGGTCAAAAACCTCTGCTATTTTATGGGCAAAATCAAAACGACTGATTATCTCGGAACCGCTGATATGAAACAAGCCGTATTCCTTTCTTTCCAAAAGGCGGTAAATACTTTCGCTCAAGTCATCCACATAGGTTGGATTTCCCACCTGATCGCTAACCACTTTTATGTTTTTGCCGGAAGAGAGCCGGCTGATTACCCAGGTGGCAAAGTTATGATTCAGCTCCCGTCCAAACCCGTAAAGCACCTGGGTGCGGGCAATGATATGCTGCAAGGGCGATTGTTCCACAATCTTTTCCGCCGCCAGCTTGCTGCGGGCATAATTCCCGCCGGGGCGCGGCGTATCCTTTTCATTGTAATGCCCGGCATGGCCGTCAAACACATAATCCGTGGACACCTGAACCAAAATCGGCTCAAAGCCCACACAGCTATCGATGATATTTTCCACGGCCCGCACATTGCCGGCCCAACAGGCTTCCGGCTCTTTTTCACAACCATCCACATTGGTATAGGCGGCGGCGTTTATTATAATATCCGGCCGGTACTCACTCAGATAGTCCTTCATTTGCGCCCGGTTGGTCATATCCACCCGCGCATAGCGATCCGCGTCAATGCTGCTTTTATTCACCTCGCCGCGACTGGCCGCGTATAAATCATATCTATTTCTGAAA
>JALTKX010000123.1 GCA_027006055.1 Calditrichia bacterium | reverse complement strand
CGCCATGCGCATGTTCACCGGGGCGTTTAATGCGATTGTGTTCCTTGTAAACGGCAAAGACAACGGACACCTTCAGCGGCCGGGTCAGCTTTTTCACCAGCAGACGTGAGCGGGCCAGTTTCAGGGCAAGCATAATAAATACCGGTACTCTCCGTGCGCGGTCGAATAGTTCTTGTTCCACGGCGTCTATGGCCGGGATGGTTTTGTAGTTATTAAGAAGGGTTTCGCTGATTTCCGTGATCTGTTTCAGGTGTCGGGCATTGGTCAGGTCAAGGGAAGATGGGGCGTTTTTTATAAGGGAATCGATCATGGGGTTCCTTTGCAATAAACTTAAGCAAATATAAGGATATCGCGGTTTTATTTCTATGACTACATAACTTTAAGAGAGAGAAACCGGTTTTAGGCGAAGGGGGGCACACCGATTAACTCCAATAAGTTTTAATAAGCGGTTATAGAAAAAAATCAAGGAAAATAAGGGCTTTTTGCATGATTTAACTCTGTTCTTTTTAAACGGAAGGAGATAAAATTCCGCTGCTGCTTTTGGTTCTTTTGGCACCTCGCCCCCCGCCAGGGGCGGGCAGGCCCGACCCCTCTCCTCTTCGAAGAGAGGGGAGTGCAAGGCCTTGTGCCTTTGTAGTTTTGTATGTGCAGGACAAATGAACATTGTGCGATTGTAAAGATTTCCCGGTAGTTGAATAATATGCCTCTTTTATATAGTTTGCGATTATTGTTCATTGAAAGACCCGGGACGGCAACCCTGGAAATTTAGCGAAATCCCGGGAACCCGGCATATCACTTTGGCGCCAGGTTATATTGGAGCGCGGCCAAGCTAAGGGCAGGCGGGCGGAGATCCCGAGACCTCGGGACAAATGCCGGGCAGAAGTTATAATATTGCCATGACCGGCAACCAATATAAATATAGCGGAACCCCGATAAACGCTCACATCCTGTTCGCAAATCGGGATGAAATCATCCAGGATTTCAAGGGTGGAGCAGGCTGGTTGAGTCCCGCCGTTGAGGGGCGAAATCCCGGGAACCCGGGATATTATTTTGGGGCGAGGTATTTTGATCCGGTTATTGGGTGGTGGCTAAGTGTGGACCAAATGACTATCGCATATCCATCTTATTCATCCTACAATTATTCTCTAAATAATCCAATAAGTATAATCGATAAAAACGGGAAATGGCCTTCATGGTCATTGCAATGGGT
>JALTKX010000122.1 GCA_027006055.1 Calditrichia bacterium | reverse complement strand
CTGGATACCAACCGCGCCGATATGACCTTTTTGTTTCCCCTGGCCGAGGTGATCTTCGACTTTTACGATAAGCTGAAATCCTACACCCGGGGCTATGCCTCACTGGACTATGACTTTGACGAATACCGGGAATCCAAACTGGTTAAGCTGGATATTCTGATCAACGGCGAACCGCTGGACGCCCTTTCGACGATTGTCCACAACGACAAATCCTATGAGTGGGGGCGCAAACTGACCCGACATCTGAAAAAGCTTATCCCGCAACAAATGTTTGAAGTGGCCATACAGGCCGCCATCGGCAGCAAAATTATTGCCCGCCAAACCGTTAAAGCCCTGCGCAAGAATGTTTTGGCCAAATGTTATGGCGGCGATATCTCCCGCAAGCGTAAGTTGCTGGAGAAACAAAAAGAAGGCAAAAAACGTATGAAGCAAATCGGTCGCGTGGAGATTCCGCAGGAGGCTTTTCTGGCTGTACTTTCAATGGATGGCGACAACGATTAATCACACTGTTACGGAGGCATTTTGAGCAAAAAACACGAAGAGCCCAACAAGCGCTCCAGGGATTTTATGGAAGGTTTGTTTATGGCCCTGCTGGCCGCCCTGGTGATACGCCAACTGATTGTGGGCGCCTACACCATCCCCACCGGTTCCATGGAAGATACCCTGCTGATCGGCGATTTTCTGCTGGTCAATAAATTTACCTACGGCATGCGCACGCCCGACTGGATCGGCATCCCCTATACCAATATCGGCGTGAACCTGCCCTGGTACCGCTTTCCGGCCATACGCGACCCCGAACCTTACGACATTATCATCTTCCGCTACCCCAGGGACCCCAGCGTGGACTATATCAAGCGCTGTATCGCCAAGGGCGGGCAAACGGTGGAGATCATCAACAAGGAAGTGTTTGTGGACGGCAAGCCCTTTCCCAAACCGCCGCACATGAAATTTATCGAAAGTTACATTCAGCCGAAGGACATGCCCAACAGCCGCACCTTTATGCGCCTGGGCAGCAGGGATAATTACGGCCCCATCACCCTGCCCGAAGACGCCTACTGGGCCATGGGCGATAACCGCGACAACAGTCTGGACAGCCGCTACTGGGGCTATGTTCCGCATGACAATATTATCGGCCACGCCCTGGTGATCTATTTTTCATTCGACACGCGGCAGCCGTTAAGCCGTTTTTATAAAATGATCCGTTTTAACCGTATCGGTACGATTATCCGATAAACAGGGCATTTTTATGGCCAAAAACATTACCGGCCGTCCCGGACTTTACGTGCACATCCCCTATTGCGATACAAAGTGTGCCTATTGCGATTTTTATTCCATTACCCGGCAGGATAGCCGCGCCGCCTTTATCCCCGCCCTGATCCGGGAAATACACAGTTACGGTCGCGAACCCTATACCCGCAACACCTTCGATACCATCTATTTTGGCGGGGGCACCCCCTCACTGCTAACAGAAGAGGAGCTGTCCCGGATTCTGGAAGCCCTGCGCCAAACCTTTCCCCTGGCAGAAGACAGTGAAATCACCCTGGAGGCCAATCCCGGCACGATCCGGCCGGAAAAGCTGAAAGCCTTTAAAGAGCTGGGGGTAAACCGCCTGAGCATGGGCGTTCAAAGTTTTGACGATGGCGACTTAAAAGCCCTGGGACGCCTGCATAATGCCGGGCAGGCCCTGCAATCCTTTGCCGAGGCACGCCGGGCGGGATTTGACAACATCAGCCTTGATCTGATTTTTGCCCTGCCCGGACAAACGCTGAAGCGCTGGCGGGAGAACCTGAAAACCCTTTTAGAGCTGGCCCCGGAACATGTTTCCGCCTATAACCTGATTTACGAACCGGGCACCCTGTTCCACCGCTGGCGGGAGGAAGGTAAACTAAAGGCCGCTCCCGACGCCCTGGAGGAAAAGCTTTACGCAACGACCATGGAAACACTGGAAAATGCCGGCTATATTATGTATGAGGTTTCCAACTATGCCCGCGGCGGGCGCTACTATTCGCGCCATAACGGTAAATATTGGGATCACACCCCCTATCTGGGTTTCGGCCCCTCCGCGCACAGCTACTGGCCCGAAGAACGTTGGAGCAATATCCGCTCGGCACGGGGCTACAACCAAAAAGTACACGCCGGAGAATCTCCGGTAAGCTTTCAGGAACAGCTCGGCCCGGAAACGCGTATGTTTGAAACGGTGATGCTGGGCCTGCGCACGCGACGGGGGATTGACCTGACACGCTTTGCCAAACACTTTAAAAATGACTTTAGCGCCATATTCAGGCCGCAGACCGAGAAACTGATCCGCGAGGGATTTGCCCGTATCGAAGACAATCATTTCCGCCTGACAGCGAAAGGACTAATGATTTGCGATGAAATCATTCCACACTTCCACCATGATTAAAAGCCTTATCCTGCTTCTGGCCCTGGCCACCCTGGGCGCGGCTCAAAATAAAGACGCCGAAAAAATCCGTTTTTCCGAGCGGCTTATGCGGGCGGGCCAGTACGAAACGGCCCTCTCCACGCTGCAAACCCTTTACCGCCGGGGCAATACCACACCCAAGGTGATCAACAATATCAATCGTTGCTATCAGGAGTTGAAGCTGGAGGATGAACGCATCGCTTTCCTGGAAGATGTTATCCGCAAGACGCCCGGCGTTTATGCCTATCGTATCGCCCTGGGCAAGGCCTGGTTTCAAAAACAGGAAAAGGAGAAGGCCCTGAGGGTGTGGGAACAGGTGTTAAGACAAGGGCCGCGCGACCTTATGCGTTACAGGCTGGTGGCCCAGGCCATGTATGGCGTCCGCCTATTCGATGAAGCCATCGCGGTTTACAAAAAAGCTTTAAAGGCCTTTCCGGAGCAATCCGCCTTTCTAATGGATATCGGCAATCTGTACCGTGCGCAACTGGACTATGAGCAGGCCGCGCGCTACTACCTGGCCTATCTGAAAAAAAACCCAAAGCAGTACAACTACATCCGTTCCCTGATGCTGAACATGGCCCGCGACCGGGAACACACCCGGCGGATTATCGATGTGATCCGCCGGGAAGCCGGGAATAATGCCCCTCGGATGCGCGAGCTGCTGGCTTATATGTATATGCGCGCCGGTGATTTTGAACGGGCCTTTGAAATAGTCAAACGTATCGGCGAGCGCGACGGGAAAAAAGCGGATTTTTCCTACCTGAACCGCTTTATCGATGAAGCCGAACGGGGCAAGGCCTGGCCGTATGCCATCCGCGGCTATGAGCTGATGCTTGGCTCCTTGAGCGGAGTCCGCGCCGCGGCCCCCACCTACCACCTTGCCCGTCTCCATTACAACTACGGCCGTACCCTGCGCGACAGCACGGCGGGGGAAGCGCGCAAGCATATAGACAAGGCCCTGGATTTGCTGAAAAAACTGGTGGAAAGCAACAGTCATCAAAAAATACGGGCGGCTATTTTAGCCGGCGATATCCACAAGGACTATTTTAACGACCTGGACGGCGCGCTGGCCTGGTATACGCAATTTCCCATTAACAACACGGGCTCGGCCTCGGAAGACGCCCTGCGCCTTAAGCTGGCCGATGTTTATCTGCTTAAAAACGACCTGAAGGCGGCAGGGACATTTTATGCCGCCGTTAATTCCGAGCGCTATAAGACGCTGGCTTTATGGCAACAGGCGGAAATTGGCTTTTACACCGGACGTTTTAAAAAGGCCGGAAGCTTATACCGCTCCCTGCTGGGCCAAACCGGTCTATCGGACACACTCTCCAATAATATTCTTGAACGCCTGCTGTTGCTGAACGATATGGGCGGCGACAGCCTCTCCCTGAGCCGCTATGCCCGCGCGGCGCTTTTAAAACGCCAAAAGAAGGAGAGCGAGGCGGCCAAAACCTTTTCATCCCTGGCCAGGGGCAAGGGCCCGCTTTCACGGCAGGCGGCGCTGGAAGCCATCACGCTCTACACACGTCTTAAAAAATACGGAGAGGCCGTCCGCGCGGCCAATATCTGGCTGGAAAACAACGCCGGCGATGAAAAGGCCGACGAGGTCTTCTTCCTGCTGGGGCAGCTTTACCGCAGGCAGCAACAACCGGGGCGGGCCCTGGCGGTATACGAAATCATCATGCAAAAATACCCCTATAGCTTTTATAGCGACGAGGCACGGCAACAGGCCAGGGAAATAAGCGAAACGATTAACGGGAAAGCGGAAAAATGATGCTGAAAAAAACACTGTTTTTTTTATGGGCGCCCCTCTTTTTTTTACAGGCCCAATATCTGCTGGTGCCCATGGACAACACACAGCAGAACCACCTTAAAGCCTATGGCGTTGCCTTTCAGGTTTTAAAAAGCGAGGTGAACGTGGAGTGGCTGCTCAACTATCGCGGCGGCTCTTTTCTGTTTACCGCCAGCCCCTATTTTGAACAGATGCTGACATTGCGGGGCGTAAGCTATGCCGCCGTGGACGGGGCTGCCGTCAACGCCATCTATGCCGAAATCGAACAGGCCAACATGGAAAAGGTTTTGTTGGAAAAAGCGCCGAGGATTGCCGTTTATTCCCCCCCCGGTTATCAACCCTGGGATGACGCGGTTACCCTGGCCATGAGCTATGCCGAAATCGAATATGATGTTGTTTATGACCGGGAGGTTCTGGAAGGTAAGTTAAACGACTACGACTGGCTGCATCTGCATCACGAGGATTTTACGGGACAGTACGGTAAATTCTGGAGCAGCTTCCGCAATGAAAGCTGGTATATCCGCCGCCAGAAGGAATCCGAAAAACTGGCCGCCGACCTCGGCTTTTCCAAGGTGTCCAGGGAAAAACTGGCCGTGGCGCAAACCATCCGCGACTATGTTAAAAAGGGCGGCTTCCTTTTTGCCATGTGCTCCGCCACCGACGCCCTGGATATCGCCCTCAGCGCCCACAATACCGATATCTGCGCCGAAGTGTTTGACGGCGACCCCGTCGACCCCGGCTATGCCCGAAAACTGGATTTCAGCCAGACCTTTGCCTTTACCAATTTTAAACTGATTCCGGATCCGGTGATATACGAGTATTCCGACATCGATGTGCCCCCCAGCAACCAGCCGCGGCTGCGCGATCCCGAAAGCGACTATTTTTCCCTGTTTGAATTTTCCGCCAAATACGATCCCGTGCCCACCATGCTTACCCAAAACCATGTTTCCCTTGTGAAGGGCTTCATGGGACAAACCACCATGTTTCGTGAAAGCCGCATAAAGTCCGCCGTAACTATCATGGGTAAAATAGAGGGCACGGACGAGGTGAAGTATATCCACGGCATGTTGGGCAAGGGAACGTTTACCTTTTACGGCGGACATGATCCGGAGGACTACACCCATCGCGTGGGCGACCCGCCAACCGACCTGGACCTGCACCGCAACTCTCCCGGCTACCGGCTGATACTGAACAATGTGCTGTTCCCCGCCGCCCGCAAGAAAAAACTTAAAACATAGGAAGGACGCCATGAAAAAATTTTCCGTAAAAACACGCCGGCGCACGGAATTCGTGGAGATAACTTCTGAAGTCGCGCAAATCCTCGCCGAAGGTGGAATAAAGGATGGCAGTGTCATCGTTTTCATTCCACATACAACGGCCGGCATAACCATAAATGAAAATGCTGATCCCGATGTACAAAGTGACATGATTTTTGAGATGAATAAGGTTATCCCTTTTGAGGACGGTTACCGTCATTTTGAAGGTAACTCCGCCGCGCACATCAAGGCCTCGCTTTTCGGTTCCTCGGTTACGCTAATCGTTTCCGGCGGAAGCATGCGCCTGGGGCGCTGGCAGGGCATCTATTTGTGTGAATTTGACGGGCCGCGCACACGGGAAGTGTGGGTAAAGATCAGCCCGGATACTAAGCCGTGAACATAATATATCCTTAATCGATTGATCAATGCCGGCATTAAGCGTAAATTGATGAATTGACCCCGGAAGAAAGAACAGGAGCATAAAAGCATGTTAGAACAAGCCATAGATATTTTTACCGCGCGCATGAGGGACATCGTTTTAAAAGATCAGCGTATGGACAACATCCCCCTGGCCTACCTGAAAACACTCGACATCCCGGAGAGCCTGCAACACTTTTTTGAGCAGGAAGTGCAGATGTGGATACGCGAGGAAGAAGAAAAGTTCGAATCGGAACGTTTTGATTACGACGAACCGCAGGTGCGCATGCTGATCGATAAAATCTTCGATCATCTGCAGGATAATGCCGTTTTCAGCCTTACCCAGTTCAACCACCTGTTGGAACGGGCCATCAAGCTGGAACTTAACTATGTGGTAAAGCCCCACCGCACGTTAAGCCAGTTTATATTCCGCAACAACGAAACCGTCTCCACCATGGAGGTATACGATACCCTAAAATATTTTTCAAATTTTGAATATTACAAAAATGCCCTTTCGGACTATTTCAACGCCAAGTACCTGCACTCCATCTCTAAAGATCAGTTTACCGAACTGATTGAAAGTATCGACAGGGAAGCCTTTGGGAAAAACACCCTGGAAACAACCCTGTCGACCATCAAAGCCATTATGGACGCCATTGGCGAGGCTCAACAGGCGGATATTCGGGAACTGCCCATCGATGTATTGTATGACGCCCTGAGCGATCGCAAGCTACAAGAGTATACGGAACGGGTTGAAAAGGCCAAGTATGAAAATGAGGTCGGTTCCCTCAATCTGGCAGAGATCGAAACGCTGCTACGGGATGGCGTTATTCCGCAACGCGAAGAGGTACCGGAAGAACCGGCGGAGAGGGTTTTTGTAGAAGAAGAAGTCCCCGTGGAAGAGGAAAAACCGGCCAATGTATTTACCATGGAAGAGCAGGCCGGGCCGGAGGCCGTCCCCCGGAAAGAAGAAGCCCTAGACAGCGCGCCTGAAAAGGCCCAGGCTCCCGTGACGGAAAAACCGGCCGCTCCGGGCAATGTAGCCAGCGATCTGGCCGACCATGTGGCCAAACAAATTCAATCCGACTCGCCTCTGGAAGACTTAAACACCATGGTTGTGGGACGTCAGCGGCGTAAAATCATAAAAAAACTCTTCAAAAAGAACGAACAGGCCTTTATGGACTTTCTTAATATTCTCAATAAGGAAAACACCTGGAAGAGTGCCTCGCGCATAATCGATGATGTGTTCTATGAGAATGAGATCAATCCATACTCCAAGGAAGCCATCGCTTTAAGTGACATTATATATTTACGCTTTTTCCCCAAGGATAAATATGTAGGAGAAAAGAGTGACGACGTCAGGTGGGATTAATTTTGACAAACGGTTCTTAATCGTCGGCCCGGGCAATGTGGGGACCTCCCTATACCGCCTGCTCGACCATCACTATCCGGGAACGGTTCAGCTTTACGGACGGGTTGAAGCCAACCAGTTTCAATCGCAATATGTAGCCGAGGGTGATTACAGCAACTTTTTAACCATGGAAATGGTGGCCCGGCTGGAAGTTATTTTTGTAGCCGTACCCGATGATTATATCCGGGAGGCCACGCGCAAACTGTTACTCTTTAAGCAAAGGGGACGCGTTGTCCTGCACACCAGCGGCGCCCTCGGCTCCGGAGAACTGGAGGCGGTGTCCCGGCGCGGCGCGCATTGCGGATGCCTGCATCCCATGCAAAGCTTTCCCCAAAAATTCATGCCCCCGGAACACTGGAAAGAAATCATTTTTTCCTTTGAAGGCGATGAAGCTTGTCTGCCGTTTGTGGAGGAGCTTAAGGAAAAAACCCAGTCCCGGCTTCTCAAGCTAAGCGAAGACCAGAAAATAGCCCTGCATATTGCCGGCGTCTTTACCGCCAATTACACCACGGCCCTGATCAGCCTGGCCGAGGGCATATTAATTAACGCCGGAATAACGGAAATACCCAAAAACCAGATACTGGCCCCCCTGCTCAAGGGGGTGGCCCAGAACCTTTCAAAGGCCCCGTCCGACAGGATATTAAGCGGCCCGGCCCAACGGGGAGACATCAATGTGTTGCGCAAGCACTTGCAATATCTGCGCATGACCAATGGACCGGCGGACACCTATCTTGAGATGATCAAAGTACTGCTAAACAATCCGCGTTTCAACATCCCCAACAGCGCCAAGATAGAAGAAATCCTGACAAAATTCTTATAGCCTGATGGAAAAGATGGAAGCCCTTTTACGGAACAGCTCAAACATTGCCGTGGTCGGCCTCTCGCCCGATCCGTGGCGCCCCAGCCACGAGGTAACCCGCTATATGCGGGATCAGGGTTACACCATCATCCCCGTCAACCCCAATCACAGCGAAATTATGGGTCTGGAATGCTATCCCGACCTCTTGTCCGTTCCCGGCCCCGTGGACATAGTCAATATCTTTCGCCGCTCCCAGGCGGTTCCCGCCATTGTTGAACAGGCGATTGCCATAAAAGCGGGCGCCGTGTGGATGCAACTGGGCGTATATCACGAGCAAGCGGCCCGGACGGCGCGGGAAGCGGGCCTTACGGTGATCATGGAACGCTGCATCAAAATTGAACATATGCGGATTTTTTCCTCGGGGTAAGCACTGCTTTTTACTGTTTTCCCCTTTTCGCAAAGAAGCATACGGCTCGCGAAAGTTATTTTACAGCTTATACCGATTATTTCCCCTTGAGTGAACCATTAGGTTCATACCGTCGGCGTCCGTGTACCATCCGGTGCGTGCCCCCAAAGAACAACGCTTCTCATATTACTTTGTTTTTATTGTACTTACGCACAATATATCCTTTTGGCACATTAATTGACATAAGTAAGACATCCTGAATGAGAAAAACTCACGGGAACAAACCACGAACAGAGTCTGAAGCCGCGGTAATATACAACAGACCAACTCGTTACAAGCCAAACCTAAAATGAAAGGAACAGATAATGTTATTTTCCGAACGTAAATCGCTAACCTTTTTAGCCCGGGGCCTTATGCTCATCGCCTCGCTTTTTCTGTTTATAAATTGCGACAAAAACAACGGTCTGTCGGCAGAGGATGATCTATATACCGATGCACAGGCCGCCGAAGCCATCGCTTCCGGCATGGCCGCGGAAAGCGGCGGCGCCGTGGATCAAATGAGCGACCTTTCCTCCCTGGCCGGCGTGGAAGGCATTCAAAACATGGCTGACGCCGCCCACAGTCTGGCCAGGAGAAACGGAGACCGGGTAACCGCCATCGATACCTCCTATAATGAGAACAACGGTAAGTGGACGATTGCCGTAAGCATTGAGCGGGCGATACCGCAACGGAACTTTACAGCGCGGTTTTACCGCGTTTACTCCGTGCAATACCTGAAGGGCGGCCAATTTCAAAAATACTATATCACCAGCGGAGATACGGCCCACACCATAAAATTTGATATTGTTGAAGGTACGGGCAGTGTGCAAAGCCTGCGTCTGAAACACCGCTTAAAAAGCCTGAGCGCCTCCTGGGTAGCCACCAATGCCAATCAACGGTTGATGGCCGTGGCCGGCAGCTATACCCGCTCGGCGGCGGACACCTTTACCACGCGCAATACCGTTTCCACCATGGATCAGGCGCTTACGCTTAACTTTGCGGGCATTTCCATCCCCGCGAATGACAGCGAAGAGGTACCCGCGTTGATTGCCGGCGTTATGAGCGGAGATTTTGTGGCCGATATCACCATCACAAAAGGCGAGGAAACCAGCAAAAAAAGCGTTGACCGCTCCTTTTCGGTGGCTTTTTCCTCAAAGGTTATGAAGGTTGGTATAAACGGTGGAGAGTATACGGCGGATACAACCACGGGCGAACTGGACGGATAAACAGAAAAAGAATCCGGCTAAAGGACGGGCATCCCCCACCCGTCCTTTTTTATTGTCAGGGGTTAAGCCCCAACTTTTCCGCCACGGGCTTCAAGGCCTCAATCACAAAAAGAACATGATCTTCAAAAGCCACGCCCAGCTCTTCCGCGCCCTGATGCATCTCGTCACGGTTAACCTTGGCGGCAAAGCGTTTGTCTTTCATTTTCTTTTTTACCGACTTAACCTTTACCTCGCTCAGGGATTTATTCGGCCGCACCAGCGTTACGGCGGTGATAAAGCCGCACAGTTCGTCCACGGCAAACAAGGCCCTGGCCATCAGGCTTTCACGCGGGACGCCGGTATAGGAGGCATGACCCATAATGGCGGTAATCATTTCGTCATCCACGCCCTTTTCCCTCAGGATATCACAGCCCTTTTGCGGATGCGTTTCCGGAAACTTTTCATAATCAAAGTCATGCAACAGGCCGGTGACGGCCCAACGTTCCTCATCGGCCTTAAAATGCCGGGCATAGGCGCGCATGGCCGCCTCCACGGCATAGGCATGCTTTTGCAGGCCCGGGGTTTCGGTATATTCCAGCAACAACTTTAAAGCATCATCGTACGTCATTTTACCCTCCGGCGGATTAATCGCATAAAACACTGCCTCCGTTAACGCTGAGTACCGAGCCGGTTATCGCCCTGGCCATGTCCGAGGCAAGGAAAAGAATACCCGGCGCAATATCCTCGGCCACGGGCACAAATCCGAGCGGCATCTTTTTCAGGATAGCCTCCTGATCCCGCTTGATGGCCTCGGCGCTCATATCCGTATCCACCCAACCCGGAGCCAGGCTGTTGATGCGGATGCCGTGGGGCCCCAGCTCACCGGCAAGGGACTTGGAGTAACTGATAATGGCCGCCTTGGTTGCCGCGTAATGGGCATGATCCTTTTCCCCCTGCTGACCCGCCGTGGAAGAGATGTTGACAATGGAACCCCTGACGCCGTGTTCCACCATCCTGCGTGCCACCAGCGTGGTAAAATAAAAAACCGAATCCAGGTTGATCTGAAGCATCTTACGCCAAATATCCACATTAATGGTGTCAAAGGAGGCTTCGTTCCAAATACCGGCATTGTTAACCAAAACATGGGGCACGCCAAATTTCTTTTCCACCTTTTGCAAAAAGGGTTCCACTTCCGTGTAAACGGAAACATCGCACTCGGCAAAAAAAACAGAGCCCGAATGCCGTTCACACTTTTGGGCTAATTCCATGGCCGCCTTATAGTTTTTATTATAACTAAAGGCCACATTGGCCCCGGCCCGGGCAAAGGCCCGCACCGCGGCCGCGCCAATACCGCGGCTGCCGCCTGTTATCACTACCGTTTTGCCACTAAAATCAAACATGCTTTCTCCCGTCTGCTTCTTGAAAATGGATTGCTTAGGTTAGTATAATCGCGCAAAGCTTTTAATGCAATGCCCTGGCCCCGAAATCTTGTTTTCCATATCCCGACGCCTCTTTTTGCAACAAAGCTGTATTTTTACGACGCTTTTCTTATATTACGCCCATACCATTAGGCAATGGGCCCGGCGGTCGCCCGGGGTTTCGTTTTTTATCTGTAAAATATATTATATACGCGGAGGAGTTCATGTCATACCGGATTATCGTAGACGCCATGGGAGGGGATAATGCCCCACACGAGATCATTAAGGGCGTCGGCCAGGCCATGCGGGAAGAGCCCGAGTTGGACATTACTTTTGTGGGCGATCAGGAAGCCATACGCAGGGAGCTAAAGGCCAACGACATAAGCCGGGATGTGGAGATTGTACATACGGACAGCTTTATCACCATGGACGATTCGCCCAAAAAAGCCCTGACCGCCAAACCGCAGGCCAGCATCGTGCTGGCGATAAAGATGCTGAACGAAGGGCGCGGCGACGCCCTGGTCAGCGCGGGGAATACCGGAGCAACGGTGCTGGCCAGCGCCAAGTACCTGCACATGATAGAGGGGTTGGGCCGCTCCGCGCTGGCCGCGATTTACCCCACGGCAAAATTTACCCCTTCCAGCAATGGTTTTGCCCTGATGCTGGACGTGGGCGCCACCCTTAAGTGTACCGCCAAGCAACTGGTGCATTTTGCCTACATGGGACATCATTACGTGGAAGAAGTTATGGGCATTAAATCCCCGAGGATCGGCCTGCTCAACAATGGAGAGGAAGAAACCAAGGGCGGACCGGTACTGACCCAGGCCTACAGATATTTGAAAAATGAACCGATACTCAACTTTATCGGCAACGTGGAAGGCAAGGATATCCCCAAGGGCGAGGTGGACATTGTGGTTACCGAGGGCTTTGTCGGCAATGTGGTGCTTAAGCTGCTGGAAGGCGTGGGCGAGGTGGCCTCGGACATGGGGAAATATGCCTTTAAGAAAAAACTGACCTGGAAGATCGGCCTGGCCCTTTTAGCCCAGGGTATAAAAAAGGTTAAGCGGAAAACAGACTATTCCGAATACGGCGGAGCCCCTATTCTGGGCTTTAATCATCTGGTAATCAAAGCCCACGGACGTTCCAACGCCAAGGCGCTGAAGAACGCCACAAAAATTGCCCTGCGTTCCGTGGAACATCGCTTTATCGAACATGTGGCCCGTTCTATCCAGACCTTTAACGAAAGCCACCAGGCGGACGATATCGCCATTTAACGCCTTACCGGGACCGTGCAGGCTAAAGCAAACGGATGCCTTCCGCTTCCAGTCGAATGCGTTTCTGGCGGTACAGGGCCCCCACGGATTTTTTGAAGGCTTTCTTGCTCATCCCCAAAAGGTCATAAATTTCATCGGGCGCGCTTTTATCGCCAAGCGGTAAAAAACCGTTATTTTCAACCAGCTTTAAATAGATGCGTTCGCTGTTGTCGGCATTGTAGTTGTTATATCCTATGGCCTGCAACGAAATATCCAACAGACCGTCGGGACGTATTTTTTTTACATAACCTTCCAGACGCTCACCGGTCTTTATGCCGCGGAATACATCCTCATGAAAGATAAGCCCCCTGTGCCGGTTGTTGACAATCACCGCATAGCCCAACTCCGTTTTCCGGTAAACCAACAGAGCGACTTTTTCCTTTTTGGCCACACTCAGATGCTCATTATCCAAAAACTTTTCCACCCGGGAACTGGCATAAAGCCTGCCGCTTACCTTATCCAGACCGAGGTACACCACGTAGGAGCGTCCCTTTTCCATGGTCTCTTTCTGCTCGCGGAACGGCGCCAGCAGCTCCTTTTCCGGCCCCCAATCCAAAAAGGCCCCGATTCGGGTAACCGAGGTTACCTTTAACGGGGCAAATTCATTTAAAAGAATCCTGGGCCTAAGGGTGGTGGCCACCTTGCGTCCTTCCTTATCCAGATAGACAAAGGTTTCCATCTCCGCATCCGGGATAAACGGGTTAGGACAATACTTTTTGGGCAGCAGCACATCCTCGCCGTCGGCGTCGCCCAGATACCAGCCCACGGAGGTTTCCCGTAAAACCCGTAGCCGGTTTATTTTTCCTATCTCAATCATCGCGTTCCCCGCCATCCCCTGTCGGGCCTTATTTTATTTGGTTCCAGCCCTTCATGCCGTGGGTCATATTGATGGCATTGAAGCCGTTTTTAAGCAGAATTTTTGTCGCGGCGCGGCTGCGGTTACCGCTGCGGCAATAAACGATAATTTCTTTATCCTTATAGGGCTCAAGCTCCTTGAGGCGCGAACCCAGTTCCTGTACAGGGATAAGAATGGCATTATCGATATGCCCCAGCGGGCCGTTAAATTCACCCGGCGTGCGCACATCCAAAAGTACAATATCTTCCTTGTTCTCTATTTTGGCCTTCACCTCTTGGGGTGAAATATTCTTAAAGGTCGCGGCCCCGGCCTGCTGCCCGTTGCCATTAGCGGTAAAAAAGTAAATTCCCGCCGCCACCAAAACAATTACGACCAGCCATACTATATTCTTCATCTTCCTCCTCCTTTATTTTTCCCGGTTAAAAACTTTGGTAAATATTTTATGTTTCCCTTAATCTGACAAATAGTTTATCACGTCCCGCAGGGCCTTGCGGCACACCGGATCGAAGTCCACCAACCCCAGGCTGAACATGCGGCAATCCACGGCGGGCCGGTAAAGGCCATGGGACTCATAGCCGGCGCCTTCAAAAGCGCCCACCATGCCGGCATAGGGGCTGCCGGCCAACAACGCGTGCTGCCTGCTTATAAACGGCTCCCGCTTTTCATAATAATCCGCGGCAAGGCGATCCAGCTGGGAACGGGCCATGGCCAGCGAATCATAAGCGGCCTTGTTCCAGGGCGTGGGCAGGGCTATGCCGGGGCTTAGCAGCTCTTTCCATTTAATATTTTCCTTATCCCGAAGAGCGGTCACGTTTGGTTCCCAGGGCTCCACATCCTTGTTGTAAAATTCATCATAACCCGTGGATGAGCTGTAATATTCATCACCCAAACCGGCAAAGGCATGGCCGAATTCATGCACATAAACATATCCCTTTTGCCACTCCTGACCGGGATGATCGGTACGCATATAAGTGGTTGTATACAGATTATATATGCCCCCGCCACCATAGCGGTTGTCATTGATCAGAATATTGATATAATCATAGGGAACCAGACCCGCGGCATCACGCAGGGCCTTGTTATTTTCAGTAAGGATATAGCGTGGCGAGCCAAAGGTAAAATACCGGCTGCCCAGGGCGTTGTTTTTCCATATCCCCTTGTCGGGTTTGGAAATGCCCGACTCCGGCGAGACCACTTCCACCACCCAAACATTGAATTTATCCCGGTGGCTTTTAAAGGGCTCGGTGTTAAACATCTCCTCATTATAGGTGCGGGCATCCCGGCGGAACTGTTCCATATCTTGCGCGCTGTAGCCATCCCCCAGCAACACCAGGTCTACCTTTTCCGAAGGATCACCGTTTTGCATCAGGGGCCAAACCCGGTAGTCTGGTTTATTTACCGCCTTGTTGACCAGCGATACCTGGGCCGGGTCTATTTCGGCGGACCAGATTTCACGAAACCGCATTTGCCGGTCGCGACGGGCCACGGCCAGCTTTACCGTTTTTTTGGCAAAGGGCAGGCGAAAGGTTTCATGAAAGGTTTTATATCTTTTTTTGGCTTCGGAGGTGGTCTGCCACTCGTTAAACATGGTGGAATAGCCGCGACTGTATATCAACTCGCCGGAGGCGGCGTCATACAAACGTACCTGATACTCGCCCAGATTGAGCGGCGTTATCAAATGTTTTTTACTTCCGGCCCAGGGGCCCGTTTCATAGATTTCATCCAGGGAGAAATGTTCCTCGCCCGCCTTTCCGCCGTGATAATAGTCCACGCGCATGGTTTTGCCGGTAAAAAACACATCATGCTCGATGGCAAAAAGCATGGTCACGGGTATCAGTAAAAAGATAAATATTTTCATGTCAACCCTTATTCCTCATACAAAATGGAGCTTAAAAAGATACTGACCAGACTGATAACGATCGAAGCCAGCAGGGCGGTAACAAAACCATCCACAAAAAAGCTGTCCACCCACCAGTCCGCCAGTTCCAGAATGACGGCGTTGACCACAAAGGTAAACAGGCCCAGGGTGAGGATATTTATAGGCAGGGTCAAGATAAGCAGCAACGGCTTGATAAAGGCATTCAGAAGACCAAAGACGATAGCCGTTACAATTAATGCTCCGGTGCTTTCAAACCAGATACCGCTGAACAAAAAATCCACAAACCACAATGCCGCCGCATTGATAAACAATCTTAAAATCATATGTCGCATTGGGTTCTCCCTATAAAAAGTTTTCTATGCGTTTACGCAAATATTTTTCCAGGCTCTCCGGGCGCTTAAAGCGGAAAAGGCGCGCGCGAATTTCCTTCAGATCATCCTCCGTGGTATTGCGGATGACATTCTTTACCACGGCAATGGCCCCGGGCTGCATGCTAAAGGTATCCACGCCCAGGCTCAGCAGGAGTTGTGTATAGAGGGGATTGCCGGCAATCTCGCCGCACAGGGAAAGGGGCTTTTTCTTTTTAATACAGGCCCGCGACACCTTATGAATGAGCTGCAATACCGCCGGATTGAGCGGCTTATAAAAGGAAGCCACTTTTTCATTGTTCCGGTCCACCGCCAGGGTGTATTGCACCAGATCGTTGGTGCCGATGCTTACAAAATCCACTTCCGGCAGAAGTTGATCGATGAGCAGCGCGGCGGAAGGTATCTCTACCATAATGCCCACGGGCACCTGTTTGTCATAGGCAATCCCCTCGGCGTCCAGTTCCCGGCATACATCTCGGATTATGCGCTTGGCGGCCAATACCTCTTCCCTGCTGGAAATCATCGGCAGCATGATCTTTACATGCCCGAAAACGGAGGCGCGTAAAATCGCGCGGATTTGTGTGCGGAAAATGGCCGGTTTTCGCAGCAAAATTCTTATGGAGCGCAGACCGAGAAAGGGATTGGCCTCCCTGTGCATCTCCGCAAAAGGCAGGAACTTGTCCCCGCCCAGGTCTAAAACGCGGATGGCCACATCGCTATCGGCAAAAGAGCGGGCGATCTCCTTGTAATACCCGAACTGCTCCTCCTCACTGAGCAGACGTTCCTTGGCAATAAACTGCAACTCGGTGCGATACAACCCTACCCCCTGCGCCTTGTATTTGCGGGCCAGGGGCACTTCCGAAACCTCGTTAATATTGGCCAACAGGCGGATATTGCGTCCGGATAGATTCTCTATCTTTTTTTCCAGATTGGCGATCAATTCTTCCTTATGCGCCTGAAACGCCTGCTTGCGCAGCAGATAATCCTTTACCACCGTTTCCCGGGGTTCCACGATCAGCTTTCCGCACAAACCATCCAAAATAACGCGCATGCCGGGTTTGATATTTTTTAACAGATTACGTACCCCAACGATCGCCGGCACCTCCAGGGAGCGGGCCAATATGGCGGCATGACTGGTAGGTCCGCCAAATTCCGTTACCAGCCCTTTTAGCGAACGGTGGTGGAAATGGATGGAATCGGCCGGGGTAAGTTCCCGGGCCACCACAATACAGGACTCCCCCTCCTTTTGCTCATGGCTGTCCAGTTGCAGCAGATGATAAATCAGCCGCCGGCTGACCCCGCGTATATCGTATATCCGTTCGCGCAGGTATTCATCGTCAATGGTGCTGAAGTGTTTTTCGTAGAGCCCCAGTTTTTGAACGATTATGGCCTCGGCATTTTTCAGTTCGCCGCGGATGGCCTGGGGGATTTCCTCCTGAAAAAAGGGATCGTCCAAAATAAGATGATAGGTTTCGTAAATACGAGCCTGCTCCAGCCCCAGTTCCCGGGCTATGCGTTTCTGATTATTCAAAAAGATCAGACTTACTTCCTGAAGGGCATTGGAGTAGCGCTCCAACTCGGCCGGCACCTCCATGGGTTCCAGCGTGTGGGAGGAAACATCGTCAAAATCGGTGCGGTAAACGATCACCTGCCCGATACCGATGCCATCGGAAACGGAAATACCGGATAATATATTTTTTTTTCTTAAGGGGCTCATTTCTTACCAGGTCTTTAACATGCAGGGCTCATATCTTTTTCAAGAATAAAATATACTCAATTTTTTGTTTTTAACAAAAAGCCGTATGGCGCCCCGCCATACATAGGGATTTAGGGAAAAGAATATTTCCCGGGCTCGGAATCATTCCGGTCAAAACAAAAAAAGCCCTTCCCGCAAGGAAGGGCTTTGTAACAAACAACAGGGACGGCTATTTTACCGTAGCCAGAATATCACCCCGGGAAACAATCAGATATTCCACGTCGTCAACCTTAATTTCGTCACCGGCGTATTTGGAATAAATAATCGTATCCCCGACCTTAATATTTTCCTGCAAATCCTCGTCCGTGCCCACGGCCACAACCTTACCCATGGTGGGTTTCTCCTTGGCGGCGGTATCGGGAATAATGATGGAGCCGACTTTCTGCTCCCCTTCGTCCTTGGCTTTCTCAATCAGGACACGATCATCTAAAGGCTGTATGTTCATTTTAATCCTCCTTATTTCAATCCTAGCATTTGATTAATCTTCGGTTTATCAAAGCCAACAATGGGACGGTTATTGATTAAAATGACCGGAACGCCCATCTGGCCGGTTCGTCTTTGCATATCAGCCGCGGCCGAGGGGTTACGCGAAACATCCACTTCACGGAACTTCACCCGTTTTTCGCGGAAGTAACGCTTGGCCGCTGTACAAAAAGAGCATGTGGGCGTTGTAAAAAGAACAACCTTGGGTTGTGTTTGCGTCGGGTTCATTTTCAACCTCTCTCGTTAAATGTTTCCTTTAGCTCCAGGCATAAAAAAACCTGAGCACCATCCAAATCTATACGCCCTAAAGAAAAGGATATTGACCAGGTAACATTTTTTACGAGACAGGGAATTTAAAAGGTTCAAATTCCAATGTCAAGATGACAAGGAACTATCTTCGTCAATTGTAAAGTCGACCACCCCCTTTTTAATGGTGCGGCCGCGCAAAAAGGCCACAACCTCCAGATGGGCCGGATGCTCCTGATAGCTTTTTAAATCCTCGAAGGTTTTAAAATAACTGACCAGCACAATGTCCGCTCCCTTGGCGACCTCCCGTTCATTGATCCCCACCTCGAAAGAAACGATCTCCCCGATCTTTTCCTTAAGGCTTTCCAAATTTGCCTTGATTTGATGCGCGGATACCGGCGGGGTTACGTCTTTTTTAATATCCCACATTACCACATGACAGACCATCACCTATCCTCCTTCTTCTTTTTTTCCGCTCCTCCCACCAATAAAACCAGTTCCCCTTTTACCGCGCGTTCCGCAAGAAAGGCGTGCAACTGTTGCAGGCTGCCGTAAAAAAACTCCTCGAACTTCTTGGTGATCTCACGCCCCAAAACACAGGGTCGATCACCCCAGGCTTCCAGCAACTGGCCGACCGTTTTATGGATGCGATGGGGGGATTCGTAAAAAACCAGAGTCCGGGGTTCCGCGGCCAACATTTTTATTTTAGTCTGTCGCCCTTTTTTTTGCGGCAAAAACCCTTCAAAGACAAAACTGTGCGTGGGCAGCCCGCCGGCCATCAGCGCCGCCAGCACCGCCGAGGCGCCGGGAAGGGGAATAACCCGCACGCCGGCCTCTATGGCCGCTTTCACCAGTTGAAATCCGGGGTCCGAAATGGTGGGCGTGCCGGCATCCGATACCAGGGCCAGGCTTTTTCCTCCCCGCAGATGAGCGATCAGCGTGGCCGTCTGCCGGGCCGCATTGCGGGCATGGTAGGCTTTCATGGCCGTGCGTACTCCGTAATGGTTCAGCAGCACCGAGGTGGTGCGCGTATCCTCGGCGGCGATCAAATCCACATGCTGCAAAATATGTACGGCGCGATAGGTCATATCCCCCAGGTTCCCGATGGGGGTGGCCACCACATAAAGGGCATTTTCAATCGATTCCACTACACACCCCAATCACGGCAATAGCGAAAATCCTGATTGATGGTACGATCGGAGATTTTGGCGATCACCGGCGGACGACGCTTAAACTGGCTACGTTGCATGCGCCGCTTTATATCGGCAATCATCTCTCCGGGAAAACCCATGTCGCGGA